>MFEF01000008.1 GCA_001777515.1 Candidatus Doudnabacteria bacterium RIFCSPHIGHO2_01_48_18
TCGGCGAAACAGAATGGGTTTATTTCTCGTCGATGGCAGAAAACACGTTGCCGTTTCACCAAAAGCTAGCGGCGTATCTTGAAAAGCGCCCAACCATCAAAATGGGTTTCAACCCTGGGACATTTCAGCTCAAACTTGGCACCCAAAAACTTCGCAATATTTACCGGAACACTCACGTGTTGTTTGTGAACCGCGAAGAAGCGCAAAAAATCTTGTCTGAGAAATCACGCGACCCCAAAACACTGTTTGCGGGTCTTCACAAGCTGGGACCGAAAATAATTTTAATTACCGATGGCCCAGACGGATCGTTTGTATCTGACGGCGCAAATCAATATTCTATGCCGATTTATCCTGATCCGGCTCCGCCGTTTGAGCGCACTGGAGCAGGGGATGCTTCGTCCACTGGATTTATGGCCGCGCTGATATATGGCTTGCCTGTTACCGAGGCAGCTCGCTGGGCACCGATAGAATCGATGTCTGTCGTGCAGTACACCGGCGCGCAAAAAGGATTGCTTACAAAAAAACAGCTGTTAGATTTGTTAAAAAAGGCTCCAAAAAATTATCAGCCTAAAAGGATATAATTGATGTCTAAAATAAGAGTGGCAATAAATGGATTTGGTCGAATCGGAAGATCAGCTTTCAAGATCGCGTCCGAATCAAAACACATTGATATTGTCGCGGTTAATGACCTGACTGATTCCAAAACCCTTGCGCACCTCCTCAAATACGACACGGCTTACGGCGTGTACGACAAAGACGTAAAATCTGAACCAGGTTTTTTGATTGTGGACAAAAAAGTCATCCCGGTTCTGGCGGAAAAAGATCCATCCAAACTGCCATGGAAAGAAAAAAAGATTGACGTCGTGCTGGAATGTACTGGCTTTTTCGTCAAGGACGGGGCCGCCAAAATGCATCTGGCAGCTGGAGCGAGGCGCGTCATCGTATCCGCGCCAACCCAAGGGACAGGCGGCATCCAGACCTATCTGCTGGGCGTGAACGATGTTAACTATGCGGAGGACAGCGTGATCTCCAACGCGTCCTGCACCACCAACTGCCTTGGCCCGGTGGCGCAAATCATCCTTGATAATTTCGGCATCAAGAAAGCGATGATGACCACGATCCACAGCTATACCCAGGACCAGAATCTGCAGGATGGCCCGCACAAAGATTTAAGGCGCGCGCGCGCCGCCGCCAGCAACATTGTGCCGACAACTACGGGAGCCGCAGTTTCAGTAACCGAGGTGATCAAGGAACTCAAGGGCAAATTTGATGGGCTAGCCATCAGGGTGCCGACCATCACTGGCTCGCTCACGGATTTTACTTTTCTTGTGGGCCGCAAGGTTACTGTCGAAGAAATAAATAAAGCTTTCAGAGAAGAAGCGGGCAAGCCTCGCTACAAAGGCGTGCTCGAGGCCACTGACGACCCAATTGTTTCTTCTGATATCATTGGCAATTCACATTCCGCGATCATGGATCTCGGTCTTACCAAAGTTGTGGACGGCGATCTCGTAAAGGTTATGGCCTGGTATGACAACGAATGGGGCTACGCGAACCGTCTCGTTGAACAAATTTCCGTGGTTACTGAATAAAATACATTATTTTCTCCCCCTTAACATGGGGGAGGGCATGAAAGGAAAATATGCAAAACAAAAAAGGGCATTTTCATCTCCATATCCGCGCCGTGCCAGCGCTGGCGTTCATCGTCGCCGTCGCCACAGCTGTCGGATACACTGTTTGGTCAAAAAGCTATAATTATGATGACGCGTACTATCCGTACCAGGGAAGCAAAGCGCAAAAATCTTTGGTGGATATTTCGGATTGGAAAGCGTACCGCAATGAAGAACTCGGATTTGCGCTGGAATATCCCAGCGAATTTACCGCGGCCTTCAACATTACCTCCAAAACATTGCAGCTCACGCCGGTTGCAAAATCCAAGGACTTTGCCGGCATGACTCTATCCATTCAGGACAATCCGCAGTCTCTGAGCATGACCAATTGGTGGAAGACAAGCTCCAATTACAAAAGTAATTTCTTGGTTGAGGAAGTGCCCGGCGGCGGAATAAAAATCTACAGCTCAGATAAAAGAGTATTTGATAGTTATGTGTTTTTGGGCCGCGACAAAGCAGTTTATCAGTTCTACTGGAGCACGCTTGCCGAAAAAGTTGCGGATCAGATTCTTTACTCATTCAATTTCTTCACGCCAAAAGATACGGTTTCCGAGTGGAAAACTTATAGCAGCGGGCAACATGGATTCTCCGTAAAATATCCGGAAGACGTTCTCGTCACCGTGCAGCCTGACGCTGTGGTGAAATTTACCCAGAAAGGGGCCGCCACAAATACCCCCCCCGTCGTCCTTATCCATTCCATGGAAGTCTCTAGCGTGAGCCAGCAGTGGCTCAACGATGTTTTGCCAAACTATGTGCTTGTCCCAGAAAAGCCAGTACTCGATGGCAAGATTGTTTCGACGGCCGCTGGCAGAGGAGAGTACAAAAACCACACTCTGTACATGATCCCCAAAGATTCCGGAACGATGGCGCTAGTTGAAATCGCCAATAGTGATCTTGGCAAAAAAATCCTGGCTTCATTCAAACTCACGAAATAGAATTTAATGCCGCAACCAATTCCCCCACAATACGCAAAAGAGCTGGGCCGGATCAATCCCTACCATCAGGTACATCCGATCATTGCGCTATTCTTTATTTCTTCGGTTGTTCTTGGCGTTGGGAATTATGTTTGGTATCAGGCTATTCAAAAGCCTTTGGATGAATACCGGGGTGGAATGTGCACGCTTGAGGCAAAGGTCTGTCCAGACGGCAGTCAGGTTGGCCGTACTGGACCGTCCTGTCAATTCGCCAAATGTCCCAGCGAGAGTGTCGTAAAAGCTCTTATTAAAGCCTGCCCTGAAAAATGGTACAATAACGCAATGCCAGGACCCATTGGATCAGATGATGTTCCACGGCAGTATTACGTTTACCAAAACCAGCGCCGCGAGCTCGCAGAGTTTGACCGCGGCTGGATCTCGCAAAACTGCAGTCTACAAATGGAAACCGTGTATTAAATCAATGCGGAGTATACTGGACTACTCCAGTATACTCCGGCAAAAAACAAAATGGCGAAAGTCTCACAGTATAGTCTTGATGATAAGCGGACCAAAGAACTAATTGGCCAGTTGTGGAATGCGTTCACTTTGCTTGAAGATCGCAATGAAATAAAAAGGTTTCTGTCGAAATTTTTGACACCTACTGAGATACTGATGTTAGCAAAGCGTCTCGAGCTGTTGAAACTCGCTGACAGCGATTTGGAAATCATCCAACTAGTCAGGCTGAATGCCGTGTCAAAAAAGACTGTATATGATTGGATAGAAACCTATGACGGCTACGAGGATAACTTCAAATTTTTAATCGAAAAGTTAAAAGAGATAGATAAAAAATATCTGGAACGGCTGAAAGAAAGAATTGGTATAGCAGAGCGCACACAGCTTACTAAGAGGACTCTGATTGGCGCAGAGTTGATAAAATTCGGAGCTTTGACTGCCTACAAAGGTTACAAGAAAAGACAGAAAAGAAAATCAGTATTATTAAACACATAGTATACTGGAGTAGTCCAGGAAACTACGCATGGAATATGGAGCAGGAAACAGAGAAATTCGATCAGACGATTAATGTAGGTCCGCCGAAGCTTGATCCGCATCATAAGATTCATACGGCTGTAGGGATGGCGATTATTCTTGTTTTTTTAAGTGTGGCCGGATATGGCACTTGGGCTAAAGTTAATCAATCTTGGCCGTTTGAGAGAAATTTGTCAGGGACACGATGCGACTCGGGGGAGCGATGTGAAGTGCGAACAGACCAAACTGCTGATTGGAAAACTTACCGCAATGAGGAGTATGGATTTGAGATAAAATACCCAAAAACTTTGATAGGCGAAATTCACAATAGGCCCGATACTATTTTTGCAATTCGCGGAGAAGGCCATTACATGGAATTAACATTGTCTGTGGAAAAATCTGATAAATCCTTGGATGAAGCATATAAAGACACATGGACATATAAGCTTGATCCAGGTGCGGTAATGGGGGTTTATAGAGAGGATGTTGGCAATATGCCTATTCAAGTTACGCAATATTGCATTTTCGGACACAAAAATCTGCAGGATTGCTACAATTCATTGAATGGAGATAAAAGTTCAGTCAGTTTCCAGAAAATCTTAAAAAAAGATAATACAATTTTTATCTTCACTTTTATCGGCAACTATGAAAACAATTTTGTCCCAGTTATCACCACTTTTAAATTTGTTGAACCCGGAACAGAAGCTTCGGAACCGTTGGCAAAAACACGAATAACAGTTCCAAAATTTGATTTCTCAGAATGGAGGATTTATCAGAATGATAATTATGGATTCGAATTTAGATATCCACGGTTTGATTTCGGGCCATCATCTCATGGGACAGGTACTAATGCGAAAGGCACATTTGATAGCGTATATTTCGACAATTTTTATGTAACGATTGGAAAAAATCCGGACAACTTGTCTCTGCGCGATTGGTACAAAAAGTATATTGATGATAGTTCTGTAAGATTGTACCAAATCGGCCTTATAAATGATATTGAGATAATGTTTCCCATAAATGGTCCCCAGAGATATGGCGGGTTAGGAAATTTAACTTCACTGATGGAACCTTCCAAAAAATTTGTTATGGTTTTTGGATTAAATGACCGAGAGACCAGTGATTTAAGTTCCAATGGATATAGTGGTTTTGATGGTCAGGATTTATACATAAGACAAATTATATCCACTCTAAAATTTACCAAATGAATTTAAAAGTAGATGAAATTCGTAATTCGTATTATCAACCTCGTAGTATGATAGACTAGTCTATCATACTACACTAGGAACATGACGAAGACAGTTACAAGAAAGCTTAATATTTCAAACAAAAGAGTTTTGGTGCTGGTGGATTTTTTGCTGCCGATAGAGAATATGTTGCCGACTCTGGAGTCGCTGGCAAGCAGCAAAAACAAAGTTATTGCTGTGTCCTTTTTCGACAAGATAAGCCTTGCTAACCATGCCGGCCTGTTGGCAGAAGCCATGCGCCGCAAATTCATTCTGCTGCATGACGATGTCCCAAAGCTTCCAGAGTACGACGTTCCACATTTATATTTTGCGCCAAGCGGAAAGCTGCTTGCGCAAATGCGAGCAGGGGATATTGCTGTCGTTGAAAATCTCAATTTGCTGTCCAAAGAGCAAATCAGCACGATTGTGAAGCTCGGAGAAGAATTTGTTAACGATGATTTTGGCAGTGATGAAGACGCGACCCATGCGATTGCCGGCAGTATGCATTCCCAAAATGGCCTTGAGTACAACCGGACCAAGAAAAATATTGATTCATTTTTGAGTAGAGAAAAAAAACCACTGGTGCTGATTCTTGGGGGTACTAAAATCGCGGGCAAAGAAGCCGCACTTGAGAAGCTGATCCCGAGAGCCAGCGTTGTCCTGGTTGGCGGCGGTATTGCTAATCTGTTTTTTAAGCTGCGCGGATTCGAGATCGGTAAATCTATCGTTGACCCCAAGGCTAACTCTGCCACGATCAAAAAACTGTGGCGTGATTATAAATCTAAAATCCAGCTGCCGATCGACGTGGTTGTTTCTTCTGACCCTTCAGGAAACGCTGAATGCGTGAAGCCCGACAAGGTCAAATCGCATCAAATGATCCTCGACATCGGTCCGCAGACAACACTGGAATACAGTAAATACATAAAGAAAGGAGTGGCGTTGGTATGGAGCGGCGCGCTGGGACATGTGCAGCAGCAGAAATTCAAACATGGCACCAGCGCGTTGCTGCGGCTCTTTGCTTCTCGATCCCAAAACCACGTGAACGCGGCCGCGAGCGGTGAAAGCATCATGCCTATCCTGCAGTCTGCCGGATTTCTCCCGCAGCTCGACATCGCGGTACCGAGCAGCATAGGACTTTTAAACGCTTTGGCAAAATGACTACGTTCAAACAGATTATTCTTTTGGTATTAGACGGTTTTGGCGTTGCCTCTTCTTCGGAAGGCAATGCGGTAACAGGCGTAGTGACAAGGAATCTCAATTATCTCATCAACAATTTTCCCGCTACCACTCTTCAGGCCTCGGGTCCATCAGTGGGTCTTCCCTGGGGAGAGCGCGGCAATTCTGAGGTTGGGCATTTGAACCTCGGTGCGGGGCGCATTGTCAGTCAGGATTTGCCGCGGATCAGCAAGGCGATTACAATGGGAGATTTTTTTCAGAACACAGTGCTTATGGGCGCCATGGAGCATGTCAAGAAAAATAAATCAAAACTCCACCTAGCGGGACTGGTTAGCAATGGCGGAGTGCATAGCTCAGAAGATCATTTGTACGCACTGCTTGCCATGGCTGCCGATAATGGAATCAAAGACGCATTCGTGCACATGTTTACGGATGGACGCGACACAGCACCCAAAATCGCGATTGAAAGTCTGGACCGGCTATCAAAAAAATTCATGCAACTGGGTTTAGGAAAAGTCGCAACGATCGTCGGCAGATTTTATGCGATGGATCGCGGCGGTCACTGGGAGGTGACAGAGCGAACTTATAAATCCATGGTCTTTGGGGAAGGAGAAAAAGCTGCTGGCGCGAGGGAAGCGATCTCTGCCTATTATGAGAAGCAGATTTTTGACGAAACGTTTCCGCCAACCGTGATCACTGCCCCCGACGGCAAACCGGTAACTACAGTGCAGGAGGGCGACGCCGTAATTTTTTTCAATTTCCGTTCAGACCGCGCACTGCAGCTCACGAAGGCGTTTTCCGATCCCAATTTCAATAAATTTTCCAAAAAATATCCGTTTTTGCAAAACATGTATTACGCAACCCTCACCGCGTACGAAAAAGATTTGCCTGTATCAGTGGCTTTCCCGCCGATGGAAATCAAGCGAGGCCTGAGCGAAGTCATCAGCGAGCAGAGTTGGCAGCAGTTTCATATTGCGGAGAGTGAAAAATACGCACATGTCACGTCATTTTTCAACGGAGGGCGTGAAGCGCCGTTTCCCCTGGAAGAGCGAGAGATCGTAACCTCACCCGGGTCTTATGAGCAGCGCTATTCCAATGTTCCGGAAATGAGCGCTGGGAAAATTTCTGAAAAGATAATTGAAAAACTCAATGCCGGTGTGCCATTTGTGATGGCCAATTTTGCCAATGCTGACATGGTCGGTCATACTGGGGTGAAAGATGCCTGCCTCAAGGCAGTAAAAGCCATAGATGATTGCATTGGGAAAATCGCGGAAGTAGCGCTTCCCGCTGGTGCTTGTTTTATCGTCACCGCTGACCACGGAAACATTGAAGAAATTGTTGATCCGAGGTCGGGCATGATTGATAAAGAGCATTCTATGAATCCGGTGCCTTTTATCGTCGCGGGCAGAGGTTTGGCGTTAAAACAGGTTCGTTCGCGCGGTTATTTGGAACTAGCAAGCATGGTTCCAGAAGGTGTCCTCTCTGACCTGTCGCCGACGATTCTTGATCTGTATGGCATACCGAAGCCTACTGAGATGACGGCAGTGTCTCTGTTGCCCTTTCTTCTAAAGCAAACCACAGATGGCTAAGCGTGTTTGGAAAATACGGCTGAATACTAAAAGCGAATCCATTCTCGGTTCGCTATTTGAGGCGCGCGGCCTTGCCTCCGACGAACAAATAAAATTTTTTTTCGATCCGCAGTATCAAGATCACCATGATCCATTTATGATAAAAGATATGGAAAAAGCCGTGACACGCATCAAAAAAGTTTGCGAGGAAAACAAAAAAATCACAATCTATGCGGATTATGATGCTGACGCGGTTACCGCAGCTGCGGTACTTCTCAGATTTTTTAAACAGTGTGGCTATCAGAACATCAATTACTATATTCCTGATCGATTTACCGAAGGATATGGCATGAATCAGGACGCGATTACTGTTTTAAAAGAGCGCGGAACAAATCTCATTATTACTGTAGACTGCGGCATCAACGCGTTTGAGTCAGTTTTAAAAGCAAATGAATTGGGCATAGATGTCGTTATCACCGACCACCACCAGCTCACCCCTCACCCTTTGAAGGGTGAGGGGGCATTGCCGGAAGCGGCCGCTGTCGTGAATCCGCACCGGCCAGATGATCCCTACCCATTCAAGGGCCTGACTGGTGTTGGTGTTGCATTTAAACTGGTGCAAGGACTTCTCAAGGCAGGAGTGTTTACTGTTCCGCCCGGCTGGGAAAAATGGCTGCTTGATTTTGTGGCGATTGGCACGGTCGCGGATTGCCAAAGCGTTCTGGGTGAAAATCGGATTTTCGTCAAATGGGGACTTTACGTTTTGGGTAAAAGCCGCTGGATCGGTTTGAAAAAGCTTTTGCAGATGGCTGGCATAGATCGGAGCGAAATGGATACCTACAAAATCGGCTATATCATCGCGCCGCGAATCAACGCCGCAGGACGCATGGAGCACGCGGACGCAGCGCTCAAGCTGTTGCTGACTGATGATGAAATGGAAGCAGAAGCTTTAGCGCAAAACCTTGAGCGGCTCAACCGAACGCGCCAGGAACAAACCCAGCGCATCCTCAGCGAAGCTCGCGAGCAAATGATACTCCTGGGGGATCAGAAGATTCTGCTTGCAGCGGGCGAAGGTTGGCACAAAGGCATTGTCGGGCTCGTTGCCGGGAAGCTCACCGAAGAGTTTTATCGGCCAGTGTTGGTTATGGATAAAACCGCTGAAGAAGCGACCGGGTCCGCAAGAAGCATAGGCAACTTCAACATCATCGAAGCCATCGGTCATAGCAAAGAGATATTGGTCAAATACGGCGGGCATCCGCAGGCAGCTGGTTTTACTTTGCGATCGGAGCATATCGAGACATTCCGGCGCAACTTGCTTGAATACGCGGAAACATCGCTCACTGACGAGGATTTGTTTCAAGTGCTGCACTATGACGCGCTCGTGAGGCTAGAGCAGGTAACTCCGGAGTTCATAGAATTTATTTGTAAATTTGAGCCGACAGGCCAAGGCAATCCCAAACCAAGATTTCTACTTTCTGGTTTGAAAGTTCAAAAAATTTCAGCAATCGGCCAGGATGGAAAACATTTGCGTTTGCATGTGAGTTCGGAAAAGCAGACAATCGGCTGCATTGGGTTTGGCATGGGTCACCTAGCCGCAAAATTTGCCGAAGGAAGCCTGGTTGACGTGATTTGTGAACCGCAGTTTAATGAATGGAACGGGCAGCGCAGTATTCAACTTAGACTAGTAGATATGGATTTACATGAACCCTGTTAGAAATGTCTTGTATTTCAACGGTCGGCGTGTGTTAACAATTAATTTCTAACGGGGTGAAGCTAACAATCAATACTGACGGGGGAGCCAGGGGCAATCCAGGACAGGCAGGTATCGGGGTGGTTATCAAGGACGAGAGCGGCAAGGTCGTAGAAAAATTTGGCCGTTACCTCGGAGACAACTCGACCAATAATCAAGCCGAGTATGAGGCTGTGGTCGCAGCCCTGCAGGCAGCCAAAAAATTGGGTGGAACAGTACTCGAATTTCACATGGACAGCGAGCTCGCTGTGCGCCAGCTCAATCACATTTATAAGGTCAAAAACGCGGAACTGCAGGCTCTGTTTCTCAAAGCAAAAAATCTGCAGGCCGGATTCTCAAAAGTGACTTTTACCCATGTTCCGCGCGTCGAAAACAGAGAAGCCGACACCCTGGTTAACGAGGCTATTGATAACAATTTAAAACAGTAATATAAAAAATTATGTTTGAGAAATTCAAAGAACTCGCGAAACTGCGAGAAATGCAAAAAACCATTCAGAGCCAAAAGGTTGAGGTCGAACGCGAAGGCATCAAAATCGTGCTGAATGGGAATATGAAAGTCGAACAGCTGCAGCTAAACCCAAGCCTCAATCACGCCACAACCGCGCGCGTATTAAAGGATCTCGTGAATGAGGCCGTGGATAAACTGCAAAAAACTTTGGCAGGCCTGATGTCCGGCCAGATGTAATCTAGCGAATCAAAACAAGCTTCAGGCTTTGACCATCAAGAACAGCGAGCACATCTCCATCTTCATTAAGGGAGATTTTTTTTAGAACTTCACTGGTAAGAAGCGAATAAATATTTGGCTGGCCAGAACTGTCCCCCTCCACAGCTTTGATTTCATTGCCCTCGACAAGAAACGCGTAAGCTATGCCTTTGTGATAGAAAGGACTCAGGGTTTGGACAGTAGAGCGCAACAGCAGCCGGTTGGGAATATTTGCCAGAGATTCGTAAGCCCAGGTTTCATGACTATTGCCGTAAAGCAAAAAGTGACCGTGAATATCCCAATAGGCTGAATCGACGTTGCTATTGATCCCCGCAAGGTTGTCTTTTACTTCATAGAGCTCTCGGTCCAGCAGCAGAAAAACCTGGTTGTCAGTGGAGAGAACAATCGAGCCGTTTGCGAATGACGGTATATCCATAACCTTATCACTTCGTGTCCCGTCTACCGTCCGCATCAGCGCGAACTGGCCAGCGGGAAGCTTTGTCAGATAATAAATCTGTTCCCCGTTTTTTTTGAAGGCCAGGACGTCATTGGCGATTACTGACACAGAAGTGCGCTCAATCCGCAACAAATCGTTTTTGCTGTTGATTCCAAGTACTGTGCCCGCATCTCCGGCAAACTGATGGCCAGTGACCGAGGGGAGCATGTAGCGAATATCGCCTGAGACATACCAATAATTTTCGCGGGATTTCAAGATGAACTCTGGCCCGCCGCCACCAAATCTTGCGTCAATAAAACGCGCTTCAGGAAGCGCTAACGTTGATGAGGCGACCACGCGCGAGACGCTTGTGTCAAAAGATGTTTGAAAAATTTTCGTCCCGGGAACATTCAAAAAGAAAATGGAATCTTCAAAAGCAAAGATGTCGCCAACATTGTCTTCGGTTTTGAGCGCGCGCGCCTCTGACAGGAGAAGACTGATCTTTTCATTTTGGCTTGGGAGGAAAGTAACCTGCCGTTCGTAGATATTCACGCGCTTGCGCCAAGTGCGATAGCCATTTTTTGTTATTTCCACCTCATATTTGTCAGGAGTAAGGAACCGCTTGGTCACCGGAGTATCGTTGAGCTTGGTATCGTTAAGCTCTACCGTCGCGCCGCGGGGTTCGGTTTTTATAACAAGCGTTCCGGTAACAACGAGATTGCCGTCATCAAAATCGTAACGATAACCATGCGCCATGAGCACTATCAATGGTCCAAGCGCGGTAAATACCGCGATTCCGCTGATAATGAGCATGATTCTTCTACGGAGAGTCATTTGATGTTTATTTTACCAGAAAATGATATAATTTCCTAGCCTTAATGAATATCAAATGAGCAAATTTATTGTCGCTGGCGCACGCGCTCTTTCAGGCGAGATCGCGGTTAATGGGTCAAAAAACGCGGCGCTTGCGGTTCTAGCGGCTACGCTTCTTGGCAAGGGGCAGTCCCAGATTGAGAACGTTCCTGAGATTTCCGATGTCAGGGTTTTTTTGGAGATTTTAAAATATCTCGGCGCAAAAGTAGATTTTTCGAACCGAGTCGTAACAGTCGACGCTACCGCGGCTGAGAGCAGACAAGTGAGCTCTGAGCTTGCTGGTCAACTGCGAGGTTCGGTTTTGCTTGCGGGGGCTCTTCTTGGGAGATTTGGACGAGTGGGTTTGCAAAAACCGGGTGGGGACGCGATCGGCTCGCGGCCGATTGACGTGCACCTTGATGGCTTCAAAAAACTTGGCGCCACAATCAGAGAAAACGATTTAATCGAGATTGAAGGCAAGCTTGAGGGAACCAAGATCAGCCTGCCGATCTCGTCGGTCACCGGCACGGAAAATCTGATCATGGCCGCGGTGCTTGCGCAGGGCGTAACAGAAATCCGGATGGCCGCGACAGAACCCCATGTTCAGGACCTATGTGATTTTCTTATCGCGATGGGCGCGAAGATTTCCGGCGTGGGAACACCGACACTGCGTATCACCGGCGTGCGCTTCCTCACCGGGGCGAGATTTCGAATCTGTTCTGATGAGATAGAAACTGTTACGTTCGCGGTGGCGGCAGCGGTAACCCGGGGACAGGTGACGATTCATAATGTAAATGTTGAAAATCTGGACGCGCCGCTCGCCGCGTTTGATCGTATGGGCGTGAAATTCATCTTGCAGGGCGGCAAAAACAAAGACAGCGGCCGTTTGCAGATTCTCAAATCAGATGAACCTTATCGGGCAGCGAAAATTGTTACCGGGGTTTTTCCGCAGCTCCTCACTGATGAGCAGCCGCTGCTTGGGGTTTTGGCCACGCAGGCCGAAGGCGAAACTCTGATCCATGACTGGATTTATGAAGGCCGGCAAGGATATTTGCGCGTCCTGGTGGAGATGGGCGCCAAGGTGGTTTTTGACGATGTTCACCGCGCCCGGATCACAGGGCCTGTAAAGCTGAAGGCGGCGGAGATTCGCACGCCAGACCTGCGAGCTGGCGCTTCCATATTGATTGCGTCGCTGGTTGCTGATGGTCAGAGCATTATTTATAATGCAGAGATAATTGACAGAGGATATGAGAGGCTCGATGAGAGATTGAATCAATTGGGCGCGAAAATAGAACGCACAGAATAATGAAATTTGATTTTTTAATTTTAAATTATGTCACTTTTTGTTAAAAAGATAGGTATAGATTTGGGGACAGCCAACACCTTGGTGTTTGTGCCGAAAAAAGGAATCGTTATCAATGAGCCGACAGTGGTGGCCATGGGTGTGGATGATAACGCGGTTTTGGCGGTAGGATCGGAAGCCAAAGAAATGCTTGGCCGAACGCCGGAAACCATCATCGCGCACCGGCCGATGAAGGATGGCGTGATTGCTGATTACCGAGTGACCAGAGCCATGCTTAAATATTTCATCACCAAGGCGATTGGCAATGTTTGGTTTTTCCGGCCTGAGGTCATGATTTCCGTACCCGGCGGGATAACCTCCACTGAGAAACGCGCAGTCGTGGATGCCGCGCAAAGCGCGGGTGCGAAAGCCGCTTACGTCATCAAAGAAACCGTCGCCGCCGCGATTGGCGCAGGGATTGACATCAGTACGCCATCAGGGAATTTAGTAATTGACATCGGCGGTGGCACGACTGATGTTGCGGTCTTGTCGCTTGGCGGCATTGTAACCTCAACCTCAGTGCGGATGGCCGGCAACAAAATGGATAACGCGATCGCCGAATACATTCGAAAAAAACACGGGCTCGCCGTCGGTGACCGGACAGCGGAAGAAATAAAAATGGAGATCGGTTCAGCTCTGCCGCTCGAAGATGAAATGGAACTGGAGATTCGCGGCCGCGATCTGGTGCAGGGATTGCCGAAAACTATCGTAGTTCGCACCAACGAGGTCGTGGAAGCGATCCAGGAACCGCTGCGTGAGATTGTTCAGGCTGTAAGAGCTGTTCTACAAGAAACCCCGCCCGAGCTGGCCTCTGACGTGATCGATAAAGGCATGATTCTGACGGGCGGCGGCGCTCTGCTTCGCAACCTCGATCGGCTGGTAGCGCAGGCCACGGGCGTACCATGCTACGTGGCTGACCAGCCAGAGCTATGTGTGGCCAAGGGGACCGGCGTGGCGCTCGAAAACCTCGAGTCATACAAACGCAGCATTCTCGCAACAAAATAGCAGAAGACCCAAGCTTCCGCTTTAGCCTCTCGATTCGTATAATGATACTATGCTTCTAGGTATAGACGCTTCCCAGGCAAACCGCAAGAACCGCACGGGAACCGAGTGGTATGCTTTTTATTTGCTGGAAGAATTCAAACATATCCTGGGAGGCAAAGAAGGGATAAGAGTCAGGCTCTACACGCGCGACGCCCTTCAGTCAGACATTGCCAATAACCTGCCGGACAATTTCGAGGTGCACATTCTCAGGTGGCCGTTTCGTTTTTTTTGGGGACAGCTGCGCTTGTCCGCGGAGATGCTGGCGCTTCCTCCCGATGTTTTATTTTGCCCGGCGCACACCATCCCGCTTGTGCATCCTGGGAAAACCTATACTACGCTACACGATGTGGGATTCAAAGACTACCCAGAGCTGTATGACAAGCCTTCTCTGTGGTATCACCAATTTTCTGCGAAGCTAGCCGTAAAAAAAGCGGTAAAAATTTTTACGGTTTCTGACTTTTCCAAGAATCGCATTATGCAAAACTATTCAGTGCCAGCTGAGCGAATTACCGTAACCTATCTTGGGTTTGATCAGTCAAAATACCATACTTTGGAGCGGCAGGTCTCAGAAAAAACAGCAGCAGAGTTTGGTTTGAAATACAAACAATTTTTTCTCTATGTGGGCAGGATCGAACCGAAGAAAAATTTGTTGCGGCAGATCGAAGGTTATGAAATGTCTGGCACAAATTTTCCCTTTGTGATCGCCGGCCGGAAGGTTGATACGCGCGACGTTGACTCATATCTGGAAAAAAGGCCAGAGCTCAAAGCCAAGATAAGGTTCCTGGATTATATTTCCGAGCAGGATAAAATCGCGCTTTACTGCAGCGCGTCTGCTTTACTTTTTGCCACGCTTTACGAGGGGTTTGGTTTGCCTATTGTTGAGGCGCAAGCCTGCGGCACGCCGGTCATAACCTCAAATACCGCAAGCAACGCGGAAATTGCCGGGCAAGGAGCGCTGATTGTTCATCCAGACAGTCCACATGAAATTGGCCAGGCGATATCAAAGGTTATCAGCGACAATAACCTCCGCGAGCAGCTCATCAGTTTTGGTTTTGAAAATAATCGCCGGTTCAACTGGCGTCAAACCGCTTTGCTGACCCTGGAGCAACTATTGACTGGCGTGAAAAATTGAGCTACAGTACTTTCTTATTTGCATTAATTACAATTTTTCCTGAGGAGGAGTGTATGATCAGAGCAGCAGTGAAACCGGATGCTGTGATAGAAGAAGTCGATTTGCGTTACGTTGATTACCGGCGGTTCTCCGCAAACGGCGATTGGATTGGCGGTTCGATCCAGGAAGTGTTCGCCAATAGGCCTGATGCCGCGCGTCTCACGAACATAGTGAATAATACCAGGCCGACTTGGTATGGTATCGAAAACTTTGTCACCGCTGACATAACGATTGGCGGCCTGAAGACCGGCGATTTCGTAGTCTTGCGAATTGGTCGCAGGAGCTCGCACCGGTGCGGGAAAGGTGGAGTATTTCATCGTGATAGATTTGTCTTTGTTCGCGGGAAGCAACAGCCCTGGATGAACGGCGGCCTCATTTGGTCGCAGTGGGCAAACAATCCGGAGGTGAGGGAAAGCGCGCTCGATTTCCTCGCAAAGCGCGTTGGCCGTTCCCTCCTGACTCGGCGGTTTGATGACGAGACGGAAGCTTTTGAACATTGGCTTTTGATCGCCAAGAACCAGCTTTTCGAGAACGAATTGAATAAACTTGTTTGCGCGACGCATTGCCGGGGCATGGGACCAGGAACCATCGGTTCTATGCCGGTGAGAATCGCGAGCCACTCGCCGCATTTCGATCCCCCCATACCTGAACCGCACTTTATGCGAGCGCCGGACAATCTGTGCAAAGTTCCACTGCCGTTGGAGTAGATACAGAAGAGACAGAATTTGGTAATTCCAGATTCTGTCTCTTTGGCTTTATGTGGTATAATTAACCACATGAGTTTTGTGAAAACCATCGGCCATGAGAAACAAAAACGTCTATTTTTGCGAAGCATGCAAAACAATAGTCTGGCTCATGCTTACGCTTTGGCCGGAGAAGAAAATATTGGGAAAACCACGTTCGCTCTGGAGCTGGCATCCATGCTGGGAGCGGATCCGGTTTTTGATGTGTTTGTGATAGATCAGGATGAGCTGATCACGGCGGAAGAAGCGCGGAGTCTACAGTCCAGATTGGCGCTTGCTCCCGCAGGCAAGCACAAAGTCGCAGTGATAAAAGCTGACCTCCTGACCGAGGAAGCATCCTCGAGCCTGCTTAAAACGCTGGAGGAGCCACCAGCCCACAGCGTGATTTTTTTGACTACCTCCAATTTTTATAGCCTGCTTTCGACGATTGCCTCGCGAGTACAAAAAATCATGTTCAGTCGCGGCACTGACGATGACGTGAAAGTTGCTTTAGCGCCGACAGGTACCAGTCAGGAAAAAACAGAAAAAATTGTGAAGCTGGCCGGCGGCCGGGTTGGTTTTGCCCTCCGTCTCGCGATTGACGATTTTTTTTTGGAGCTGGTAGAAAACAGCCAGCAGAATTATGAACTATTGATCTCAAAAAGCCTGGTGGAGCGCCTGAAGATCGCGGAAAAAATTGCTTCCCAGGAGACACCGGAGGTAAGATTTTTTTTGAACTATAGTCTCAAACGCTTTGCTGACAGCCTTGCCCCGAAAGATCTGGGAAAAAAACTGTACCAGGCATTATCTGATTTGGAGAGCAATGTAAACATTAAGCTCGCTATGGATAATTTATTTTTGTGAGACGCGTTAAATTCATTTTAACTTTTCTGCCGATAATTTTTACGGCGCAGGCCTGCGATCTGCTTCTGGGAGGCTCCGACAGCAGCGGTATCCAAGGAGTGTTTTTCAGCGTTGACAGCGGCGACAGCTGGCAAGCCGGCAAGCCAAAAGGCGAGGTCAATCTCAGCGGCGCGTCAGTCTGGCGTTTGTTTGTGGAGGGCAGCAAGCCGCAAAATATTATCGCAGCAAGCGCCAACCAAGGCCTTTTGGGATCGGATGATCACGGCGCTACCTGGCTGCGTCTGCTGCCGGATTTTACCGCATATGACGCGTTTATAAATCCGTTTAATGATCGGGAAATATTTGCTGCCGGTTCGAAGCGACGCCTTGCCACGATATACAAGAGTCCGGATCGCGGCGCTACCTGGCTGCAGGTCTACAATGAGCCGACCGGCAAAATTTCCGTGACGGTCCTGGCTTTTGATCGCAGTGATTCAGAAACTATGTATGCCGGGCTATCCACTGGAACGATTTTGAAGAGTGTTGATAGGGGCGATACCTGGAATTCCTTGATGGCCGATTTTGACGACCGGGTGGTGGATTTGGCGGCGACCAGGAATGTAGTATATAGTTTAAATTTGCAGTCTGGTTTGCATCGTTCCGTTGACGGGGGCAGGACCTGGACTGATGTCGATTTTGACGAGGCTGCAAATTCCTTTAATGATCTATATGTGGACCCTGCGTCGGAGCAGACGCTGTACCTTGCGACAAACGAAGGCCTTTATCGTTCCACTGACAGCGGCCAGAATTGGAGTAAACTGCCTTTGCCCGCGTCTCCTGAGGTAACCAATGTTACGGCCGTTGATGTGAATCCATCAAGAAAGTCACAAATTTTTGCGGGCATCAAATCCACAGTTTACCGCAGCGATGACAACGGAGCGAACTGGCGAACGATTCAGTTGCCGACCAACCGTACCATATCCTCGATTGTCATTGACCCGTTTGAACCAAACAGAATTTACACAGGATTAAGATAACTATGAATATTACGCAAAAAAAACCTGATTTCGAAAAAGTTCTTGATCAGTTGATGGCGGAGCTGTCGAAGCTGCGCACTGGTCGGGCCAACCCAGCCATGATTGAGGATGTGCGCGTTGATTATTACGGAACGCCAACACCGGTAAAACAGCTCGCGAACATCACTGTTCCGGAACCGCGGCAGCTCGTGGTCCAGACTTGGGACAAAAATGCCTTGGCTCCGGCAGAAAAAGCCATCAGAGACGCCGGCCTGGGGCTCAACCCGACCAACGAGGGCGACAAGCTACGCATAACTATTCCGCAGCTTACCGAAGAGCGCAGGCGGGAGCTCCTCAAAATCGTGGGCAAAGAAGCGGAAGAAGCAAAAATTCGCATCCGCGGTATCCGAGAGGATATATTGAAAGAGCTTAAAAAACAGCAGGAGAGCAATCAGATTTCCGAAGACGAAAAGTTTCGCCTTCAGGACGCTTTGCAAAAAATGGTTGATGAGTTCAATGCTAAAATAAAAGAGATCGCGGAAAGCAAAGAAAAGGATATGATGACCATATGAGCATTATTTTAACTATTATCGCGTTTATTTTCATATTAGGCATCCTTGTGTTTGTGCACGAGCTTGGGCATTTTTTGGCAGCCCGCCGGGCAGGCATGAAGGTTGAAGAGTTCGGGTTTGGTTTTCCGCCGCGCCTTTTTGGCGTGCGAAGAGGGGAGACGCTTTATTCTATAAACCTCATTCCCCTGGGCGGTTTCGTAAAAATTACTGGTGAAGAAGGGGTTTCTGATGATCCGCGGTCGTTTGCCAATGGAAGTTTCGGACATCGTCTGTTCGTGCTCTTGGCCGGCGTGCTGATGAATTTTGTCTTGGGTTGGTTTTTATTGTTTCTAGGGTTTTGTCTTGTCGGTACCCCTATAGAAATAGGCGAAGGAACACATCTTGGCAATGCGCGTCTCTCCCAGGAAAAACTCACGATCATTGCTGTTGAGCCGAACTCGCCAGCGGAAATCGCCGGGTTCAAACACGGCGATCTGATCTTGTCTGTCGATGATAAAAAATTTACCAATATAGATGAGCTGATCGCATATACTAAATCTCGCGCTGAAAACCCGGTAATCTATGAGCTGCAGCGCGGCACAGAAACGCTGGAGCGAAGCGCGACGCCGCGAGCCAATCCGCCTGAAGGTTCAGGACCAGTCGGCTTTGCGCCGGCCATGATCGCTGTCGCGAAATATCCTATTTTTGACGCTCTCAAAATGTCTTTTGTTTCTTTTTACTACAAAACTACTGGCGTTTTTGGCGCGTTTGGCCAGCTTATCGGCAAGCTGTTCTCATCCGGCAAGCTTGCTGAGGGTCTGGCGGGACCGGTCGGCATCGCGGTTCTGACCAAGGATTTTCTAGCCTTGGGTATTGTCTATCTCGTGCAGTTTACCGCGGTGCTGTCAATCAACCTTGGCATCATCAACGCGTTTCCTTTTCCAGCGCTCGATGGCGGGCGAGTTTTGTTTCTGCTCATCGAAAAAATCCGCGGCGTCAAAAGCGTGAAAATAGAGCAAACCGCGAATATTGTCGGGTTTTTGCTACTGATGCTGCTCATGGTCGCGGTAAGCTTCCGCGATTTCGGACGCTATTCTGACGAATTTCGCAGGTTATTTGATCGAATATTATAGCCATGAGACAGTCGCAGCTATTTAGCAAAACTTTAAAGAACGTTGCCAAGGAAGATCAAAGCATAAACGCACAGCTGCTCGAGCGCGGCGGTTTTGTTTATAAAAATATGGCCGGGGTTTACAGCTTTTTGCCGCTGGGACTGCGAGTGTTGCAGAAGATTATTCAAATCATTCGTGAAGAAATGAACGCCATCGGTGGTCAGGAAGTAACCCTTAACTCTCTCCAGGATCCGGAAATCTGGAAAAAGACTGACCGCTGGAATGATGAAAAGGTTGACATTTGGTTTAAAACGAAACTGAAAAATAACGCAGATTTGGGCTTGGGCTACACTCACGAAGAACCGCTCACAGAACTGATGAGTCACTACATATCATCTCACAAAGATTTGCCAGCTTATGTCTATCAGTTCCAGACCAAATTCCGCAATGAATTGCGTGCAAAATCCGGCTTGCTCAGGGTCCGCGAGTTTGTAATGAAAGATCTGTATTCGTTTACAAAAACACCGGAAGAATTAGAGGCTTTTTATGAGAAAGCAGCGGAGGCATACTTGAATGTGTTCCGCCGGGCAGGGATCGGCGATGTGACTTATCGGACATTTGCCTCAGGAGGCGTATTTAGTAAATTTAGCGACGAATTCCAAACTGTCTGCAAGGCAGGGGAGGATGTTGTTTATTTGGATCGCAAGAAGAAAATCGCTGTTAACAAGGAGGTTTACGAGGACGATATTTTAGAAGAACTGGGATTGAATAAAAAAGATCTAGAAGAGGCCAAAGCCATAGAGGTTGGGAATATTTTTAAGCTTGGGACAAGATTTTCAGAGCCGCTGGGGCTGCTCTACACTGACGAGCAAGGTAAAAGGCATCCGGTAGTTATGGGCAGTTATGGCATTGGGCCGGGAAGAGTTATGGCGACCATTGTTGAGGTGCGCAGCGATGAAAAAGGCATTGTCTGGCCGGAAAGCGTGGCGCCGTTCCAGGTGCATTTGCTGGGACTAACCGGAAAAGACGACCAAGCAGTTGGAAAAGAGTCTGAAAAGGTTTATAAAACTTTACTCGATTCAGGAATCGAGGTACTCTATGATGACAGGCAGGCGAGTGCCGGCGAGAAATTTGCGGACAGTGATTTGATTGGCATCCCCTGGCGCGCTGTAGTCTCCAAAAAGACCGATGGCAAGATCGAGCTCAAGAAGCGAAACACAGACAAAACCAAACTCGTCAGCACACAAGAGCTAGTCAAAACGCTCAAAAAGTAACCTAAAAACAAAAACCAAAACGGTCAAAATTAGTTTTTAGGTTTTTTTATGTCTATCAGCGATAAAGTATTCGGAAAATTTTCAAAAGATATTGGTATTGACCTGGGGACAGCCAATACCTTGGTGTATGTGCGCGGGAAGGGGATCATGATAAACGAGCCGTCTGTTGTGGCGCTCAATACCAAAACCAAGCAGATCCTGGCGATCGGCAATGAAGCCAAGCGCATGGTTGGGCGTACCCCCGGTCACATTGTCGCCACCCGCCCGCTCGTTGACGGCGTTATCTCCGATTTTGAGGTTACAGAGCAGATGCTCCGTTATTTTATTGACAAGGTGCATCAGCAGATGTTCAATTTTTTAGCGAGGCCGAGAGTAGTGATTGGTATTCCCTCAGGTGTGACTGAGGTGGAAAAGCGCGCTGTGCAGGATGCCACGCTTAACGCGGGCGCGCGCATGGCCTTTCTCATCGAAGAACCAATGGCCGCCGCAATCGGCTCTCGCCTTCCGGTCCAGGATCCGTCAGGTTCCATGATTGTCGACATCGGCGGCGGGACAGCTGAAATTGCTGTAATTTCTCTTGGCGGTATTGTGGTTTCCAAAAGCATTCGCATCGCCGGCGATGAAATGAATGAAAATATTATCCAGTTTGCCAGGGATGAGTTCAACCTGATGCTCGGCGAACGCACCGCCGAAGATGTAAAAATCAAAATTGGTTCTGCTTTTCCTCTCAAAGACCGCTTAGAGACGAAAATGCGCGGTCGCGACCTCGTCACCGGCCTTCCCAAAGAGGTTGGAGTCAATGACGAGCAGATTCGCATAGCGTTGTCACGGTCTATAAGGACCATTGTCAATTCCATCAGACAGACTATTGAAGAAACCCCGCCCGAACTCGTCGCGGATATTATGCAGAGAGGAATTATCCTGGCTGGCGGTGGCGCGCTTCTTAGGGGAATCGATGAGCTGATACACAGAGAGACCCAGATTCCGGTTCATATCACCGATGATCCGCTGACAGCTGTGGTGCGCGGGGCTGGCATAGTGCTCGAAGATCTTGAATCCCTTAAAGAGGTTTTGGTCTTAACTGAATTTGAGCAAGTTCCAAGATAAGGTAATAAGCAATCCTAATGCCGCATAACCTTACGCAAATTTCCGTCGCCGTGGCGCTTTTGATTGTGCTGATGTTTCTGAATGGCTTGGGACTGCTCTCGTCCCTCATTGACGGCGGCCGGCTAAGCATCGGGGTTTTGAATGAACCAGCGGTGTTTATTCTGGAACGAGTCCGCGATTTTGGAAAGGCGTTTTTTTCTGTCCGCGAGCTGGTCGGGCAAAATGAAATCTTGACGAAACAAATCGAGGCTTTGACTGCCGAGCTGGCTCAAACTGAAAAAACTTCCCAAGAGAACAAAGTTTTGCGCGAGGCTCTCGGTTTTCTTTCCAAAAGCAATTTTGATCTCGTTGCCGCGGAGGTTATCAGCTATGATTATTTGAATTTCGATCAGAAGGCCGTGCTGAACCGCGGCGGCGAACACGGGCTGAAGACAGGAGACAATGTCATTGCTGCTGGCGGGATTCTCGTCGGCATACTTACTGACGTGTCGAGCCGGACCAGCCAAATGGAGCTGATTACTTCTTCCAATATGGTAGTAAACGTGCGCACCGCTGACGGCAGCGCTGCCGGCATCATGAAAGGCGAGCATGGGCTGGGCTTGCTTTTTGACCAGGTCTCGAGAAGCGAGGTGCTCAAGGCAGGTGACAATGTCATTACTTCGGGTTTGGGGGGCAAATTTGCCGGCAATCTGTTCGTAGGAAAAATCGCGGAGATTCGTGGCGGCTCGAGTGAACTATTTAAATCCGCTAGTGTTATTCCGGCTACGGATTTTCGCACAATGCAGGCAGTATTTGTGATAAAGAGCCAGTGAATCCCGCACCGCTTTTCCTCCTTATTTCTCTAAAAGTCCGATCGTCTAATTTGCTTAAAAAACGAACATGGCAATTTTATTAACAGAAAGCGGTGCGGGATGAAGAAGTATTTTTATTTATTTATTTATGCCTTTGTGCTCTTTTGGCTGGAGAGCGCATTCCAGCAAGTTTTTCCCAGATCATATTTTATTCCTCAGCTGCTGATCCTGTTTATTACCGCAGCCGCGATTTCACGGGATCTAAAAGAAGTAGTATGGCTGAGCTTCCTGATTGGTTTTTTAGGTGAACTTTTTTCCGGTTTGTATTTCGGAACTTTTATTTCCTCAACCCTGCTCGCGGCTGCGATTACGTATTTTATGACCCGAAACATAACGTCTCAGGACATCTCTTTTGGCACGGCTATTGCGTTGATTTCCGCGCAGGCTATTCTGCTCCCGCTCTGGGCTTGGATATTCAATCTTATCATTGCTGGCTTGGGGCTAGTGGTACCGCCACCGTTTTCAGAATTTTATTCCTGGGGTATTTTATGGCGCATAGTTGTCAATATGGTTTGCTTTTTGCCAATAAACCGGTTATTTAGAATATTTTTCAATGAGTAGAAGGCATCCATTTGATCTGAACGACTCGCTTGAAGATTCTGGTATTCTCGTCAATCCTGGCGAGGATCGTCTTGATTTTGAAGAAAGCTTCATGGACGGCGACGCAGTAGCGAGACTGGAGCGGGCGAGCACGGGCCGCCCTTACCCGAAATCGATCACCTTGCTGACAATCACTCTTTTTGTTTTTCTTGTCGGCAGGCTTTATTATCTGACTGTGAGCAAGTACGATGATTATAGAGCCATTGCGGAAGGAAACAGGCTGCGGATCGAATATGTTCCAGCTCCGCGCGGAACGGCTTTTGACAGCAGGGGAGAGATTTTGGCGTCTAACAAACCAAGTTTTGAAATCGTCGCCATTCCTCTTGATTTGCCAAAAGATGACGCTCAGCGGCAAAAAGTAATTGCCGGGGCATCGCAGATTCTGCAAATGCCCAGCGACGAAATCACCAAAATTATCGCTAATGGGGAAGGGCAGGTTTTTCAATCAGTGCTCGTCAAGCAGAATATTCAAAGAGAGCAAGCTTTGATCTTCCAGGAGCGCGAGGGCGAACTGCCGGGGTTTCGCATCGTGAATACCCCAATTCGCGATTACAATAGAACTCCGGCTGCGCTTGCTCATCTCCTGGGATATGTCGGCAAGCTAAACCCTGACGAATATAAAGAAAAACGAGACCTGGGATATTTGTTCAATGACTCGATAGGAAAAACCGGCCTCGAGTTCATGTATGAAAACGACCTTCGCGGCCAGTTTGGCGAGCGCCAGGTTGAGGTCGACGCCAGGGGTATCGTAAAAAGGATTTTTGGAGAAAAGAAAGCTGTCCCAGGCGACAACATCATCCTCAACATAGACGCACAGCTGCAGGACAAAGCGTACGAGCTGATGGCAAAGCGGCTACGCGCCTTAAACCGAAGCAAGGCAGCGGTGATCGCCATGGATCCAAGAAGCGGACGCATTTTGTCTTATATAAGTCTGCCTGGATTTGATAACAATGTTTTTGCGGAAGGAATTTCTTCAAGCGATTACGCCGCTCTTGCTGAGGATGAAGACCAGCCATTGTTTAACCGCGCGATCGGCGGCATCTATCCGCCTGGGTCAACTGTAAAGCCTATGGTTTCGATAGCCGCTCTCGAAGAACAAATCATTACTCAGAATACGATCATCAGAGACGAAGGAGCGATAGTAATTGAAAACATTTATGGTGGCCCAGATTCGATTTTTATCGGGTATGGCCGCAAAGCCTTAGGGCTTTTGGACGTGCGCAAAGCAATCGCTCTCTCGTCTGACATTTTTTACTATATCGTGAGCGGAGGGTTTGGTCCGGCAAATATTGAAGGAATGGGCATAAACAAGCTGGCGCGCTGGTACCGCGAGTTTAAGATTGGCGAGAAGCTCGGCATAGACCTCCCGGGGGAGCAGGCCGGACTTGTGCCAGATCCAGAGTGGAAGCAAAATTATTTTGAAGGTGACGAGTTTTCCGGCAAATGGTATCTCGGAGATACGTATCACGCCGCGATCGGCCAAGGTGATCTTCTGGCTTCGCCATTGCACGTTTTGTCATGGACAGCGACCATCGCCAATGGCGGTAAAATCTGGAGGCCTTTTATCGTGGACCGCGTGGAAAGTGAAGGGCGGGTAGTTAAACGAAACGAACCGCATCTCCTGGGCGAGCTTCCGGCTTCTGCTGAAAATATAAAAATTGCCCAGGAAGGCATGCGCATGGCCGCCACAGGCGGAACCGCGATAACACTCTCGCGGCTTCCCATAACCTCGGCGGCGAAAACCGGTACCGCGCAGTTTGACGCAAGAAACAGAAACAGGTCACACGCCTGGTTTACCGCGTACGCGCCATACGAAGATCCGCAAATCGCGATCACCGCGATCATTGAGGACGGGGGAGAGGGAGGCATCAATACCGCTCCCGTAGTTAGAGAAATACTCGATTGGTGGGCGAAAAACAGATACCAAAAATGAGAACAGGGCATCCACTACGGTGGATGCCCTGTTATTAGTGAGTTTCATTTACCCAGCTACGGTGGACACGATTCTGTGCCGCCGAGCATGGCACACGCCGCCGATTTGATCCGCTATGTGATCGGCGACGCGTTTGAGGTCAGCGCTTTTTATGTTCGCGTTGGAAAGCCTTGTCCTGACGGCGCGCCGGAGATCATAGATCAAAGGATCCCGGGCATAAACGAGAGCAGCTTCGAGAATACTCTCGGTGCATTCGCTCATTCGCTTGGCAGGCATTGTTGGCGCAGCTTCGCGAATCGCAGCTGCGCATCGGAGCCGCAATGAATTGAGCTCCGCTTGCACTGCGGCAGTCATGAGCCTTTGGTCTTGTAGCCCCCTTCCTTTGCGAGTCAGGCTCACATTCTTTTCATTAACCACTGTGAGTCCCTCTTGCTTGAGTTTTAATGCTAGCGCGCGTATTGCGCATTCGTCCTCATCAAACAATGAGGCGATACCATCCGTGGTCCTGAGTCGGCCGCTGATTACATCTAGAAGGTCGTATCTGTCTAGTTTCCTCATCGTGTATCCTCCGGTAGGTTGTTAGGACCCGTACATAGGGTAGCGTAGCATACCTGGCTAGAGTATACCTTAAGCTGTAAGAGGTGGCGAGAGGCCACCGTTTATCAACGGGTAATCTACAGTTTATTGACAGTTTATTAACAATTGAAAATATTTTTGGCTAACATAAGCCAAAAATATTATTTATTGACGTTAATCGCAGCCGCAAGTAAGATTAGTTCGTGGGGGATATCTCTTTGAAAATCGAAGTCAAAAGTGGCGGTAGGAAAGCTGCCGTTGCTTGTGGTCTCTAGATCGGACACCGCAAGTTTTGATGCCGGAGCTGTTTTGAGGGGCAACCTGATGAACAGTCGGATAAAAAGCTGAAGATTTCGTTTTCAATCACGATAGCCTCCACAATGAAATCAGGATTCGGTACTTGTACGGGATCCTTTTTTCATTTGTGCGGAAATGCTAGTATTGATCCCATGACACAGTTTGTTGATGGAAAAAAAATCGCGGATGATATCCTGAAAGTTTTAGCCCTTCGACTTCGCTCAGGGCAAAAATTCCAACCAAAATTGGTAGTGATTTTTGTTGGTGAAAATCGCGCATCTGCCTCGTATGTGAAAATGAAACAGAGAAGGGGAGAGGAGATAGGCGTTGCCGTCGATGTTAGAAATTTCCCGAATACGATCACCCAGGAAGATTTGATTACGCAGGTCAAGAATGCCAATTCCGAGTCGGACGTGCGAGGAATCATCGTCCAGCTGCCGCTGCCAAAGCACATTGATCGTGATCTTGTTTTAGATTCGGTAGATCCGAGACTTGATGTTGATTGTCTGACAAGCGAGAATAAAAAGCGTTTAATCGATGGCAAAGCGCTGTTCGTTCCGCCCGCGGCTGCTGCTGTGATCAAAATATTGGAATACTACAACGTTCATCTCGAAGGAAAAAACATCCTTATTGTTGGATCCGGAGACCTCATCGGCAAACCACTGGCGGCAATTCTTTTGAGTAAACAAATCGCATTTGAGCTGGCAAATAGCCAAACCGAGAACCTGTCAGAGCTGGTTACCAAGGCAGATATCATCATCACTGGCGTTGGCAAGGCTGGGTTGATCTCGGGCAGCATGATCAAGGACGGCGCGATCATCATTGATGCTGGCACGACAGGTTCTGACGAGGGGGAGATTGTTGGCGACGCGGATCAGGAAAGCGTCATGGGCAAAGCCTCACTGCTCGCGCCCGTCCCAGGAGGAGTTGGCCCGGTTACGGTTGCCATGCTTTTGCAGAATGTGGTACGTTTGGCTTAGAAAAAGTCAAAGAGGAATAGCGGGACATTGCAGGAATGCGATGAGGGAGGATTGCTGGCGAGCAACGTAGGTGAATACACCACAGGGTACAGACAACTACGCGATGGCTAAGGCGCATGTTGAATCGCGTTAGGAACAGCCACACATACCAGCAGTGGCATGCGTGGAAATACTGCACCCTCTCCCCTCGCATAGAACCCAAGAGCAGTTATACTGCTCTTTTTGTTCGCGCTCTAACAGTTGACATTTTGTGCAAAATCGATTTCATAAAAGGGGGAACATCAATGCCGAAAAAAGGGACAAAACTTAGTGCGGCCGCACGTAAGAAGATAAGTCGAAGTGTCAGAGCAGCGCTTCGTGCCAAAGGGGCCAACGCTTCGGAAATGAGGAAACTCGCGAAGGCGCGGCGGCAGATCGTCAAGGCGCACAAGCTCGATCAAAAAGCCTGGAACGAAGTCTCTGGAGAGTAGTTTCACAGTCCATCGTCCGGAAGTCACAAAAATACGTGACTTCCGGGCGATTTGTTTGTCGAAAGCACTCATTTGTCGTACTATAAAAGGCTAAAACAAAACGCACTAAAAATTCAAAAATCTTTCCATGCCCAAGGAGGCACATATGTTGTTACGAGTATGTAAAGCTGCGCAGATTGCAGTAAGAAACCTTTCACTGGTGACCGCAAAGCTCGCAAAACTTGGCCTCACCGTAAACGACTTGGCGGTTGAGAACAATTACTACATTCAAACTACGGAGGCTCTTGATCGGCGCGAACTTCAAATCATTAGATGGATTGTCAGGTTCGACGAGCAGACTTGGTTCTATGACTATCCGACGTGGCTCGAAGTTGGCCCTCGTCTGAATTTCGAGACATCGCATTCCTCAACAGCGATCGACATTTTTCGAAAATGCGGGGTCAACAAGGTTATTCGAATCGAACGGTCAACAAGTTATGGATTTCCAATTCCGCTATCCGAAGAACAAGGCAATGAGTTTCTTGAATCGCTATATGACCGGATGACGGAAATGCCGTACTCTCGTGATCTGACGAGTTTTGCGTCAGATGTTAAACCGCAATCGGTTACCATCATTCCGCTTCTTGAAAAAGGTCGCGAAGCACTGGAAACATTCAATATTGAGCGCAAACTGGGAATGGATACGCAGGATTTGGATTTCTATTGCGAGTTATTTTTTGGACTCGGCCGAAAGCCTACTTCTGTCGAAATTGTCGGGCTCACGACATGCAACTCGGACCACTCCCGGCATCGCCAGTTCGGAGGCATCTACATCCGAGACGGCATTAGGCTACCCTACAGCTGCATGGAGCTCGTCAAAGAAACATGGAAGCGCAATCCTGGTAATTCGGTCGTAGCATTTTCTGACAACGCCTCTGCGATTCGTGGCGGACAAGTGTCGGTATTACAGCCTGAGCATCCGGGACAGCCTTCACGTTATGTGGTAAAAATCAGAATCATTCACAACTCGATCAAAGTCGAAACGCACAATCACCCGACTTTTATCGAACCCTTTCAAGGTGCTTCAACAGGGGTCGGCGGTATTTTGCGGGATCTTTTTACCATCGGACGCGGCGGACTCATGGGCGTGCTGGGTGCGATGTACAGCGTCGGCAATCTCAATATCCCGGGTTATGTTTTGCCTTGGGAAGATGACGGCTGGAAACATTCGGGGCACGGAGAATCCCCGCTCAACATCCTCATTCAGGCAAGCGACGGCGGATCATTCTATGGAAACTGCGTCGGAAGTCCCGTTGTTTTTGGCTCCGCCAGGACTTTTGGTATGTCTTTGCCCGAGGGCTATCGAAGCTATCTAAAACCGATCATGTTGGCGGCTGCGGCAGGATTTGTGGATGACAACCATCTGAAAAAGAATTCACCGGCAGCTGGAATGCTGGTCGTGCAAATCGGGACGCCCGCACATCGGATCGGTGTTGGCGGGGCCTCTGGAAGTTCATTTGACGCAGGCCAGAGAAGCGCAGATTTGGATTGGAACTCAGTACAGCGCGGGGATCCAGAAATGGGTCAACGCGGCTGTCGTGTTGTGCGGGCTTGCGTGGAACTGGGCGACGAGAATCCGATCGAAAACTGCAACGATCTCGGCGGGGGCGGAGAAGATGTGTCCTTGACTGAGCTGTGTTCGCCGGCGGGCGCGAGATTGCGCTTGCGTTCTATACCTGTAGCTGACCCGACTCTGTCTACTGAAGAGATTTGGGTTAACGAAGATCAGGAACGTGACGCATTTCTCATTCGTCCAGAAAACTTCGAACGGTTCGCCAAGATCTGCGATCGGGAGAATTGCCCATATGCAATAGTCGGTGAAATCACCGGTGATGGCTGGTTGGTTCTGCACGACGCGGTTGACAACACCGAGCCGATAAATCTTCCGTTGGAAAAAATCCTCGGCAATTTGCCTCGGAAAGTTTTCGAATGGAATACTGAGTCGTTGCAAAGGACTCCGCTTGAGCTTCCCGCTGACCTCACGCTCATGCAGGCTCTGGACAGGGTTCTACGGCTCGTTTCGGTCGGTTCAAAGAAATTCCTTACCAACAAGGTCGATCGCAGCGTGACTGGCCTTGTTGCCCAGCAGCAATGCGTAGGACCTAACCATTTGCCGCTGTCAGACTACGCGGTGATGGCCAACAGCTACTTTGATTTAACCGGTGTCGCGCTCAGTATGGCAGAACAGCCGGTAAAAGGACTCGTTGATCACAAGGCGATGGCAAGGTTAACTGTTGCAGAAGCGCTGCTGAATATGGGCGGAGCCCTAATCACCGACGCTTCCGACATCAAGCTCTCAGCTAACTGGATGTGGGCACCGAGGCACCCTGGCGAAGGCGCGCGCTTGTACGAAACCGCTCTCGCTTTGCGAGACTTTGTCATTGAGGTTGAAAGCGCAATCCATGGAGGCAAGGATAGTCTATCCATGGCAGGGTCAGCGATAGCGCCGAACGGAGCAGTCAGCACTTCAAAAGCCCCGGGAACGCTCGTCATTACCGCCAGTGCGCCGATGAAGGATATAACGCGTAAGGTTACTTGCGATCTCAAACAAACAGGTAACTTTTTGGTATACGTGGATCTTTCGGACGGGCAGGCTCGTTTGGGCGGATCAGCTTTGGCTCAAGTATACAAGCAGGTTGGTAATGACTGTCCGGATATTGAAGCCAAGGCGCTGGTCAAGGGTATGCGTGTTGAGATTGAACTACTCGCGCATAAACTGATAACAGCGTGTCATGATGTCAGCGACGGCGGACTTGTCACCACTCTTCTGGAAATGGCTTTTGGCGGTAACGTCGGGATCAATGTTGATTTCAGCGGCCGTCATTCTGCCATTCGGAGATTGTTCAGCGAATCACCGGGTTATGTATTTGAGACACCGGACGCCGCTGCTGTGATTTCAGTTCTAGAGAAATTTGGATTAACTGGTGTGCTGCTTGGCAAGGTCAGCGAAAACGATGGCGATATTGTCATCAGATACAACGGTGATATTGTCCTATCGGAAGCGATGATCAAGCTGCGCCACATTTGGAACAGTACCAGCACTGAATTGGAAAAGCTCCAAGCCGATCCGCGTCTGGTCAGGCAAGAGGAAGTCGTGGATTTTGTTACCAGGGCTCCTCCATACCAGTTATCCTTCAAACCAAGCCTGACTGCGCCGGCGATTCTCGGTTCATCTGTGAAGCCCCGCGTCGCGATTCTTCGCGAAGAAGGGAACAACTCTGATCGGGAAATGGCGGCGGTGACGAAGATGGCAGGGTTCGACTCCTGGGATGTAAATATGGACGACCTCGCCAAAGGATTTTCCCTCAAGGATTTCCAAATGGTGATCGCGGTCGGAGGTTTTTCGTTTCGGGACGAGTTCGGCGCAGGCCGCGGGCAGGCTGCTGTCATCCGTTTCAATCCGAGAATAATGGATGAGTTCTCCGAGTTCATGGCGCGGAAAGGGACGGCTAGTCTTGGTGTTTGCAATGGATGTCAAGCTTCGGCAATCATGGGCTGGCCGACCACGGGTTATGAGTATCCGGACGGGGATGAGCCGATAGCCTTTGGCGAGAACCTCTCCGGACGCTTCGAGTCGAGATTTTCCACGGTGAGAGTTTTTCCAAGCCCTGCTTCAGAAGTATATTTTCACGGAATGGAAAGATCGGCTCTCGGTATCTGGGTTGCTCACGGAGAAGGCAGGCCTGTTGTTTCTCGGGAGATGCTGCAGTGGATCGAGAACAATAACCTCGCCCCACTGCGGTATGTGGATTGCAACGGGGAAGTGACTGAATACTATCCCTACAATCCAGCAACCAGTCCTCGTGGAATCGCTGCCATTTGTTCCCTGGATGGACGGCATTTGGCCATGATGCCGCATCCGGAGCGCACGTTCCTTAAATGGCAGTGGCCGTGGATGCCAAAGGAATGGAATGAGTTGGTGGCCAGTCCATGGCTGCGAATGTTTCAAAATGCTCGTAACTGGTGCGATGAGGCCTAGCCTCTAGCACTTTGAAAGGCCCAGGGTTCGTTTTTTGTCAAAGAATGACAAATGCGAATCCGGGCCTTTTCTGTTATAATTAATTCCTCATGGATCAAAGTAAAATTCGAAATTTTTGCATAATCGCGCATATAGACCACGGCAAATCGACCCTTGCGGATCGGTTTTTAGAGGTAACCGGAACAGTAGAGAAGCGCAAGATGAAAGAACAGCTGCTCGATCAGATGGATCTGGAGCGAGAGCGGGGGATCACCATCAAGCTGCAGCCAGTGCGCATGGATTACAATGGCTATGAGTTGAATCTCATTGATACCCCAGGGCACGTGGATTTTGCCTACGAGGTCTCGAGATCTCTGGCTGCCTGCGAAGGCGCGATTCTCGTAGTGGACGCAACCCAGGGCATCCAGGCGCAGACACTGGCGAATGTAAAGCTCGCGATGGAGCATGATCTGGTGCTTATTCCCGTCATCAATAAGATAGACCTGCCCAACGCGTCGCCAGAAGAGATTGCGATACAGGTCAAAGACGCGTTTGGTTTTGCTGACGATGAGATTATTTTTGCTTCCGGAAAAACTGGCGAAAACGTAGACAAGATCATTGAAGCAGTAATCGCAAGAGTACCAGCACCAAAAGGCCAAGCTGATGCTCCGCTCCAGGCCCTGATTTTTGATTCCAAATACGACAAGCATCAGGGTGTAATTGCGTATGTCCGCATAGTCAGTGGCGGCATCGGTACCAATGAAGGCATTAAATTTATCAACACGAGCACGCAGGCCAGCTCGATCGAGGTTGGATATTTTACGCCGCAGTTCAAGAAGGACCTGCGTCTCGAAACCGGCGAGGTCGGCTACATTGTCACCGGCCTTCGCGAGGTCAGCAAAGCACGCGTTGGTGATACTATTACATCAACAGCGAGGCCATCGCTCGAGCCGTTGCCAGGTTATAAAGATATCAAGCCGATGGTGTTTGCCTCGATTTTTCCCGAGTCTGGCGATGATTATCCAACGCTCCGTGATGCCATGGATAAGCTGAAACTCAATGACGCGTCATTGAGTTTTGAACCAGAGAGTATCCCTTCGCTGGGGTTTGGCTTTCGAACTGGATTTTTAGGATTACTGCATATGGATATCATCCGCGAACGGCTAACGCGAGAGTTTAACCTTGATCTCGTTCTAACCGCGCCATCTGTCGCCTACGTGGTGCACAAACGAGACCACGAAGAAACTACTGTTTATAACCCCTCGCAGCTTCCTGACCCCGCGCACGTAGAAGCGCTCCTTGAGCCATGGGTAACCCTCGACATTATCACACCCGAGAAATATCTGGGCGGCGTAATGTCGCTCGTCACGGGACGACGCGGAATCTACAAAGATACGACCTATCTTGGTCCAGGGCGCCTCAATCTGCATTTTGAGATTCCACTTGCTAACATTGTCAGTGATTTTTACGATAAATTAAAAAGCATTTCCTCTGGGTATGCTTCGATGAATTATGATTTTTTGGAATATCGCGCGGGCGATCTCGTGAAGCTTGATGTTTTGGTGGCTGAGGACCGGGTGGACGCGCTCGCGCTCATCGTCCACCGCAGCATTGCTGAGAGTGAAGGACGCAGGATCGTGGAGAAGCTCAAAACACTCATTCCCAAACAACAGTTCCCGGTCGCGCTGCAGGCCGCTATTGGCGGCAAAATAGTCGCGAGAGAAACGATTCCTGCCATGCGCAAGGACGTTACCGCGGGGCTCTACGGCGGCGACGTTACTCGAAAGCAGAAGGTCCTCAAGAAACAGAAAAAAGGAAAAGCCCGCCTCAAGGCATCAGGGCGGGTGGAGATTCCGCAAGAAGCGTTTATTTCGTTAATGAAGCGCTGATCAGTAGAGCAGTGGCAGCACAGACAACAGCAGCATTGCCGCGACGGTAATAGTTGCCACAATAATCGTGATTGTTCTGATGAGTTTTTTATTCACCCGTTAGATATCTAATTGTAAGATCTCACGAAATAATCTTATCATATGTTTTACCGATTGCTAAAATCCAGGCTCGGGATCGTAGTGGGGATACTGCTTCTCATGGCGATCATTTTCTATTTGGCAAAGGAAACATATAAGAAGAGGCAGATTGACCAGGTTATTGCCGGGCTAGAAGATGAAATCGCGGCAGCAGAAGGCCGTAACAAAGAGATCCTGGAGCTGATCAGCTATTACAAAACTACGGAATACAAAGAAAGGCAGGCTCGCTCGCTTTTGGGATTGCAAAAGGAGGGAGAATTCGCCGTAGCGTTGCCACAGTCGCAATCGGCGAAACCTTCCGAAACTGCCGGAGCAAACGCTGATAATCGGGCGAATTATCAAAAATGGTGGGATTATTTTTTTGGAGCAAGATGAACCGAAGAATCCTGTTAATCATATTGACAGCAGCCGTCGTAGTAGTCGCGATTTTTAGCCTCGCGATTTACGGTTTTGGCGTAAACAATAAAATTACGGCGACATTCAACGATATTTTTCCGTTCCTGCCTGCGGCGCTCGTGAATGGACGGGTTGTTTTTCTTGATGAGGTTGATGATAGACTATGGCTGCACGAGCAGGCTGTCATGCATCAATCGCTGATCATGTCCGCTACCGGCAATCAGCAGCAAATATTGGAAGCGCTCATTAGACAGGAGATTATTTCTGATCTTTTGGAAAAACGAAATATTGGCATCCTTTCAGCAGAGCTGGAAGAATATTACACGCATTTGAAAAGCAATTTCACAGGGGATGTTGGCAAAGAGATTGTGGAAGTTTTTCACATCAGTGAGGAGCGGTTCAAAGTTTTGATCGTCCGGCCCGATTTGCAAGAGAAAATTTTGAAATTAGAAATCAACAGTCAGGCCTCGGGTGATAAAGGGTATGAGCGAGCCAGGAAAATCAAGACCCTGCTCAACGAGGGGATGTCCTTCGTGGAAGCGGCGAGATTTTACAGCGAAGACGAAAGCAGTAAATACAACGGCGGTGATTTAGGGTTTTTTACGCGTACCGAGGTTAATCCTTGGCTAAAGCGCGCTTTTGACCTCACCGCGAGCAGCACCAGCGATGTTATAGTTTCTCCTGATGGATACCACATTCTTATGGTTACCAATAAGGATGAGGCAGGAGAAGAAAAAATCCAGTTGCAGCATATATTTATCCGCGGCCCGGATTTTGAAGAGTACTTGGAAAGACAGCAGAAAAGTTATAGAATCTATACGTTCGTGAAGTAATGCTCGCGGGATTCGTATAGTGGTAGTACGCGACCTTCCCAAGGTTGTGGCACGGGTTCGATTCCCGTATCCCGCTTTTCAAAACCCCCTCCGTATGGAGGGGGTTTTGATTACAGGATTAAACCCCCAGCTTTAGCTGGGGTGTACGTTTGAAGGCGACGCCGTATACTAAAGCCACCCGGCAGGGTGGCTTTAGTAACATCTATGAATCA
>MFEF01000009.1 GCA_001777515.1 Candidatus Doudnabacteria bacterium RIFCSPHIGHO2_01_48_18
CCACAGAAAGTGCAAACTTTGTTTTTTTCACTTTGCATTTTACATTATGCTTAAACTTGATGATACTGTCTCCAAACTTCATCTCCTGAAACCTGAACATGAACAGGCTTTAAATAAACTCGGGATTCAGACTGTCCGAGATTTGCTGTATTATTTCCCCCGCGACTGGCAGGATCTAAGCGAGATAAAAAAAATTTCTGATATCAGGCCCGCGGAACGCATCAATATCCGCGCAAGAGTGAAGCAAATCTCCAGTCCGGGTTTTCCTTTTCGCAGAGTTAAAATAACTGAAGCGTTGCTCGAGGATGACAGCGGAAATGTTGTTGCCGTGTGGTTTAACCAGCCTTACATAAAAAATTCCTTGCATACTGGCAAGGAATATTATTTTTCCGGAAAGGGACAGCTCTATCAAAAACGCGGGCGGCACACTCTGCAGCTTGCTCATCCGACCTTTGAAATGGTGAAAACAGAAACAATACATACGGCCGGGATTATCCCCGTCTACCAGCTCACCGAAGGCATCACTGAAAAACAGATCCGGTACTGGATCAAGCAAGCGCTCGAAGGACTCAGCGACGTCACTGACCTGCTGCCGCAGAAGCTGCGAACAAAGCTTGGCCTCGTTGGACACTCTGCGGCTTTGCAAAATTTGCATTTCCCGCAAAACGAAATACTTCTTGCGCAGGCAAAAAAGCGCCTGACATTTGAAGAACTTTTTTTGTTTCAACTGGCTTTCCAGCTTTACAAAAAAACTCTCAAAAACCTACCGTCCCCGCCGATCACTTTTAACAACAGCTTGGTTAGCAAATTCGTGGAGAGCCTGCCGTTCAAGCTGACGCCGTCGCAGCGCTTGGCAGCCTGGGAGATACTCAGGGACATTTCCCGGCCCCATCCTATGAATCGCTTGCTTGAGGGTGAGGTCGGCAGCGGCAAAACAGTAGTCGCTGGCCTATCAATGCTTGAGGTTGCCTCAAGCGGTTATCAATCAGTCATGCTGGCGCCTACCGAGATTTTGGCGCTGCAGCATTATGAAACCCTGAAAAACCTTTTTGCGCACACTGAGATTGAGACGGCGCTGCTCACCCGCAGCCACAAGATCGGCAGCCTATCGAAGATCACAAGCGGCCATACTAAGGTCATCGTGGGGACACACGCGTTGCTTCAAGAAAAAGTGATATTTAATAACATCGGTCTTTTGGTGGTTGATGAGCAGCATCGGTTCGGAGTCAAACAGCGCGCCAAGCTGCAAAATACCAGCGCGGATGCGGTGCCTCATCTGCTGTCGATGACAGCCACCCCGATCCCGCGCACCCTGGCCTTGGCTTTTTACGGCGACCTCGATATTTCCATCCTGCGCGAGCTGCCGCGCGGCCGAAAAAAAACCATTACAAAATTGGTAAAACCCGAGGGCCGCGACATTGCCTACAAATTCATCAAACAGGAACTAAAGAAAGGCCAGCAAGCCTACATTGTAGTACCGCTCGTTGACCCCTCACCCTTAGACAAGAGTGAGGGGCAGAAAGCCACCACCGAAGAAGTAAAAAAGCTGCGAACAATTTTCCCAGAATTTACCATAGGTATGTTGCACGGTCGATTGCATGGTGAAGAAAAAAAACAAATTATGGATGATTTTAAATCCGGAAAAATAAATATTCTGGTATCAACGACCGTAATCGAGGTGGGTGTGGATGTTGGAAACGCAACGATCATGGTTATCGAAAATGCTGAGCGCTTTGGCCTCGCTCAGCTGCATCAGCTTCGCGGACGCGTGGGCCGCTCGAATCTGCAATCCTATTGCCTCTTGTTTGCCGAAAACGCAGGCGAGACTACCAGGGAGCGTCTCGAGGCCGTAGTAAACTCCACTGACGGCTTTGAACTCGCGGAAATAGATTTGCGCTTGCGCGGATCTGGCGAGATTCTTGGAACCAGGCAGTCTGGGTTCATTCCCTTCAAAATCGCGTCTCTGAGCGACACAAAAAACATAGAGCTGGCGAAAAAAGAAGCGATCGCGCTTCTAGAAAACGACGATTTGAAAAACTATCCAGACCTGGCGGCCAAAGTGAGTGACATTTCCCGTCAAGCCCACCTCGAATAACCAGAAGCCCTGCCCCCATCGGCTGCGCCTCAGGGCGCTGGCAGGCGGGTCATCTGGAATAAATCCGATTGCTCGTCAATAAAAAACAAGGTGTTTTCAAAAGGATGCAAAAAGGCATCTTTGATTTGTCTGTCGGAAAAAACATTTGATTGTTTGGCCTCCATGGTGCTCAAATCTATCTGCCAAAGCTGGGGCGAACTGGCGACATAAACTGTGCGGCTGCCGCTGTCCCACAGCATGGCTCCAGCGGGGACATTCAAATCCTTCCTCTGCCCGGTATTCATGTCGTAAACCCAAATACTATCGGAATGAATGAGAAGCTGGTTACCATCCGGGGAAAATTTTACGCTCAGATATCGGCCTTCCGGCGCAATATTCTCAAATCTTCCGCTTGCGAGGTCAACTCGAACGAGCGGCGAAAAACCGTGAGATGAAAACATGACTAGCTCTTTTTTTGTGGGATGGGCAACCAATTTATAATCATCGCGGAATAAAACTCCGATATCCTGGAAATTATTCGTGTCTATGTCCGCGATTTTTAAAATATGCCTGGTGCTGGTCGCCGAAACAGTGACCCAATCATAAGCTATCTGATCATCACCGGTCAGAATGACTGGCGAACGCACATTATCGGGATACTGCACAAAACGATTGTCTTTGGCGCGAAAATATTTATACCGGACATGACCGCCAATGTTCTGCTCAAAAATCAAATCACTGCCGCTCTCCTGCCACAACACCGCGGTCGGAACGCCGGTTTTTTCTGAAAAAACAAATTCTTCCTTTTGAAGAGTCTTGAGATTCAGTTGAAACATCCGTCCATCACGAGTGACGTACCACAGACGCTCTCCGTTAAATGAGGCTATCGCGCTTAGGACATCCGCGGCCAAAACCTGCTTTGTGTTTTGCAACTCATCGACGATGCGCATCAGATAATTTCTCGCGTAGTAATAATACGCCGCAGTTAAACCAGTCAGAATGAGCAAGACGCACGCGGCAATGATAATAATCTTTTTCACCCCGTTAGTAATTCCTTATTATTAACATTAAAAATTTGTCACAAGCTGTTATGGAGTATGTCATATTTCTAACGGGGTTCATTTATTGAGAATTAATCGGACCGTTATCTCTATCGCATTTTCCCAGGCTGATATGAATATGGTTTGCGCTCGTATCGCTGCACTGGACAGCAGTGGCGGACGAATTTTCACAAGTCGATCTCTTTAGCGGTATGCCCAAGGTTTCGCTGCAGCTGAGAGCTGCCTGGAGAACTTGCGTGCCAATCAGTCCTTCATTTCCTGCTCCAGGACCGCCACCAAAATCCACAGCCATTGAACCTGCCCCGTTGGTGCCTCCGTAATGGCAAGAGTTTACCGAATGTGAACATTGTCCGCAGGTTTCCGCGCCGCGCGTATAGTTGCAGATCTCATTGCTTTCATCAGCCGTAAATACGCTGCCAGCATTTGGAACATCTGCTTGAATGCAGGAAACAAGACGATCAAGATCAGGATCATTGCGTACCGGGTACGTGACCCTGCTTTGCTCCGCCAAAATCTGCGGATTAGTACACATGAGCTCCTGGCCTTTGGTAATCACGGTGGCCACACCGGAAAACGCGCTGAACGCGTCACACACCCCTTCTGGAATCATTCCAGAAAACTCTAAACCATAGCTAATCCCCAGCGCGATGAGTCCCTCGGGATTGCAAACCATATAAATCGCGGCGACAATCACAAAGGCAATCAGCAAGCCTATCAGAATAAAAGGTAGCGCGGCCAGAAACGCGCTCCAGAGCACCGGCAAAACAGCAGTGACAATCACCCGTTTTACGGCTTTTTTACCGGCCTGTTTTGCTTCCTGCTTTATTGCGTTTTCTATCGGACCGTTTCGAGCTTGTCTCCGCCGATCCTGCTGCCGCATGCGCTCAAATTCCTGCCTTTGGCGCTCCTGCTCGGCAAACAAAATCTCATCCAAATCAGCCACGCTTTTTTATCCTCCCTCTTCTTCCAGCTGCTGCTTGGCTTTTTCGATCTCGAGGCGCTGCTTCGGGTCTGTGGTTATAATCTGGTCTTCCGTGTAGCTGGCAACAATGCGAATCGCCGCGTGCTTTAACCCCGCAAAAAAGATGCCTTCCCCCACCTCGCTCTCGAGCAGCAGGTATTTTTCTCCCTCGGTCAGAAAGAACGTCTGCGCCACCACATCTATCGACGCTGGCGATTGTTTGAGGAGCATCTGGATGGACGAGTTAGTCACAACCGGCTTGCCATAGGGACTGGCCAAAAAGTCTGACACATCCTGCGTGATCGTTGTCACGCCCAGATAATATTTACGAGCTCGCTTCACCAGGCCGAACAAAAACCTGGCCGAATCTTCGTGCTGCATCATCCACCACGCTTCATCAATCACGAGAATCCTTTTTTTCAGAGTAGAGCGGACTTCGTTCCAAATGTATTGCAGGATGACGTAAATCGCGATCGGCCGCAGAGAATCCTCAAGGTCGCGCACTGAGAACACGACGAGCTGATTGCTCATGTTGATGTTGGTGGACTGGTTGAATATCCCCGCAAACGTGCCAGTGACATATTTGCCAAGGCGCTGCGCGAGAGAATCCGCGCCCTCGATGCCAGCCAGTACGCTGACCAGATCCTGCATGGTGGGAATCTCTTTGCCGGTGAAATCGCTCGTGGGCAGAATGTCATGGGCGGCGTAAGTTTCCCAAAGCGCGCGGTCCATAATCGCTTCCTCAGTGGGATCAAGCTTGCCGAGCATGAGTCCCATGAGTCCCATGAGGTTGATCACTGCTGAGCGTAAAATATCCTCTGGCTGTTCGCCCTCGATGCCTTTTGGGAGATCAAACGGATTGATGCGCGAGTTCGAGTTAAGAGAGACATTTAGAAACGAACCTCCGACTGCTTCGGCTAAATGCTTGTATTCGTTCTCAGGGTCTATCGCGATCACGTCAGTGCCAATCATCATGGAACGCAAAATCTCGAGTTTAACGCCGTAAGATTTTCCCGCGCCAGATTTGGCGAATACTACCGAGTTGGCGTTCTCCATTTGAAACCGGTCAAACAGCACCAGGCTATTGTTATGGCGGTTGATGCCATACAGTATGCCGTCGTTAGACGTGACCTCCGCGGAGATAAACGGAAACGTCGTAGACAAGGGACCCGTATTCATGTTGGACATGACTGCTAGTTCGTCGCTTCCCAGAGGCAGGGTCGAGTTGAAGCCCTGTTCTGCCTGCAAAATCGCGCGCTTGGTTACGATAAGCTTTGATGACAGAAGCGATTCCACGTTGGCGGAAATCTTATCCAAGGATTTCAGATCGTTGGCATAAATCGTATAGTACAACGCAAACCGAAAATACCGCTCGGTGCCCTGCTGCAGCCTATCTCGCAGCTCTTCTACATCCTGATACGCGGTCTCAAGCATCGGATCCCTGACAGTACCTTTGTCCTGGTTCATGGAAATCTGCGCCTGAATCTGTCCGACTTTGTCGCGCAGCTTTTTCATGACAATATCAGTTTCCATGGGATAAATAAACATGGAAATGTCCATCGGCTGATCGAGGTTGATCAGAGGCGAGATCCAGTTTGAGGATAGAAACCGCGGGTAGGTCAGCACAAAAAAAGTTCTCGCGTATTTGCCTGACACTTGAACATGTGTTGATTCAATCTGCATCGCCGAAGGAGCAATGAGATCAAGAAGCGAGGTAATGCCGCGGCGAAAAGCCTTCTCAGCCGCGAGGATTTCTCTGCCAACTGTAGCCTCGGCTCCTTTTTTGCTACTGAACAATCTCATTGACTTATCTCCATTCCCTCAAGGCTTTCCGCGTGCAATGGCGCCGCAGAATCAAGGTTATAAGATTCATATAACAGTTCAATAAGCTCTTCCGTGGTTAAAACCAGGCTTCTAAGGCCTACGCCGCCGAGCTCTGACATCACGTGGTTAACCCGTTCATCAAGCTTGGTTTTTGCGCGGTGGAAATCTTCCTGATTCATGGCAATTTGCGCTACAGGATTTAACAATTTCTTGATTCTGGAACCAAAGGTCTGCCGCACTGGATTCGCGGAAAAAGGCACCACAACATAAAAATTCTTGCTCATGATGTTCGCGAATTCGACGAGGCGGCCAACATATTCGATGTATTCTGTCATTTGGATGCGCAGCAGTTCATTGGTTTGGCCCGCGGCCAGCCCCTTGAGTTTGCCAAGATACCCTTCGATATCGAGAACCCGGGAATGAATCAAAATTTGAATCGGAAAATCAAGAGAATTCAGAAGGCCTTGATAAGCGGCGACAAGCGCGTTTTGCTCGTCCTCTGATTTTAGCGCGAAATTGGTTGAAGATACCGCGATCACTGCCCGCAGACTCCCGTCTTTGAGTATGAGCGTGTTTTCCTTGATTTCTGCAACATTAATATACTTCTGGGTAGAATAAGCGGGATTTGAATTTTTCTTTTTCTGCATTTCCATAATATTTGGCTGCGAAAATTACGAATATTTTACGAAAGTACTAAAGTGCATTTGTTCGTATTTTCGTATTATTTCGTAGTTCGTAGCAATCTTTCCTCTTCCGCGGTTTTTTCATCCAACAAATACGCCAGCTTTTTCAGGCGCGATTCCGAAGGCTCGGCCTTGTCCGGAATGCTTGCGGCCAATGGTTCTTCTTTTTTAACCATTCCTCCCGCTCCCATCCTCATAAAAATCCGGTATCGGGGCGCGCGGATAAACTGGATCAGGTTGGGTAAATTCGACAGAAGCGGCCGGCCGTTAAATTTGGCGAAGGTGATAGGCAAAAAAATCAGCAGAGTGAAAAACATCAGCACAAAAAAAATCAAACTCACATTGAAAAGCGCCCAATAAATCACACCGAGCAACCCGCAAAACACCAGCATCAGAAACTGTTTGATGGTCAAATGCGGAAGAATCTTGTCTTCTACATCAACGAATTGTGGAACACTGTACTGCATTGGCTACGAACTACGAATAAATACTAAAGTACGAATTACTTAATATTGACTATCCTTCTATACATAACTCCCTCTGATGTGAAATTGGCAATTATCCCCAAAGATAGATCGAAAGCTTTTAAATAACCATTTACCTGTTCGATGTTCTTCCGAGAAAAATTCTTTCCGCTTTTAATCTCCAAAATTATTTTGCCTTCTATAAGAAAATCGAGGAAATAACTGCCTATTCTTGTTCCTTTGTACTTTATCGGTGTTGGTACCTGTTCTTTGTAGTTTAATCCGCATCTTTTAAATTCCGCAGCGATAGCTCTTTGGTAATACTTTTCCTGGTAACCGCTGCCTAATTCCTTAAATATTTCAAACAAAATCCCCACTATATTGATAACTGAGCTCGGGATAAATTAAGTCTTTTCGTTTTAGTTCTTGTTTCAACACTTGCAAGATTTTAACAAACTTATTATACCATATATCCTCAAAAAGACAAAACCCTCTTACAAAGGGTTTTTCGTACATTCGTAGAGATTCGTAGTTCGTAGCCTTACAAGCTTCTCAAATTTGACCGGAAATCAGTCAGAGCTTCAAACTGTTCGCGCGATAGGGTCGTGTTTTTTTCCCGGTTTATAAGCTTTATCCCAGATTCCAGATACAGTTTGTGAAGCGGACTTTTCTCATAAGCATCGATGATATCATCAATGATTATGTTTTTTTCTAGCATGGCCTTGATGCTTTCAGTTAGCTCGTCTAAAAAGACATAGATCGACGGATATTTCCCAATGTCTTCAAAAGACAAAGCCGAGAGTTTGGTGGTTTCCTGGAGCGGAACCTGTTTTGGGATCACGTCAGGGCGGCGCAGCGGCTGCAGACGGGCGGGCGGATTTGCGACTGGCAGAGACGGCGCAGGTGGAACGGGTCTGCTTGCTTGTTTATTCTCTGAATGCCGCTTCCAAAGATCAGACCAAAAATGCCTGCCCGCAACGCTCTCGCTTGCGAGGCGGGCGGGATGACTCGCGGCCGGAGGCATCGGTAATTTCAAGGACAATATCCGATCAAGCTCTTTGATTTCTTCGGCATTCATGCGCGGCAGCAAAAACATCCATTCTTTCTTTTCACTGTCTGAAAGAATGGATGATGATTGTATCCGATTTTTGATTTGAGTAAACTGTTCAGGAGACATGAAGAATTTTCAATTTACAATTATCAATTTTCAAAAAGTCCGTCATTCTGAGGCGTAACCGCCGAAGAATCTCAAAATTCATCTGATAAATCTCTCCATTCTGGATTCATGGTTTCAATTAAGGCTATTTTCTTGGCTCTGGTCCAGCCTTTGATTTGTTTCTCTCTGGCGATAGCTGACGCTATGCTCTCAGTAATTTCATAATATATCAATTTGTTGATGTTATATTTTTTGGTAAAACCTTCTACTAACTTTTGTTTGTGTTGCCATACTCGTCCTACCAATCCACTGGTTACTCCAGTGTAGAGAACAGTGTTGGCCTTATTGGTCATGATATAGACGGCGCAGTGCATGGAGAGATTCTTCGGAGTACCTCAGAATGACAGATGTGAAAACATTGAAAATTCATTGAAAATTGGAAATTGATAATTGAAAATTTTAGCTTTACACTCTGTTATTTTTGTCTTCTTGTTCCTGCGCGTCATGCAGGCGCTTTTCGGCCCCGGCATCGCCGCGTACGACCTGCCCATCACTCTTGCCTGCGGGGATGTTCTCTTTCAATCCAGCGCGCGCCAGCGCGTCATTGACTGAAAATGGTTCGTAGAAGGAGCTTGGTGGAGCGGTTTTGGGTGGTGGCTGCGAAGCGGCGACAGGCTTTGACTGAATAGGCTGAGGTGGTCTTATAGGAGGAGGTGGGACGGGTTTAGCTGGGGGCACTATGGGTTTTAGTGGCGCGGTTGAGATCGGCGGCAATTTTCTTTCTTCTTGCCGGATCTTGTTGAGATTATCCACCGCAGAACGATAAATCTTTTCACTAAGTCCAGCTCCGACGCCCGCTGAGGTCGGAGTCCCGAACCCGTCACTGCGTGACGGCGTCGGGAGCGAGGGAGAGAGGGGTTTTGATACCGGCGCCACTGGTTTGGCTTGTACGTGGAGCGGGGGCACAATCGGTTTCGGCATTACTGGCGGCGTGTAATGCGGTCTTGGCGGTTGCGGTAAAACCTTCCTGATGTGCTCGGGGCTTGGCTTGAAAGGCGCGACTGTAACCTGGGGCACTGGCTTGCTGAGTTGAACTGGTTGTGGCCGCGGCTG
>MFEF01000010.1:0-9115 GCA_001777515.1 Candidatus Doudnabacteria bacterium RIFCSPHIGHO2_01_48_18
GGCCTGCTCCCCGTTCTTTAGACACCTTGTCACTTAGAGTTTAACGGATAGTTGATTACTTGTTAATGTTTGTCGCCCGGAGAATTTCAAGGGCGGCATTTTTAGTTTGCTGTGAATTCGCAGGTGATTGTAATAGTGGATTTGGAGAAATATCTCCGCCGCCAGCTCTCCCAGGGTCCGAAACCGATTCGGGTCCCCGAGATCAACCTTGAACTGGTTGTAAAAAGATTCCTGATAACCATTCTCCCAGGGGCTGGCCTTGCGGCTCATGGACAGCTGGATGCCGAGGCTTTCGGCAAACTGCCCGTAGCCCCGGCTTTTGTATTCCGAGCCTTGGTCAGAGTGCAAAACCGCTGCTCTGCCGTATTTCTCCACGGCATCAATCAGAGCGCCAATGATGAGCTGCACAGAGTGGGTGGTCAGAAGACTCCAGCCAACGACGCTTCTGTCGAACACATCCTTGATCGTGGCCAGGTAGACTACTTTGCCGTGGAAAGGAATGTGGGTGAAGTCCGAAACCCAGATAATGTTGTGGCAATCAGGAAACGGCAACTGTTGGATCAGGTTTGGGTAAACTGTGCCTAAATCCTTGGATTTTCTGAATTTTCTTCCCCTTCTGCGGTAGGGCTTAATGCTGAACAGGCGCATGATTCGTCTAGTGCGCTTCTTGTTGATTTTCAATTCCAGAGCGACCCGGCGATAGCCGTAGCTGTGATGCTCGCTGAGCACTCGCTCAATCTGGTTTTTAAGGAGCCAGTCCTTTTTGGATTTAATCGGCTGGTAGTAGAGACTTGATCGGGAGATTCCCTCCTGTTTGGCCAGGGCGGTTTTAGTCAACGGTTTCTCGCTTGCCGCCTTAACGATCATCTGCCTTTTTTTTCGCAAGGGAGAGATCCAGGGTGATCTCGCCGATCAGTTCCTTCAAGGCTTGGTTTTCTCTTTTCAATCTCGCCACCTCCAGGATGGAGGGTGGAGCCGTGACTCCCTTGGAGATCCACTGGTAGATGAGCCGGGGCTTAAGACCATGCTCCTCTGCTATCTGGGCGACCGAGATGCCATCGTCCCTGATACGCTCAATATCTGCTCCTTAACCTCTTTGGATACTGCCGGCTGTCCTTTGGGCATAATTTTTCCTTTCTGCATCCATTATACCCTTGAAGACTGATTGTCTAAATTTTGGGGGGCGGGTCACTTACTGCAAATGTTGAAGATTTTATCAGTAAGAGTAACGCACTTTCTCTTGCCGCCGATTATTGTAACTCTTTCAAACACGGGGGGTTAGATAAAAACTCTAGGTCAGGGCAAGAACTTGAAAAAATGAACACTCATATTAATTTTGATCTTACGCCAACAGGATTTGTAGCGTCCGCTCGCCTTGAACTTACAATCGGCGGCAAGAAATACGATGCCTTCTCGTTAGCGACAGATTGTATGAAAGAATGGGATAGTTTTTTAGAACAAAACCAAATTCGATTTTCAGCTCCTTAATTCATAGCCCGCCAGAATTTCGCCAAAAAAGAAAGCCGAAGCCCGCGCGGATTCCTCCCCAGACCCCTCCTCCGCGCGGGCGAGACCGCATTCCGCACCCCGCCACCATTCCCCCAGAAAAATAGAGGAGGGGTGCGGTCAAGAGTTCCGTTCAAAGTAGGTTCGCGCGAAGTGTATAATTACAGACACCAAAAATTTTCAATTATGGCTAAACGTTCATTTATAAAAATTTTGGCGATTTGGTCGTTTCTGTCTACTGCGGCCGTGACTGTTTTTGCTTCGCAGGACCGGATAGTTAGCGCTGGTCTCAAAATGGCCTGGGGTCTCATCGTATTGTGGGTAGGCGCGGGCGGCTATATTATGCATCGCTTTCGCGATTCCATAAAAAATTTCGTTCAGCGTATTCCTCTTGGCTGGAAAAAGAAATTCGTTTTATTCGCTACCTTGCTGTTTCTGATCAAGGAAGCGATAATTACCACTATGACTAACTTGGCGCCGGTGTTTGGTGCCAGTATTGGCGAGGTCTATATTACCGCGTCTGCCAATTTTCTGGACGTAGTTTTTTTTCACAGTGCGACAATGTTTGTCGGCCCATTTGTGTTTTGGGCACTGGCTCTACGACGCTATGATTTTAGTCCTTTCGGCGCTTTTATAGTTTTTGGCCTCACTGGCCTGTTGGGAGAGATTGGTTTTTCAGCCCACAGCAGGTGCCGCAGTTTGCCATGTGGATGTTTATATATGGCCTTATGATCTATCTGCCAGTCTATTCCCTGCCTCCTGCTGAACGGCGCGGCGCCAGACCGCCGAAATTTATCATTATGTGTTAATGATATTTTTCCCTCTGCTGCCTGTTCCATTATTTGCCTGGCTGCCGGGCGTGATTGATCCCGATCATCCCACCATTCATTTCCAGCAAAAACTCCGCCCTTGACGGCGGAGTTTTTGGTTGCAGAAAGATAGTATAATCAAAATAACAATACCAAACGCACAGGAGGAGTGCTATGAAAAAGAACATTCTTGCGGCAGCGCTGCTGGTTTTTACTGCAGTCCTGTGCGTGGTTTACGCGCAGGACTATGAATTGGTTCTGGTCGGTGTAGTCAAGGATTATCGCCGATTACCCGAGCAAAACAAACAAAATGCGGAATTCACTTTTGTTCGTTTGATCTACAACGGCCGTATTCCTGGGTACATCAAAAATTGGTATACGGATTATCCGAAGGGTGATCAAGCGCTCGTGGCGATGCTGGGCCGCAGCACTGGCGCCCAAATTGCAGAGGAACCGAGAGCTATCCCCATTCTCCACCCTGACCTGTTTAATTACCCAATGGTTTATTCACTGGAGGCTGGCCAGATGCTGCTCGATGACCCGCAACGTAAACGAATGCGGGAATATCTGGAGCGCGGTGGGTTTTGGATGATTGATGACTTTTGGGGAACTCACGAGTGGGACAATTTCGAAAGCGAAATGCGGAAAATTTTCCCCGAATGTAAGATCGTCGATATCCCGCAAAGCCATATCATTTTCCACAATTTCTTTGACATTGATGAGGTGCGGCAGATACCGAACGTTGGCTACGCCACTTGCCATGATTGTCCAACCTGGGAGTTGGACGGTTATCAGGCAAAGGTTCGCGGGGTGTTTGATGAGAAAGGCCGCCTCATGGTATTTATCAACCACAATACGGATTTGATGGATGCCGCGGAGTGGGCGGACTATGAACCGTACGCGTATCGTTTTTCCGCATACTCATACCGCGTTTTCACCAACGCGGTTATCTACGGCATGACGCACTGACTGGAAACAAAAGGAGGTTTCAACGAAAACATTGAAAATGCGACAATGGGCTCGAGGATTTATTTCTTGAGCCTTTTGTTATCTCTTGAAAAGAGTTTTGATTTTTTTTGCCACGCGAAATAAGGTGTGATATTTTTTATCAACCACGAGATCCCAAGTGCCTATGCAATGTCTTTCTACCCCAGTCTTTCCTGATTTGATGTAGCGGGATTTGAAACGTGTGATCCCTGCCCATGAATGGTCTTCGTCTGCGCCAGCCGGCGCGATACCCCACATATCATAATATTTTTTTCCGGCCAGTTTGCTCTGGCGAATTGCTTCCCATAGCGCAAGAGAAGGCACGTTCGCGTTTCTGCTTTCCGATGAGGAAGCCGCATACAGATAAGTTCCACTGTCACCAAACAGCATTATGATTGAGGCAGCCAGAATCTTGCCTTCAAACTCGCCCGTCAGCAAAATCGCGCGCGGATCACGCGATTTGTAATCGCCGAGCATAAACTGCTGGCGGAATTTTTCAAATCTAGACCTTGGCCAAACAGCGATGCCATCGCGTCTGGCTGTCTCGCCGATCAGCTCAATGAATTTGTCAAAAGCCGGACTGTCCTTGGTTTTTTCTTCAATTTTAACGCCCTTTTTTTTGGCGAGCCGGATGTTATAGCGGGATTTTTCGTGCATATTTTCGAGGAGTTCATCTTCGGTTTTTGTCAGATCAACGAGCACCGTGTCTTGCGGTTCCATTTGCCGCAACAGAATCTCCGGAGGAGTAAAGTTGTAAGTTGTAAGTTGTAAGCCACTTTCATAAGGCGGATTAATTCGAATCAGTACCGAGTTTTCTTTTTTCCCAATCCGTCTTAATTCCTCAAATACACAACTTATTAACTTGTTACTTACAACTTGCATGACAGGTCCTTTTGTCACCTCTAGATAAGTCTTGCCAAAATGCAGCGGCCGCACTATCGCCTGGGCCACTGCCAGGTACTCCCCCGCTTCCCCTGTCACCGCGAAGCGATGAATTTTAAATCCCAAAGATTTTTGAAACTCGCCCCACTCATAGGTTTGCAAAAAAGACGATGGCGAAGAATTTTCCGCAATAAATTGGTTCCACTCGCCGTGATGAATTTCTGTTCGAATCTGCATGAAATGATTATAAACCAAAACCCCTCCGGTTAGGAGGGGGTTAGATTAAATGCCTTTTTGCTCTAAAGCAAGAGTAACCTGGTTGACAGCGCGGATCCAGCCGTCGTTTTTCCAACCGACCCAGCGGTTTCTCATAAGGGCTGGCGTGGTAAGTCCACCATCATGATATTTCTGGATAAGCTGGTTGGCTCTGGCAAACGCGTGAGCATAATCTTTGTAAGTCTCAGGTTTACCGCCGCCAATCCCCCAACAGTTGTGAGGCCTGATGTTTCTTTTGCAGAAATTGCTTTCCGCGAATGAAATACCAATGATCAGACGGTAATGGCGATGCTTTAAAAGTTCTTCCGCAAACGGGGCCATCGGCGAGCTCTTGCTCTCCAGATATTCTCTAAGCGGCTCTACGCGCGGGTCAATGACGGGCTCGTGGGCAAGAGCTTCAGCTTCCACCAGGTCTTCACCGAATATGACCTGGTCAATATCAGTAAGCGCGACAGAGAACACAAACGGCTTATAATCGGGAGTCGACTGAGCCAAGGCCGCGTGAGGAGCAAGGCTCCAGGATATTACTCCAATCAGTGATGCTCCGATGAATATTTTTTCAAGAGCCGTGAGCTGCCTAAGGGCTTTGATATCAATACTGCCCCATTTAGCGGTAAAATTAGTAGTATTCATTTCTATTAGTAACCCCTTTCAATCTTCTCTTAAAAGTAAAAAACCCAAGCTAGGGTTTTTTTTGTTTTGGTGATTAAGTTGTTATTCGGGTGTTGCCTACCCTATCCGATGAAGGATAGGGCACGCAACTATGTAGCCTACCACATAACAGCAATAGAATCAAGGCTGTTTTTCGAAAAAAATGCTTATTTAAGCCATTTTTTATTGTTATTTTGGCCACAGTTAGCCAAAAATGGGCATTTGGAAAAACTCAGGAAAATGGCTATAATCTATGAGTCTTTTGTGAGCCCGGGTGGCGAAACTGGCAGACGCACTACCTTGAGGTGGTAGCGCCCGAAAGGGCTTGGAGGTTCAAATCCTCTCCCGGGCATTCGTCGCAATTGGTGGACACTTCGGGTTTTCGCTGGGCGAAAAGCCCTTCGGTCCACGTATTGCTCCTCTTTCCCAAAAACCCGTGCTCGGCCCGAATGGGCATGCGCTCCTGCTCTTTGGGATCCCCTAAAATGCAGGGACGGTTAGCTCAGCTGGTTAGAGCGCCTCGTTTACACCGAGGAGGTCACTGGTTCAAATCCAGTATCGTCCACCATAAAATCAACATTTCACAATAAATTTTTCAATATGTCAAATAGCTTGAAAATATTCAGTTTTTCGCTGTCCAAGCTGTTTTTTTATGCTTTAATCCTCCTGCTCCCTTTTAATATTAACTGGGTGCGTTTCACAGAAACCAGCTTCTATTTTGGGTATCATGTTTTCTACAATTCTTCATGGTTTTATTTGACAGATATTATAATTTGTGGTGTGGTATTAATTTGGGGATGGAAAGTTTCGATGAAACACGGAGGATTTAAACAGGTTTTCAACAACATATTCACATCCCCGGTTTTTTATTTTTGGCTTATTTCAGCCATTTCCATAATAGTTTCACGTGAAACACTCCTGGGTTTTTATGGGGCTGTGAAGATCTCAGAGTTCTTACTGATATTTCTCTATGTGAAACACAGTTTCGGTGAAACAAGAAAGGTGCTATGGCTGATTGTGATTGGAGCGATGGTTCAATCAGTCATCGGTATTTTGCAGTTCCAAAACCAGCACTCGATTGGTTTAAAAAGTTTCGGTGAAACATTCTTTGCCCCAATGATGAAAGGGATTGCCGAGTTCCCTACTGGTGAAACAGTCTTGATTAGAGCTTATGGCACGTTCCCCCACCCCAATTTGCTCGGTGTCTGGCTTTTCACAGCACTGATCTCCGTGATTTGGCTTATTTATGCACAATCTCGGCAAGACATAGATATTTCACGTGAAACAAAAGCAAGTGTTTCTGTGAAAAATGTTTGCATTGAAACATTTTTAGGGGTCGCCGTTATATTGATCTCCACTGGCATAGTGTTGACTTTTTCTCGCACCATTTGGCTGGTGACTGCCCTGGCCATTGCCGCGCTTTTGATTGTCAGCAGGCTAGTGAAACGAAAAGTTTTTGAGCGCATGCAAACTGGGCAGAGGGAAACTGGAGTGGCCATTTACCATCCCCGGCGAATAGCGCTTGTTTTGGTCCTGCTACTTGTAAGCCTCGGTCTCAACTGGATTTTTTATGGCCAGGAAATAAAAGACCGGATCCGAGTTTCTGAGAAACATGATCTTTCAGAAGAAGAAGCTGTGGTTAATCGCCAGCTTTTTAACAATATAGCCTGGGAAGCGATCAAAGATCATCCGGGATTTGGCTTAGGCATGCGTAATCTCGTGGTCAGGATGGGGGAATACTCGCCTGAAAGGCTACTACCCCATTTGCATCAACCGGTGCATAATCTTTATCTATTGATCACGGCAGAGCTTGGGCTCGTCGGTTTTACAGCTTTTGTCTGGCTGCTGTTTAATATTTTGAAGCAGGCGAGTCTCGCAAAGCTGTTTTTAGCGATGATATTTGGCGGCTTTCTGTTTTTGGGATTGTTTGATCATTATTTCTGGTCTTTGCAGCAGGGAGGATTGCTGTTTTGGATCATGGCTGGTCTTTTAGCTCACAAAAACACCCTGTCCGGTGATGCTGGGCAGGGTGTATAGGAAACGACGGTTTTAGGCATGTTTGGCCACGGACTCCTCAAATCGCGCTCCAACGCTGCGAAGTCCTGTGGCTAACGCGGGCCTGGCTGACATGACCGTGATAATCTGTTGGCCTCGCTGGATGGCCTCATTGATCTCGGTAAATGACGGAGCAGGGGAGCATTGATTCAGAGTTTTCGTGCATCCGCAAAGCGTAATCACGAGCTCGGTATCAGTAGTCTTGGTCCAATCAATCTGCGGAGGTCTTTCTATCTCAACGGTTTGCGCTTGGCTCATCTGGTACTCCTATTGAAAAACCTTCGCTTCCGCGGGTAATCTTGATGATAAGATTCTTACTGGCTCGATATCGAATGATTGAATGATAGTGCTACAAGCAGGGGAATGTCAACAAATCAAAGCCCGCCGCGCCCTCGCTTTCAGAAAATTCGTGCCGACAGTTGCGAAAATAAATACAAGTAAATAATAGCTTAAAAAATTTGTTTTCGCAAAATTTGTTCTTTGAAATTTTGAAAAAGAAAAAGGTGTGCGCAGATTACTCCACGCACACCCACTGGTGTTGAACTTACCAACTTCCCGAAGAACCTCCACCGCCGCTGTCGAAGCCACCGCCACCACCGAATCCGCCGCTGTTGCCGAATCCGTATGACGGACTCGAATCGCTCGAGCTTGATCTCGACGAGTAGTCGTTGGAATGATCGGTGTTCGCGTACTGATGCGCCGACTCGGCATTTGCCGTGTTCGACTGAATGCTCGTCAGGATCAGGTACAGGATGACCCAGTCAGTCATCGTCATGCCGGACTGCTGGGCTTGCACCTGCGCGTATTGCGTCCGAGCTTCTTCGAGATACTTCACGGCCTTCGGAGACGACTTGCCTTCGGCAAGTTTCTTCTCGACCGCTTCAATCATGCCCGGAATCTTCTTGAGCAATTCCGGACCTTCTCTCCGCGCCTTCTCGGCGAAAGCGATCTCGCGCTTCATGTCGGAAACGATCTGACTAAGCGGGTAATCCATCGAGTCGAGCTTCTCGCGAAGCTCGAGCCAGTCGACACCTTCGCTCGTAGCGGTCAGTTGATCGATGGAAGAAAACTCGCCTTTCAGCTTAATGAGCTTTTTGCGGGTTTCCTCTTTCACGTCGGAACTTCTGGCCGTTCTCTCCGCCTCGGCGAATCGCGAAGCGACTCCGCCTTTGGTTTTGAGCACATACTTACGCGCCTTCAAGCGCCGAACTGGTGGCACGATGAGAAACAGCATCAGTACTGCTCCGGCGATACTGCCGAGAACGTAGCCGAGGATTTTCGTGTCTTCGGATGTCCACTCTCGCTGAGTCGGTTGCGGCGCTTGCGAAGTTTCTCTTTCTGCGGCCGCAGGCGCGGAGCTTGCATCAAGGGCGCGCATGATCTCATGCGTTCCGTCGATGATTCCTTGCGCCATGTCCCCAGCTTTGAAGCGAGGAAGAACGGCGTTGTCGTGAATCTGATCGGCACGACTGTCAGTGAGGATCGCGCGAGCGCCCGACGCGGTTTCGATCCGCATCTTGCGTTCTTTCGGAGCGATGAGGAAAACGATGCCGTTGTTCTGGCCACGCTTTCCAACACCCCATTCCTTTGCGAGTCCTCGCGCGTAGTCTTCGATGCTCTGGTTATTGAGCCAAGGCACTGTGATGACGGCGATCTCGATCGTGGTCTTCTTCTCGAACGCTGCCAGCTCGTCGTTCAGCGACGCCCCCTGCTCACGAGTGAGCAAATTGGCGAAGTCGTTCACATGGCCGGTTGCTTTCGGGTACTGTTGTGCGTGGGCCGTTGCTGTCGCAACAAGCAACAGCACAACGACAAAAACTGCGTTACGGGTCGTCTTCATTCGGTTCTCCTTTTCGGTTGTGAATGTTCAGTCTTTGAGCCAAATACGGCTCAATTAGTCCCGCGCTATCCTAGCATATTTAGACGCGTTTATCAATGGTAATTTGGAT
>MFEF01000010.1:9124-11800 GCA_001777515.1 Candidatus Doudnabacteria bacterium RIFCSPHIGHO2_01_48_18
CGAGGGCGTGGCGGAATTCCCCCCACACCCCCCTTCCGCCGCGCCCTCGCTTCTGGCATTTCGGCGAAAAAATCCGGCGGCTATCTAATAAATCCTCCGTGTATCATGCAACGATACACTATCTTTGAGTTTAGTAAAATTTCTTCCTGACCATCAAAGTTTTCTAAACCGCCATTTACCGTAAATTGGTAAGTCCATTCGCCATCAGAAAACTTTGCTGGTCCTCGAACCGGAATAACATCATCATACTCCTGCATGAGTGCTTTTCGGAGGAAATCGTACACATCTTTCTCGCTAACTTTTTCATCAAGAACGAAACCAAAATAATTTGCACCCCATAGCGGCTTTTCGTTTTCATATACGATTTCCTCGCCGATAAAGTCGCGCCCACCAAAATAAGTGTCGTGATAAATCAGTCCGTCTTTTTCAAAATGATAATCTTCTGACTTCAAACGCGAGGGCGCGACTTTTGGTGCACTCTTGTTGGCATAAGTCGCTTTATTCGCTTCGTTTAGAAACTTTGCAAGAGTTTCGATATACATAATTATTTATTCTCTTTAACACCCTTAATCTTCTCATAATGAACCTGCATTTTATTGTCCATCAAGTAGGCGAAAAGATAAGTTGCTTCAACTGTACTGTAATGAAGCTCAAAGCTATCACTTGCAAATTTATATAAAGTATCATCAAATTTTTTCTTATCTTTCTGGAGATTTAAAAGTGCCAATTCTCCAAAAGGTCCTCCATGTACCCCTGATGATAAGTTTGTATAGTTAATTAATCTCTGTAGCAAATACTCTTTTTTGAAACGCTCTACCACCTTATTTTTCTCGTTGTTGTTATTTGCTATGAGATAGTAGAAAATTTGCTCGATGCGAAACTCCTTTCCGACTTCGCGAATCGCATTATTGTGTTCTCCTTTTGTATTCCAGTTAGTTTTTTCTGGGTAAACAGCCTTATTGTAGTTATTGATTTTGGTAAACGACTCAAGATCCTCATTCCCTTTTAGGGTTTTGTAATATCTCTTACCGACATCATCGCTGTCATCATTTAGAGCGCGCACATAAATATACAGATGTCTAAAATTGTGTTCAATCATAGAGCGAGATAAAATTGCGACAGCATAAACATTTCTACTTGCAGATGCTTCTAAAATAGCGCTATTCAAATAGCCGCTTTTGGGAACAAATGATAAAAGAGCTTTGTTTGTGTATTTGAACTTGGTTTTTTCTAAAGATTTAACTATCACAGGCAGGGAAGATTGAACTTCTTGTGAAAGTCGGGCATTCAGGTTAAAAAGTTGTTTTATTTTCTCCTCCATATCTCTATATCAGCAAAATATAAACACCCGAAAACATAATAGTCGCTCCGATAACTTTCTTAATCAATGTGGGCGCAGAAATATCCTCTTTGATTATGTTCGGTATTAGAAGCGTCAGAAAAACACCAATCAGAATTGCATAGAAAGATTGTACTTGCATAACAACTGTAACCAATCCAGCAGAAGGAGCGATTGCGAGAGCTTTTTTGATACTCATTTGACCGAAAAAGTCCAAAACATTGTTCCAAGAAAACCAGATATACTTTCCTGCTGTTGCGGTTTTAATTCCCTCGATAACTTGTCTACGTATTGACGGGATAATAAACATTGTTAGTCCCGCTAATGCAGAACCCAAATTATCGAGCATGAAGTAGTCCCAGAATGACATTTTTGTTAGTCCATAATCTATGAATAAAGTCATTACTGACCACATGAGAATTGCTATCAAAATCATTCCAAAACCTTTGATAAAAATTCCTTTGGTCTTTTCAAACGAAATTATGGTTGCGCCCGCCAGAACGACCACAAATCCAACAAGCTCATTTGAGGATAGCGTTTGTCCTAAAAACGCAAAAGCTAAAATAACGGTAATGACGGGAATGAGTTTGAAAAGAATTACGAGCGATGATGTATCGCCCTGCTCAAGTGCTTTTCCGTAGAAGCCATAAGAATAAATAAGCACCATGCCGGTTGCAATCGGTATCAAAGAATAAATGTTGAGTTCCGGTGTTCCTACAAAAAGAAAAATTGCGGCGAAGAAAATCCAACTCGTGATTGTTGAAAAGAAAACAAAATCAAAAATCCCCTTCGTATATTTACCGAGGATATATTTGTCCACAAAATTGGACGAAGCCCAGAATAGTGGCGCAAGTAATGAAAGAAAAATCCAGTTCATATTATTTAAGTAAATCGTCTACTTTAACTCCTAACGCCACCGCAATTTTTCGCAAGGTTTCAATTCTTGGATCGGGCGTTGCGCCAGATTCTATTTTTGTAATCGTATGCAAAGTAACATCTGCGATTTTGGAGAGTTTATCCTGCGAAATACCAAGCTTATCTCGGTACTTTTTCATATTCTTAGCGATTGTGGGTAAGTCCTTGTCCATGTAGTAAAACTTTACTATACTGATATTAGCTTGGTATAATTATCTTATGATATTTTTTGGTTTTTATCAATTTGTAGCCGCCGGATTTTTTCGCCGAAATGCCAGAAGCGATGGCGCGGCGGAAGGGGGGTGTGGGGGGAATTCCGCCACGCCCGAGCGTTCCGCCGGAGCGAAGCGGAGGCGGTCATTGGGGGTTTTCCGCAAAATGGGTTCTGACTTTTTCAAACAAACACCACCAAATTTGATTTG
>MFEF01000011.1:0-1790 GCA_001777515.1 Candidatus Doudnabacteria bacterium RIFCSPHIGHO2_01_48_18
TATGGAATTTATGTGCGATATGAGTCAACCGGATATTGCAGAACAGGCATAAATATGAATCCAGCCTGGTGGGGAGTGGGCGAGTGTCAGTGATGGTCTGCGCCGGCGAACCGGCGTGTTCAACGTGGTAAACTGCCGATAACCTGCTTGAAAATAGGGCTGAAAAATGATATAATTGCTGTATGAGGAAAGCTAAAAAAATCAAATTGCCGGAAATGTTCCGTCCTTTAATGTGGTCTTACCGTTTTAGCGAAATTGATGCGGAAAGCGACAAGCGGGTAATTATTGTCAATGCAATCAATTATGGAGATTTGCCCCACTGGCGCTGGCTGGTTAATTATTACGGCAGGGCGGCGCTTAAGGCTATGCTAAGCGACATCCCTTTTTCTGAATTTCGGCCCGGAGCAATAAAGCTTATGGGCCTGTTTTTAGGTTTTAACAAACTTAATTATGCATCAAGAAGCGATTACATCCAGGGCCGGAGAACTTTTGTCTGCCTTGGCCAAATTTAGCGGGATTAAAGATTTTTATCTGGTCGGAGGCACGGCTTTAGCATTGCAGATAGGCCATAGAATTTCAGTTGACCTGGATTGGTTCGCCCAAAAACCCTTGCCCAAAAATTTACTGTCCAGCCTGAAAAAGCTCTTTCCCGGCAGGAAAATTCTTGTTGATGTTTTAAAAACTGAAGAGTTGACGGTTAGAATTGACGGCGTACAGATTACCTTTTTGCATTATCCTTTTCCCTGGGTGGACAAGCCGGTCAAGGGTAGCGGTTTTAAGCTGGCTTCAGTAAGACAAATTGCCGTGATGAAAGCCCAGACTATAAACCGGCGGGCGGCCTTTAAGGATTATGTGGATTTGTATTTCATTGTCAGAGACCACGGCGTTACCCTGCAAGAAATAATTCGCGCGGGCAGCAATGCCTTCAAAGAAGAATTCAACAGCAGGTTATTTTTGGAACAACTGGTTTATATGGAAGACATAGCGGAAACAGGCGTGGATTTTTTGGGCGAAAAAGCGGGGAAAAAGCAAATCCAAAAATTTTTTGAAAACGCGGTAAAATCCTTAAAATTTTAGGAAATAACAAAAAGGCTTTACCCAGCCCCAGTTTTCAGTATATTTTTTAAAACCATGATAAAACCCAAGGCTTATTTTCAAACATCCCGTCCTTACAAATCCGCAAAAACTGGGGCTGGTTTTACCCTTATCGAACTCCTCGTGGTCATCTCCATCATCGGCCTTTTGGCGAGCGTGGTTTTGATTTCGCTCAACAGCGCGCGGGCCAAAGCGCGGGATGCTAGAAAAATAGCCGATTTTAAGCAAATCAATAATGCGCTTGATCTGTTTTATGATAAAAACAACAGAATGCCTAACAATTACAATCCCGGATCCGGCGCTTGTAATGGAGGAGGTTTTTTTGAACAGAGTATGCAGGAGTTGGTAAATGATGGATTTCTCTCCCGTGTTCCAGTTCCGCCGCCTGGTAGCAGTGAGTATTGCTATTATAATTATGGCGCAGGCGGCACAATCGGCGCGTTATTAGTTACCGTCTTGGAATCAGTTCCAGACACTACAACCGGAATTACTCCTTCTTGTCGCCCATGGGGTGCGGGTGTGAACTGGTGTGACCAAGCTAGCAACAAGTACTACTGTATTTGTCATACTTATTAATGATTTGTGTTTGTGACAAATAGAAAACAAAAAGGCTTTACCCAGCCCCAGTTTTCAGTATATTTTTTAAAACCATGATAAAACCCAAGGCTTATTTTCAAACATCCCGTCCTTACAAA
>MFEF01000011.1:1802-35173 GCA_001777515.1 Candidatus Doudnabacteria bacterium RIFCSPHIGHO2_01_48_18
AAATCCGCAAAAACTGGGGCTGGGTTTATCCTCATCGAACTCCCCAGCCTTCGCCACTCGCCGTCGCGACGTAGCTTTGGCGCAGTCGGAAGGCTTCGGCGGGCACACGCGTTCACATTAGTTGAGTTGCTCGTGGTCATTTCCGTGATCGGATTGCTCGCGAGCGTTATTTTGGTGAGTTTGAATTCGGCTCGGGCGAAAGCCAGGGATGCCAAACGCAAATCCGATCTCCGGCAAATGGTCAACGCCTTGGAATTGTATTTTAACGTAAATGACAGATATCCGGGCTATAATGACTTGGGGACAAGCAGCGGGGCAATTAGCTGTGAGGGAAACTGGAATACCTTGCAAACAGCCCTCTCACTTTATATGAACAGTCTGCCGCGTGATCCGCAAAATATTTGCGATTGGGCATCTGGCCGATTTTACAAGTACCACTATAAACCCTACCTATCAGCACAGCCGACTGGTTACGAAATTGCAGCATCACTTGAAAATACCTCGGATCTGACGACTGGAGATTTTTTGTATAACTGTGCTGTGCCTCCGGAGAGTTGCATCTATCGCAAGGCCGCTGGCGGCTGGGGATTTTCTAAATGACACATTCAATTTTCTAACGCGAAAAAATGCCGGCTGGCAAATATCCTAAAACTGGCGCTGGGTTTACCCTCATTGAGCTCCTGGTGGTCATTTCCGTGATCGGCTTACTGGCGAGCGTGATCATGGTGAGTTTGAACAGCGCGCGGGCCAAAGCGCGGGACGCGGCAATTAAATCTAATCTAAGCGGCATGAGAACTACTGCGGCGTTAATTTATGACTCCGCTGGAACTTACGATACGGTATGCAATGCTGATACTGACTCTGGCAAACAGTTCCGCGCCGCTTATGCGCAAGGCGATAAGGTTGATGCCGAAAATGTCTGTCTTAACAGCGACACAACAGCCCTTTGGTCGGCTGGCGGAAATATCATTGCCGTTACAAAGGCCGCTATTCCCGAAAAATGGGCAGCCTCAATCCGTCTAAAGAACGGCAATTATTTCTGCGTAGACCATTCAGGTTATGCTCAAGAGCAGGAAACGAGAGGGATTGACAACAGCCCTATTGATGTAGACTGTATTTAAAATAATAAAATGCGAGGATCCAAAGTCACAGGTCACATGTTCCGCCGTCGCCAAGGCTATGGCGGACAGGCAAAGGTCAAATGTTCTTCAAAGGGCTTCACCCAGCACCAGTTTCCCAAAGTTCAATTTTCTAACGCGAAAAAATGCCGGCTGGCAAATATCCTAAAACTGGCGCTGGATTTACCCTCATTGAGCTCCTGGTGGTCATTTCGGTGATCGGGCTCTTGGCTAGTGCGGGCAGGCCGGAGAATGAGTGGATTTTTGGCAAATTTGTGATATAATTATGTTATGTACAATTGGTCAACTGACGAAACAAAACTTGGCGACGATCCGCAAAAGAAAACCATTTGGAAAATTCAGCAAATGGTTAATTTTGGTTTGAACGGAGAGAAAATAAGCGAGAAGAAGCTGCGGGAGTTTTGGAATGTTCTTGAAATCGACAAAAGCAGGCGGAATTTTTTAAATATGCTGCTCCATGCCCGCTGAAATCCTTACCGCGAGGCAGAAGCTGTTTTTAGCCCAATTTGCCGCGCAGCCCCTGCTTTCTAAAAAATTTTATTTTCCTGACGAGGTCTTGAAGGTGGAGTTCACTTATTTTCCTTTTCCCCGCATTGAAACGAGCGTAACACATGAAGGCCTGCAGCTTGATAGCCTACGGGACATAGCAGTCAATAAGCTCTTCTCGATTTACCAGCGTTCCGTCGCCCGTGATTATATTGATCTATACTGTATAGTGCGACAGACTGGTTATACAATCGCCGATTTGGCGAGCCAGGCGAGGATCAAGTTTGATTTTATGATTGACCCGCTCCAGTTGGGTACGCAATTTTTAAAAGCGGAAACTGCGGCTGACCTGCCCAGGATGATAGAAAATATAGACGACAAGCTCTGGCGGGAATTTTTCAGGCGGGAAGCGGAAAAATTAAAGCCGCAAATTTTAACCGATTAGGCTCCGCGGCCTATGAAACAAAAAAGGCTTTACCCAGCCCCAGTTTTCAGTATATTTTTTAAAACCATGATAAAATCCAAGGCTTATTTTCAAACATCCCGTCCTTACAAATCCGCAAAAACTGGGGCTGGGTTTACCCTCATCGAACTTCTCGTGGTCATTTCCATCATCGGCCTTTTGGCGAGCGTGGTTTTGGTGAGTTTGAATTCGGCAAGAGGCAAGGCGAGGAATACCAAGAGGCTGGGCGACATAAGACAGTTAGTAACTGCTTTTAATCTTGCCTTGGACAGCAATGGTTCTGTGCCTGATATTGCCGGTAGTGATGCCTGTATTGCTGTTGTTTGCGGCGGCGGACCATGGACCGGCATTGTGGCTAATGCGGCCATAGATAATTTTTTTGCTCCTTATATTAAAAAACCCACAGATCCGCAGGACAATACCAGAGGCCGGTGGGGGTACGTATATGGTGATCATTATTCGGGGATTGTTCCTTACGATGGATATGTTTTATCCAACGCGACTTATATTGAATGGACAATGGAAGGCTCAGTCCAGCCAGCCTCTTGTTCTCCCGGAAGGGTTTGGTCTGCAACCGCAAATTGGTTTGATTGCTTGTATGTATTGAATTAAATGAAAACAATCAGGCTTTATAAAATGAGTAATAAAAATGTAAAACAATTTGGGTTTACCCCCACACCTGTTTCTTCTAAAACAGGTGTGGGCTCCGCCAAGGCGGAGCGGGGGTTTACCCTCATCGAACTTCTCGTGGTCATTTCCGTGATCGGGCTCTTGGCGAGCGTGGTTTTGATTTCGCTCAACAGCGCACGTAGCAAAGCGCGAGACGCGAAAAGGAAAGCTGATCTCAGACAAATCCTGACAGGGATTGATCTGTATGTTAATGACAATGGGGTGCCGATTGGCACAGGCGTCGGCTGGTGGGCACAGATCACCAACACTTGTGCTGGGTGGGGCCAGATTTATAATAATTTAACCAACTATATGACTAAGGTTCCTGATGACCCAAATAGTACTGGGCCAGCGACCGTTTGTTCGGGCGCAGATGGTTGGTGGTATTATTTCGGTGATGGTTACATGTTCAACGGCACTTCGGTAGTGTATGCTGCTGATCGTGCTCACTACGTGCTTTGCAGCAAGCTGGAAAACAGCAGTGATAGAGACTATAAAGTTATCGCTAATCCTTGGAGCGGGGCTTGGGTATTGAATTATTGTATAGGTTACTAGCCACATATGAAACAAAAAGGCTTCACCCTCATCGAACTCCTCGTGGTCATCGCCGTGATCGGGCTTTTGGCGGTTTGACAAGTATATGTAGCATGTATACACTGAGATTATGAACGAGAATTTCCAGGGCGAACTTAGTTTTCAATGGGATACTGGAAACAGCGGCAAAAATTTTCAGAAACATCAGGTATCTAACGATGAGTGCGAGCAGGTATTTGTGGATCCGGATAAAATCATGGTTCCTGATCCGAAACATTCCGGCCGCGAAAAACGTTTCATCATCATTGGCAAATCCAAAATCGGCAGAGCTTTATGTATTGTTTTTACCATTAGATATTCTCAGATTCGAGTCATTTCTGCACGCGACCTGAATCGGAAAGAAAAGATCAGATATTTATGAAGAAAAAATTGATTCTTCCCAAATTTAAAAATGAGGATGAGGAGAGAGGATTTTGGTCAAACATTGACCTGACTGATTATTTTGAACAGGAGGATTTCGTGCCGGTGTCTTTCCCCAATCTGCAGCTCACCACCAAAGCCATTTCTTTGCGCGTGCCAAAGTATTTGATCACGCAAATTAAGGAAAAAGCCAATTCCATGGATGTGCCGTATCAGGCGCTGATGAAAAAGTATATTGCGGATGGCATTCGCAGAGATTTAGCCACTGATAAGATCAAATAGCCCATCGCCCTATTTATGAAACCAAAAAACCAAAAAGGCTTCACCCTCATCGAACTTCTCGTGGTCATTTCCATCATCGGCCTTTTGGCGAGCGTGGTTTTGGTGAGTTTGAATAGCGCAAGAAAGAAAGCAAGAGATGCAAGGCGGGTAGCTGATTTCAGGCAAGTGCATCTGGCCATGGAAAGCTATTATGATACTTTTGGAACATACCCCGGAGATAACGCCCTTTTTGATAACACTCCGGCAGGGCACCGGGCGCAGTTTGAGGCAATGGCACAGCAGCTTATAAGTAGCGGTTTTATAAGTGCTATTCCCAGAGATCCGATAAATGACCCCGCTACTGGCAATCTGTACATGTATCACAGATACGCGGCCGGTAATCCTGTAGGCGCAATTATTGTAACCAACCTTGAAGGCATTGATCCTACAACAACAGGACCCTCCAATTCTTGCCGGCCGTTTGACCAAAACTGGTGCAGCGGCACGCTGGCCTCCACCTACTATTGCCTGTGTCATTCATATTGAAAACAATTGACAAAAATACAAGCATCCAAAGTCAAATATAAAACAGGCTTCACATTGATCGAACTCCTTCTTTATCTGGCTTTGTCTGCCGCGATTCTTTTGGCGGTTTCGGTTTTCTTGTCGATATTGCTCCGTTCGCGGATAAAAAATCAAACAGTGGCCGAAGTAGAACAGCAGGGGATTGCTGTTATGAACCATCTTACCGCCGCGATCAGAAGCGCGGAGAACATCAATGAGCCAGCTCTAGGCTTGAGCGCCGGCAGCTTGTCTCTCGATGCTTTTGGCAGCACCAATGACCCGGCTGTGTTCGCGGTAAGCGGTTCGGCGATAACAGTCACCGAAGGGAGCGGCTCGAGTCAAAACCTAACTTCTTCCAGGGTCACCGTTTCCGGGGTCAGCTTTCAAAATTTATCGCGGTCCGGAACGCCGGGTATTGTTCGGGCTCAATTTACCCTGACCTATCTGAATCCGACCGGGAAAAACGAATATGAATATTCGAAAACTTTTTATGCCTCAGCCAGTCTTCGGTAAGCAAAAAGGTTATATAGTTTTGATCAGCGTTCTCCTTGTGAGCGCGATTGGCGCGGCGATTTCGATTGCCGTGATTTTACTGGGTTTAGGCAGCTCGCGCAGCAGTTTTGCGGTTCAGCAATCGCGACAGGCGGCTAGCGCGGCTAATGCCTGCGTGGAAGAAGCGCTGCAGCAGATCAGGGAGAACAGCAATTTTAGCGGGAACGATACTCTAACTGTCGGGCAGGGCAGCTGCTCTTACGCAGTAGCCAGCCTTGGCGGGCAAAGCCGCTACATTGCTGCCTCAGGAACAGCCGGTACGATTGTTCGAAAATCGCGCGTTAATATTGACGCTATAACTCCGATAATCAATGTCGTTTCCTGGGAAGAAGTTGCGGATTTTTAGATTTGTGTCATAATGAACAGCAAACGGGTTCAGATCCGAAATAAACAGCAAATCAATAATAATTAAAAATAATAATTAAAGGAGCAAAAATGATAAACACAAAAGCTAAAGGATTTACCCCGCACCTTTTCCACATGTTGTGGGGTAAGAGTGGAAATTTGGCAGCACAAAGCTCAATACCAAGAAAAGGTGCGGGGTTTACTTTGCTGGAAATTCTGTTAGTGGTGGCAGCCATTGGAATTTTGGCTGGTATCGTTATCGTTGCGATCAACCCCGGTAAACAACTCGGGGATACCCGCAACTCCCAGCGCAGGGTCGACGTCAACACTATTCTTAACGCGGTTTACCAGTATTCGCTGGATAATAGCGGCACATTGCCAGCGAGCATTACCACGACTGCAACCGAAATTTGCCGGACGGGCGGGACGTGCACTGGTCTCGTGGATCTCGGCGTTCTGACCGCTAGCGAAAAATATTTGACCGCGATGCCGGTTGATCCGCAGGAGACTGACGCCAACTCGACTGGTTACCGCATCATAAAAACCGCGAACAATCGCATCACCGTTGATGCTCCTGGCGCCGAACAAAGCGCGACCATTTCAGTGACTCGATAGGAAAAACAAGAAACCGAGACAAAATAAATACCGCTATCTTTGATGCGCTCGAAAAAAACCACATCGGGAGCCGGCTATATTAACGCAGAAGGCAAACTCTTTTTATGTGGTCTTTTTCTGCTGGCATTGCTGATAGGTTATTTTATCCTGCCGGTACAATCGCTGCGGGTGACTGTAATAGTGGCCTTATTTTTGGTCAGCACCGCGCTGTTATATGCGGCAGACCAGGCACTCAGGTCTTATAAACTGCGCGACCAGGAATATAGCAAGCTAAAGTGGGATATGGAATACGCGATAAAAACCGCCAAAGAAAGGCAGTTCATGCTCGCCACCAAGATCAAGGAACTTGAGGATTCAAAAACAGCGACACTCAAGATTATACACGACCTGCAGCTTGCCAAAGAGCACGCTGAAGAAGAAAAATCCAAGGATGAAGCGATGCTTTCCAGCCTCGGGGAAGGGCTTATCGTGACGGACAAGCTTGGAAAAATCCAGCTTGTGAATAAAGTTTTTGAGGATCTGCTGGAATGGAAACCGCGCGAGGTGGTCGGCAAGCATATTCTCGCAGTGATACCGATACAGGACGAAAAGGGGAAATTGGTTTCGCTAGAAAGGTCGTTTGCCTCTGTTTTAGAAAAAGGAAAAAAAATAACTACAGGACCTGAAACGTCGTACTTTTACGTCAAAAAAAATAAAGCTCGTTTTCCAGTCGCGATTACCATAACCCCGATCATAATTGGCAAAAAAATTGTGGGAGCGGTTCAGGTATTTCGAGATATCACGCGGGAAAAAGAAATTGATCAAGCGAAAAGCGAATTTGTGTCGCTGGCCAGCCATCAGCTGCGGACGCCGCTTTCTACCGTTAACTGGTACACGGAGATGCTGATCGACGAGGACGCGGGTAAAATCAGCAACGAGCAGAAGCAGTATCTGAAGGAAATCTATCACGCAAACCGGCGCATGGTAGATTTGGTGAACGCGTTTTTGAATGTTTCCCGGATTGAACTCGGAACCTTTTCGGTGGAGCCTGAACCTTCAAGCGTAGTAAAAATCGCGAAAAGCGTAGTTGCGGAGCTCAAACCTCTGATCAGCCAAAAGCGCTTGAAAATGGTGGAAAAATACGAAAAAAATATTCCAGTCATCCAGGCTGATCCAAAATTGGTGAGAATCATCTGTCAAAATCTCCTGACAAATGCGGTGAAATACACGCCTACTGGCGGCCGTATCGAGATTGAAATTTCCCTTAATCAGAAGTCTCTGGTGTATAATGAAAATAAGCCCGAAAGCTATATTCGCTTAAAGGTCAGCGACAATGGATATGGCATTCCGCAAAGCGAGCAGGCGAATATATTCACCAAGCTATACCGCGCCGACAACGTCAAAGAAAAGGATACGGAAGGCACCGGCCTGGGCCTCTATATAGCCAAATCAGTGCTTGATCGCGTGGGCGGGATGATCTGGTTTGAGTCTGGGGAAAATAAGGGCACCAGCTTTTATGTAGCGATTCCCATAATCGGGATGAAAGAAAAAAAAGGTAACAAAAAATTGGAATGAAAGACCAAAAAAAATATATAGCACTCGTGGTGGAAGACGAACCGCCGCTTGCTTACGCGATCAAAACTAAGCTAGAAAAAATGGGGTTTGACGCCGTAACCACCAGGACCGTAGAGCAGGCTTCTGCCTACATGGAAGATATCGGCGGTTTTGATTTTGTTTGGCTCGATCATTATCTCATCGGGCAGCAAACAGGTTTAGATTTTGTTGAAAAACTAAAAGCGAGCGGCAAATGGAAGGATATTCCGATTTTTGTGGTTTCAAACACCGCCAGTTCGCAAAGAGTTCAGTCCTATCTCGATCTCGGTGTCACCAAATATTACACTAAATCAAATTTCCGTTTAGATGCGATCATCGACGATATTCGCAAATATCTAGAAGACCACGAGAAATAAAAGCATGAGGAAAATCCGAATCTTGCTATGGCCTGCTGCGGTGGCGGCGTTTTTCGTGCCTTCTATTGTTTATGGCGCGGACCATTTGGTTATCTCACAAATCCAAATCACTGGCGGTCCAGGAAAAACCACGGAAGATTTTGTGGAAATAAAAAACCCGACAGAAACAGATATTGATCTGAACGGCAAAAGGCTTGTAAAGAGAACAAAAACCGGAACTACAGACACACTCATTAAATCCTGGACAAGCGCAACAATCATCAAAGCCCACAGTTACTATCTGTGGGCCAATTCGTCCTATGCCGGCATCGCAATGCCTCCTGACGTCGCGACTACTGGCACGCTTGCGGAAGATAACGGGATTGCCCTTCGAGAAGGCCAGAATGACGTTGGTGTGATTATTGATAGCGTAGCCTGGGGGGAGGCGGCTAATATTTTTGTGGAGTCTGCTCCTTTCGCGACTAACCCTGCCGCCAATCAAAGCCTAGAACGAATTGCGGACACGGATAACAATTTTATGGATTTTACGCTACAGAGCATATCGCATCCCAGAAACTCTTTTTACGTTGATACGGAGATGCCGGCGCAACCGTCTCCCGCCGTGACAAAAACTCCCAGCTCTACTCCAGAGGTTGGTTCTGAGGCAACCGTCGAGCTTTCTGAAATCATGGCAAATCCGAGGGGAAGCGATCAGGGCAACGAATGGATTGAGTTCTATAACCCAGGCCATAGCGCAGTTGATTTGAGCGGATGGATACTCGATGATGACATGATACAAAATAGCCCTTCCAAAAATTCATTCGTTATTCCTGGGCCAGCGCCAGTGGCACCGGGCAACTATTTGGCTATAAAAATACCAAAGGGCAGATTTTCTTTAAATAATTCAGGATCCGAATCTGTGTACGTTTTTGACAGCGCAAAAGTCCTGAATCAAAGCTTGCATTATCAAGGTCCGGCCAAAGACGGCTATGCTTATGCTCTTTCCGAATCCAGACTTTGGCAGTGGACTGAAACTTCGACCCCAGACAAGAAGAACATCATTGCTGCTGAAATTATTTACGCTAAAACTATTGCCATTTCCGAGATTGTTCCCAATCCGGATGGGGATGATGAAGAAGGCGAATTCATAGAGCTTTACAATTTTGGCGCCGATGCCGTTGATCTGACTGATTGGTCGCTCTCGGACAAAACGAGAAAATATATCATCAGCGACGATGAAGTTTTAGATACAGAAATTCCAAGTGGCGGCTATTTTCTTGTTTATCGAGATACCAGCGGAATTAGCCTTAACAATACTGGAGAGGAAAAGATCAGTCTTTTTGATCCAACAGGAACGCTTGTCGATAGTGTCACATTTACGGCAAAAGACAACGAATCTTTTGCGCGTACTTCTGACGACAAATACGAATGGACTCCCGTGATCACTCCTGGTGCGACAAACTCATTTGCGGAGATGCAGAACGGTAAAAAAACGGTTCTGTCCGAACCGAAAACGGAAAATACTGCAGTTGAATCAATACAATTGGACGAGGTCCGACAATTACCACTGGAGACTTTGATTAAAAGTTCTGGAATAGTGAGCGCGCCGCCCGGCATTTTTGATCCAGGAGTTTTTTACCTTCAAGGAAGCGGCATCAGAATAACATTGGAAAGTGAGCTTCCTATGCAACTGAGGTTGGGTGATGAGGTTGAATTTGAAGGTTATTTGCGGCAAGCGTACAGAGAGCTGCAAATCAGGGTAGAAAATTTGTCATCTCTCAAAGTAATAGATACAGATAATCAAGTTTCAGTGCATAGTATCAAAACGGCAGAAGTGGGAGAAGATTTTGAAGGATATTTGGTGCAGATCTCAGGCAGCATTACTGACAACCAAGGCAATGCGTTCTTTGTTGATGACGGCAGCGGAACAGCCCGGGTGCTGATTTTGGAAACTTCGGGCGTAGAAAAACCAGAACTCTTCAAAAAAGGGGAGCGGGTTACGGTTACAGGCATAGTCTCGCAGTACAATGACAACTACCGGGTTTTACCGCGGTTTCAATCTGACCTTCATCTCGAAAGCAAAGAAGAAATTGCGGGAATACAAAGTTTGCCTCGCACTGGGTCAGAATTTTGGCTTATTCTTGCGACTGTAGCAGGAATTTGTTATATTTATTGGGTTAATTTCCAACTTAACCCTAGAAAGGAAATTTAAATGAACAAAGTAGAGCTAGCTGACGCAGTCGCCCAGAAAGTCGGCGGCACCAGAGGAGACGCGGAAAAGGTTATTGCCGCCACTGTTGAGGTGATTAGCGAGCAGCTCAAGGCTGGAAACGAGGTTACTATTACTGGTTTTGGCAGTTTTTCTGTGTCGCACCGCGCAGCCAGGACAGGTGTAAATCCTCAAAATCCGACAGAAAAAATTCAGATTGGGGCAACCAAGGTGCCCAAATTTAAGGCAGGCAAGGGACTCAAAGACGCGGTGCGTTCATAAATCATAATTGCCGGGGAGTAGTATACCGGTAGTACGTCTGCTTTGGGAGCAGATAGACCGGGTTCGATTCCCGGCTCCCCGATAGATAAGATAGGTAGCCGCCTCTTCGGCGGCCAGATTTTGTGTTATAGTGAGAGCAAAGGACCGAAAATGAGAAACAAAACAGCCAATCTTGCTTATTTTAGCCTAACTATAGCCTTGGTAGCGTTACAGTTGTTGCCGGCCGCGGTTTTCGCGCAAAATCAAAACCCGAGCCGAGCGGATGCGACCCCAACTGGATTTGAACAGGTATGTAACCAAGTTCTGGTCGAAAGTCAAGGCATTGCCGGTTGCATTAACAAAATATATCTGTTTTCCCTGGGTGCTGGAGCCCTGATTGCCCTTTTGATGCTCGTTCTTGCCGGCTATCGCTATATGACTGCTGGCGGCAACGCGGAACAGGTTCAGACAGCCAAAGACACTTTTCAAACCACTTTTACCGGACTGATCATTATTTTTGTGGCATTTATCCTGCTGTATGTTATCAACCCTGATTTAGTCCAATTCAAAAAATTAAGTCTTCCTACAATTAGATTACCTTAATAAATGCCAGTTTTTCGCTTCTACCTGAATCTTTTCAAGGAGAACAAATATTGGATCAAAAAGACTGCCTTCCTGGGCGGTTTTTCGTTGATAGCAGGGGTTCTAGTTTTTTCTCTGCAGCCAGAGTCGGCTCCCAGATTTATGCAGTTTTTGCGGAGAATTTTTGCTGATATTTTGGAGGGCAAGGAGATCGCGATTGATATGGCCACAGCTATGGCTATCTTCAAAAACAATGTCCAGGCAGGAATCATTGGTCTTTTTGGGGGAATAGCTCTTGGTATTATTCCGGTTTTGAGCGTAATCGTGAACTTTTTTATTATTGGCTATCTATTCGCATTTTTTAGCCAGCAGCGCGCAGAGGGACTGCTTGTTTTCTTTGTCAGCGTTGTGCCGCATGCCATAGTCGAGATCCCGCTTTTCTTGATTACTGCCGCATTCGGTCTGAGACTTGGATGGTTTTGGAAAATAAATAGAGAACTATCAAACTGGGAAAAGCTCAAGCTATGCTTGAAAGACAATCTAAAGCTGGTACCCTTGTTAGTTGTGGGTTTTTTCCTGGCTGCACTCGCGGAGATTTTTGTCAGCGGACGGTTAGCGGAAAGATATGCCAGTGGACAGTTTTAGTGAAAGGGTGATCAGGGTAATTGGGAAAATTCCGAAGGGCAAAGCTGCAACCTATGGCCAGATTGCAGCCATGGTTTACAGCCCACGCGCTGCGCGCATGGTCGGACAGGTTTTAAGACATTTACCCCGTAGGATGACTGCGCCATGGCATAGAGTCATAAACAGTAAAGGCATGATCTCAATCGAGAACCTGAACGTACCAAAACCAGAGCAAGCAAGGCGTTTACAGGAAGAGGGGATCGCTGTATCATTTAGGGACGGAAATTACTGGGTTGATTTGAAGAAATATTTATGGAATCCTAAATAATTGCGCTCTGCGAGCGGGTGTCGTATAACGGCTAATTATGCCACCCTTCCAAGGTGGAGACGAGGGTTCGACTCCCTTCACCCGCTCATAGTGCGTAAAGGGTTCCCTGCCCGCCACCGGTTGCGCCGAAGGCGCTGCAGTCGGCGATTCCTGTATCCCGCTCCATGTGGATAAAGAGAAAGATAAATTTTTTGATATGAGTTATGGCTTAGATAAGCCATTTTTTGTTGATTTTTTATCCACAATAAATTTAAAAGAAATTGATCTACCCTAAATCGTTGACAGTAAACAGCAGCAGCCTTATTATTATTCATGAATTTAGATTTGCATTCTGAGCGTCTATATTGTCTGGTTTTGTAACAATAATACTACCAAAGCCGTCCAATTATGCATCTACTAATTCGTTTAATTCGTTAGAAATAACAGTGAGACAAAAGCGCAGTCTGATAACCTAACATTGTATTTTTAGAGTCCAGCACCATTTGCTGGAAGTTTTTGTTAGCTTTTCGGTTTTAGAGGTGGTCGATCCCTAAGACTAAGCTAGATAATTCCAAATGGTGCGGGATGTGGATAAAGTTTCTTAAATAAAGTAATTTTTGCAAAGAATTTTGATTGTCGCAATTGAACAATTAAACCTTTGCAAAGGAGCATTAAATGCATAAACCTAATAGATCTTTTGCACAAAAGGTCTTTGCTGCGGGTTTAGCAGTTACCACTGCTCTCTGGGCCTTCGGCGGCGTCCTCGCTGTAACAGCGGCGGCAGTCGAAGCACACCCAGCAGGCACGCTCGTCCTCTCCGGATCGACTGTCTGGCACATCTCCGATGACGGAACCATGCGCCAGGGTATTGATTCCCTGGCCAAGTTCCTCTCTCATCGCTACAGCTTTGCCAACGTTGTTCCAGCCAACTCTGCTGACCTGGCTTTGCCAGACGGCGGACTCTTGGGATGGGGCTCAGGCGTTCTGTTCAATGATGGTGGTACTGTCTATCAAGTATCAGGCGGAATGAAGCATGGCTTCACCTCTGCCGCAGCCTTTACTGGGCTCGGTTTTAGCTTTGCCAACGTTGTTAATGCCAGCCTTGCCGGAGTTCCGGCAGGAGCCAACATTAGCGATGCGTCAGGCGCGCACAAAGAAGGAACCTTTGTTTCTTCAGCGGGCACAGTCTGGCAAATCACTGCTACAGGCCGAAAAGGTATTCCGGAGCCCGGAGTACTGTTCTCTTATGGCGCTGGCTTCAACCATGTTGTTGCTGCCAATGCCGCTGACCTCGCTCTAGCAAGCGAAGGCAATAGCACCTTCCGCACTGGATCCCTGGTCAATGATGGTGGAACTCTCTACGCGGTCACTGCGACAGCAAAGCGCGGTTTCCCATCAGCTTCCTGCTACACTGGCTTTGGATTTAATTTCTCAATGCCAGTCGCAGGCTCAACCACAGGTCTGACTGCCGGCGCTAACTACTGTGCTGACAGCGGTACACCACCTTCAACACCCCCACCTCCGGGATCGACAGGAACATTGATGGTTAGCCTGGCTTCTGATACACCGCCCGCTGGCGTTGCGATCAAGAGCGCGGCTCGCGTACCGTTCACCAAAGTCCAACTGACAGCCTCAGGCGGAGATGTCATTATTGACACCTGGCAAGTCAAACGCGCAGGCGTTTCCCAGGATTCTTCGTTCGTTGATGTCGACATCATTGATCTTTCCACCAACTCGACTATCAACGAGAGTGGCAAGACTTTCAATTCTGACCACATTGCGAACTTCACCGAAGACATGACAATCCCATCGGGTACAACCAAGTACGTCATGCTTGCCGGCAACATTGCCGCGAGCCCAGGCGCTGGTGAGACCCCGGTCCTGCAGCTTTCTGCTGTGACTGTCAAGGGCGGTTCGGTGGTAGGCAGCTTCCCGATCAGCGGCAACGCAATGACGATCAATACTTCGATCACCATTGGCACAGCCACGGTTCAAAGAGGCGCTTACACTAACGCATCTTCGACCACCATCGAGGTAGGAAAGACGGCTTACACTTTCTTCTCCTTCCAGGTTCAGGCTGGTTCCACAGAAGATGTCGAGTTCAGCCAGATTAAAGTCTATCAATCTGGCAGCGCCAGCTTGACGACTGACATGGCGAACATCAAGCTTTTGAAAGATGGCACGGTACTGTCCTCTTCAGGCACAGTTTCCGGCAACTACATCAGCTTCAGCTTCCCGGTCCAGGTCATTCCGAAAGGACAGACCTTCCAGTTCCAGGTGCAAGCTGATGTTGTCAGCGGCTCGGCCAGAACCATCAAGCTTGGTATCTGGAGATCAACTGACATTCTCGTCAAAGGCACGACCTATGGCGCGAACATCACCCCGACCTATTCTGGTACTGGATCCGGCAGCGGAACGAATGTGTTGCAGGACAACCAGTTTACTATCTCGAACGGCACCCTGAGAGTTGGCAGATCAGCCACAGTTGGCTCCACCAACATCGCGGTTGGTTCCAACCAAACCCTCGGTGCTTTCGAGTTCGAAGTCAAAGGCGAGCCGATCGTAATCACGGCTTTGACCTTGACGGTATCGTCATCCACCTCTGGAACGATTACAGAGGACGCGACTCAGGCTTATCGCCTTGTTGATTCAAGCGGCAAGACAGTTGCTGGTCCGACAGACATCACCAACAACGCCCTGACAGTTGCCTGGACTGACACATTCACAGCGCCGGTCGGTGTGAACCACTACAAAGTCGTGGCCACTGTGACCACAGGCGGCGGCTGGACAAGCAATGACACCATCACGGTGAGCATCAACACTCCAGCTTCAGCCGTTACGGCCAAAGGCGAAACGACTGGTCAGACCATCACTCCGACTCCGTCTTCCAACACGGCAGCTTCTCAACAGACCGTAAAATCGGCCTCGTTGACAGTTACCAAGAACTCCACGCCAACCAACAAGACTGTCATCACCAACTCGGTGGGCGTCTTGACGGGAAGCTGGTCGTTTGACGCAACGAACTCTGGCGAAGACATCCGAATCACAACTATTGCGGTTCGCGCGTCCACAACCGGTAAACTCAATGCGCTGACACTCAAAGAAGTCGCGAGTCCCGGCGGCACGGTAGTCAAAGCCCTAAGTCCGGTGAATGACAACCCGACTACAAGCAATGACAAGACCGCGACCTCCACATTCGCCCTTTCCGAGCCTTTGATAATCACCAAAGGAACAACCAAGGTTATTGACCTCTATTCCAACATTGGCTCTGATGCCTTGACTGGTGAGGTTGATGCCTGGGGTTTGACTGACACCACTTCTGCCACGAACGCTTCAGTTGTGGCTTACGGTGTCGCCACCGGTAACCGAGCAACAGTCACCTTAACCGCTCATGACGGTGCGGTTCTGACCATTGCAGGTTCCGGAACCCTGACCATCACGGAAGATGCATCATCTCCGGCTTCCCGCCTCGTGGTACACGGTACAACCGGTGTGTCCCTGGCCGAAGTCAGACTGAAAGCTTCCAACGAATCAGTTGACATCACTGTCATGAAACTGCGCGTAGCTGACGGCGGTTTGGACAGCACAGCAGCTGGTGATTACACTCAGGTTTCCAAGGTCTACCTCAAGCTCGACGGCGCAGTTGTCGGCAGCTCCACGGGTTACACCCTTGGCGCGGCCAGCACCACGCTCAACTTTGAGCGCGGCCAGGTTACGGTTCCGGTCGGTGATGTCGGCAAAAAGCTGACCATCTCGGCTGATATCGTCAATCTTGGCACCAACGAGCCAGGAACCTCGAACGCTGACATTGCTGTCGGTCTTAACGGCGCCAATGCCTTCACAGCGGTTGGCAACGGCTCGAACACCACTCTGGGACTCTCGAGCAAGACCTACACTGATTCAACCGGCAGCGCGGTCATCCTGCACAAAGCAGTTCCGTCGGTAGTTATCGAAACTCCGACCAACAACCTTGCTTCGACTGCAGTCTTGCACCGCGTCAAGGTTTCCGCGGTCGGCGGGCAAATTGGTCTCTACCAATTGGCTTACGCTGTGACCTCTTCCGGTCCCGACGTCATTGTGTCTAACTACTACACCAGACTCGCGTCCTGCACAGGTTGTGGAGGCGTAGCTGACGGTGTACAATTGGGCGCCACTGATTCTACCGGAACGCCAATGGGTGCTCTGGACATAGACATTGTGGTCTCGGCAATTGACTCTACCCAGGCGCACGGCAAGGCGTATCTGCAGATCGCCTCTGGCGCTACTGCCACTATCGATCTGTATGCTAGCGTTGTTTTGACCACCGGTGCGGATTCAGTATCCACCAGACTCTTGGGTGATGCTGCGTCAAGCACTCTCGATGCCAACTTCTCTAACGGTCATCGAGCCGGCGCGTTTGCAACGACCGGTCTGCAGCAAGGCAACTTTGTCTGGTCTGACCTGCGCTCCGCTGATTCACAAAGCCTCGGTTCCGGCACTGCCACTACCTCGGCCCAGTGGTTCAACGGCTACTATGTCTCAGGTCTCGGCCCGACAGCGACCACCTCTCCGGTTACTGTAGGCGAATAAACACCGCCCTCGTTTCTGGTTGCAGGTTAGTTGCAACAAGAGCCCCCTCTAAAAGAGGGGGCTCTTTATCCAGCACCACTTTTTGTGATCCAAAAGTGGTGCTGGATTTATTTTTGCGTCGATTGTATAATGCTTGAACATGTCTAAGCGAATTAAAATTATTGCGGGAATAATCGGCGTAGCAGCCGCCATCTTTGGTTTGCTTGCGTATTATCAAAGCCAAGGCATTTTGAAAATTTTTCCTTCCCGCGAAGATCGGCGCATCGAGCAGATCCTGACGATTGATCGCTCAAAATTCGGAAAGCCAGAAGGATTACCTGACGAAAAATTTGAAGAAGAAATCGCCAAGCTCGCAGATTTAAAAAAACAGATAGAACAAAAGCCGGATGACCCGACGTTGTGGTTTGCTTTTGCCTTTACAAAAGATTTCCTCAACGACCACGAAGGGTCGGTTGCCGCCTGGGAAAAATCTTTTGAACTGCAGCCGCTCGATTTTCGCACGCCTGTAAACATGGCTAATGTGTATCAGTATTTTCTCAAGGATTATAAAAAGGCCGAGTTTTATTACCGCGAGGGCCTGAAACTCAAGGCTGATTACACCATTGCTTACCAGGGGCTTGCTGATTTGTATCGGTTTAACTGGAAAGAAAAGCAGAATTTGTTTGAACCGCTGATGGAGGAAGCCATCCAAAAAGATCCGGCTAACAAGGCCTCGTACCTTGTCGGCCTTATTGAATATTTTGTTCGCGGCGGAGATTTGACTCGGGGGCAAGCTTTGTTCAATGAGCTCAAGACTCTTGATCCAAAAGAGGCCAGTGAGTTGAAAACCGATTATCCGCAACTACAATAATGAGTATCTGGAAAAAAATCTCTCTCTATACGATTTATATTGGCATCGGCGCGATTTTGGTTTCGCCCATCCTCGTGGACAACCGGCTATTTTTTCCGTTCATCACCACCAAGGTTTTTTTGTTCCGCGTTGTTGTGGAAATAATTTTTTTGGCATTCTTGGCGCTAAATATTGTCTCCGAGGAATATCGTCCGAAATGGAGCTGGCCACTGGTATTATTGACGGCTTTTGTAGCGGTGGCCGCAATGTCATCCCTGCTTGGCGGGAATTTTTACCTAAGTTTTTGGGGGGATATAGAGCGCGGCGAAGGGCTTAACCTCTGGCTGCATTTACTCGCGTTTTTTGTCATCCTCACAAGCGTGGTGCGCACACGAGAGGCCTGGCTCAAGCTGCTGGATTTTTCCCTGGGTGCAAGTTTGCTTTTGGGATTTTTCGGGCTGGGACAAGTGCTGAAGATAGAGAATTTGCTGGCGACTTCCGGAACCCGTGTTGACGCCACGCTGGGCAATCCAGCGTTTTTCGCTGCTTATTTATTGCTTCAGATCGGAATTGCTTTTATACTCTTCACGCTTCGCCAATCCAAAATTGCCAGAGGTTATTATATAGCGGTGATCTTGTTTTATACTTTTCTGATTTTTACAACGCAGACCAGAGGCGCGGTCATGGGCCTGGCCGCCGGCCTCATCGTCGGTGCGATGCTGATGGCTTGGGTTAACCGCGAAAACGTCAGGGTGCGCCGCTTAAGCATCGGCCTCCTCCTCGCGGTACTGCTCGCGCTCGGTTCACTTTATGCTTCCCGCGACACAGCTTTTGTGAAAAATTCTTTTTTGCAGAGAATTGCCAACATCTCCCCGAACAACCGCACGGCTCAAACGCGGCTCGTGACCTGGAGCGCTGCTTGGGATGGGTGGAAAGAAAAATTTGTGCTGGGTTGGGGGCTGGAGAATTTCGACGTAGTGTTCAATAAAAATTTCCCGCCGTCAATTTATGAAGACGAGGGGTCGGTGGTGTGGTTTGACCGCGCCCACAATGTCATACTCGACCGCGGCGTGACTACGGGCATTTTGGGCCTCGGTTTATTTTTAACATTCCTTATCTATCCTGCATATCGTTTGCTGCGCTATTTCCTGCGCGATCCGCTGTCACGCAATATATCCATAGTGGGGGCGAGCCTGACTGTGGCTTACCTTGTCCAGGATTTGTTTATTTTTGAAGCAGTGGTAACGTACATGAGTTTGTTTGTGATCTTGGCATTTTTTACCGCGCAATATCTTCCGCAATACGGTTTCAGTTTTGCTTTACCGCGCAAAGCAATCCTTGCGGCCGCAATCCTATTTACGCTTCTGCTCGGGCCGATGATTTGGAAGCTGAACCTGGAGCCTTTGCGCGTAAATGCTCAGGCAGTAGACGCGCTTCGCTCCGATCCGGAAAAAGAAGACTTTTATCTAATCGTGGACCGTTTCAAAAAAGTTTTGGAGCGGAAGGACTATGGCAATCAGGAGTACCGCATCCAGTTTATCGAATTTGTTGACAGGATGCTTGGCAACGCAGGCCAAATTGTGGAGCGCGTCGAACCAGTCCTAGAGTACACTGACCAGCAGGGCGAGAAGCAAATCGAAGAGAACCCGGAAAATGCCAAAAATTTGCTGCTGGTGATGCGCCATTACAATTTCACCTACGCGGCGTACGAGGACCGGAAAATCGAACGGCTGAACAAAGCCCTGGATTTGTACCGCGACCTGAGCGAGCTTAGCCCGACCAGGCCCCAGATCCATCATGAAGCTGGGTATTCCTACCTATTTCTTTATAAGGAATATAAAGCTTTGCAAGACGATGATCGCGCGGAGCAGGCGCGCCAATCCGCAGAGGAAATGTTTCGCAAAGCCATTGATTTAAACCCCAAGGTGGTAGAATCGTACGTCAACCTCATTATGCTGTATTTCAACAGCGGTGAAGACAGCAAAATCGAACAAGTAATAGCGCAAATGGACGAACGGCAGGTAAATTTTCGAGTGACAGCTCATTTGGAGAGGCTTTCCAATCTGGCGCGCAGCAATGAGCGCCTGCGCTGGATCGGATATTTCAATGAAGATGTGGTCAAACTAAACCCGGACAATGTCCAGGCCTGGATCAATCTTGCGCTTTTTTATGCGACCAGCGGCGATCGGGCCAAAGCCATAGAAATCGCCCAGAAGATCAAAGCGTTCGGCGGCCAATATGTAGAGCAAGCCGAGATCTTCATCCAGAGCGTCAACCGCGGAGAGTACGAGAAGAAATAAATTAACCAGAGTGATAAAATTAATCATTGGTATAATTATCGGGGCTGTGCTGGTTTGGTTGTTCTGGAAACCAAAGAGGCGCGATTTAGGCAATCTGGCACAGCAGCAGCTGCGAGAGAAAAATTTAGAAAAAGTTTTGGACCTCGCCCGTACAAAGGGCCAGGTTGGCAATGACGATGTGGAGCAAGCTTTGCAAATATCCAATGCCACTGCCGAGAGGTATCTCGACGAACTCGAATCGATAGGCAAGCTCATCCAAATTGGCAAAACAGGTCGAAACGTAACCTACAAGCTCAAGCAATAAAGCCCATTCCCGAACACCTCAACGCCGTGTTGAGGTGTTGTTTGACAACAGCTTATCAGGGAGTTATTCTAAAAATATGCCCAAGAAAAATATCACAAACGAAGATTTGGCGGTAATGATGAAAAAAGGCTTTGATGGCATGGATGATCGATTTAACCGCATGGAAACGGACATGGATGTTATGAAATCCGATATGCAAGGATTGAAAATAGGCCAAGAAGACATAAAGCTTCGGCTTGATCAAGCCGCATACCGTTTTGAACTTCAAGCGCTGCAAAAACGGGTTGAGGTTTTGGAAAAACGCTCTGGCATTGAGCCAACAAAAGTGAAACAATCTTAACACCCCATATTTAAACCTGTCTGCCCCGATGATAAATCGGGGCTTGTTTTTTCTGTGCAAATATGCTATAGTAGGTTGTTTTCTCAATGCTGAGGAACCCTGGGCCACGGGCAGTGGCAAATTGCTTTCGGACTTTCAGTCTGAAATGGAGGATATATGGCTAAATACAGCCATTGGAGAGACGGACAGCACGAAGCCCTGATTAATATTTTGGGCGAAGATAATGCTTTGGCGCTTTTGCGTGGTGAGAAAGCCGTTAGTTTTCAGGATGTAAAACTTTTACATTTTGACAGTAACGGCCGGTGCATTCCTCGCAATCTGACGAATAAAGTCTGTGATCCGAATACGGATTTTCATCTCGTTCAGCCCAAGCTTGACTATGGCGTGCGTCTGGCGCGCATCGGTGAATGTCTGCATGCCGGCCTCATGATTTCGGCCGCAGAGTTTGAGGATCGCTGTCAGAAACTTCTGGAGCGTCTCGGCAAAGACGAGCTGTGTGGCAACATCGTCAAAGCAGTTCATCTGCCGATCTGCATCCCGCAGACGCAGGTTACTGACTATGGCGAAGCGCTCAATCCCTTCTTGCTTGGCGTTGACTGTTCCTATCCGCAAGAGTTTTCAGGGCGGACGTTCAACAATTACCGCGAAGACGATCTGGCTAAGAAGGTAAAGATCGTTCCTGGAATCCGCCACGATGCCCTTGTGGAAAAACTGGCCGGAGGACATGCGGTCGGAGTTTATTTCCCGAATCCGATGCAGGGATTTTCAGTTCTGGCCCAGCGCGAGCAGATTGAAGTTCTGCCGCCGTGGTTCTGGCTCTCGGGCGGGTTCGATGCAGTGACGGCGATGGTTGCTTACCCCGATGTTCTTGCCCGTGATTGGAGCACGCCGGGCTTGGACTTTTCTGCATTACAGTGGCAGGGCGCTCGGGGCTCGCTGTACTTCAAGGCCAATGACGCGGAGCTGAAGTTCGACCGCGGGGGCAATCTCGGCGGTGCCGACGACTACTATTCTGGCGGTCTGTTCGTCCTCGGGTAGTGCTGGTCTTTGGGCTTGGGAATTTTGATTTTGGATCTTGACCTCTTGGTCTTTGATTTCAAAATCAGACTCCCAAGCCTTTTTGTTTTGCCAATTTTTGTTATGATAAGCTTGAGATTAGGTTAATGCATTTTGAATTAAGGTTCAAAATCACCGAAATCCGGAAAATCAAACCATGCCAGAATTGCCTTGATCATGGTTAAGGCAAGCGGTGCATAAGTTTTCTAGACACTACTTATTCTTTTCTTGCGCTCATCAGAGCCAAATTAAATTCAGGAGAAGCAGTAATGCTTCTTCGGTGTCCGAATGGAAAAGAGTAATATTTTGGCAGGACGCTCGGTACTCGTTGAACTTCAAGGCCAATGACGACGAGCTGAAGTTCGACAACAAGGGCAATCTCGGCAATGCCAACGACAACTATTCTGGCGGTCTGTTCGTCCTCGGTTGCGTCTAGAACGAAGTCAGGGAGCGTTGCCATCCTCCAAGCATTCGCCCGATTTCCTGGATATGTGTTTGCAGCAGTAAATATTTCTTGTTATCCAGGATTTTCAGATCATGGGCGGCGCGGAGGAAAAATTTGAGAGCATCAAACTTTACATTGGCTTTTTTTAGTAATGCAAGTTTCTGCTCTTTTGGCGCGCTCCCTGCCTCGATCAGCAGTTCTATCGTAGCTATGATATACATTTCGCATTTGTTTCCTAGGGCATATTTATCCTTTTTTGGAAAGAGCTGCAGATACTGGTAATAGATTTTGTAGAGCTCATTTGTTTTGGCAATTATCGGAATCTCACCATCGTTCATATGTTTGAAAATTTAGTCAGTTTAGAAAATTTGTTTGCTTGCTGGCAGGAGTACCGAAAGGGCAAGAATGGAGAGCCTGATGTTCAGCGATTTGAACGGCATCTGGAAGATAATATTTTTGCGCTTCATGGAGAGCTCCGGGATCAAACCTATCGCCATAAACCTTACAGCACGTTTCATATTTATGATCCCAAGCATCGAGTGATAAGCAAGGCTACTGTCAGAGATCGGCTGGTGCATCATGCGGTTTTCAATGAGCTTTACAAACTATTCAACCCCGGGTTTATTTATCATTCGTATTCATCCAGACTGGAAAGAGGCACTCATTTGGCGGTTAATAATCTATCCAAATCCCTGCGCAAGGTCAGCAGAAATTATACTCGTCCCGTTTTTGCACTGAAGTGCGACATCAAAAAATTCTTTGCAAGTGTTTCTCATGGAAAACTTTTGCAGATTATCGAAAGCAAAATCCAAGATCGCCGGTTCTTGCAGCTGTTCAGAGAAATAGTTGGGAGTTTTAGTTCAACTGTGGATAACCACGAACAGAGAGAGAGAGAGAGAGCTTACCGGAATCCCCATCGGCAATCTAACCTCACAAATTTTTGCCAACATATATCTGAACGAATTAGATCAATTTGTAAAACACCGGCTTTGCGCCAAACATTATTTTCGATACGCTGATGATTTTGTTATTGTTCACAGCGATAGTGGATATTTAGAAAAAATGAAAATCGAGATCGAGAGCTTTTTGAACAATGAATTGGCTCTAGAATTGCATCCTGACAAGGTTGAGATTAGAAAATTTAGCCAAGGGATAGATTTTCTCGGATATGTTGTCTTGCCTTATCATATCGTGTTGAGAACTAAAACGAAACGGAGAATGTTCAAGAAGCTTTTTGCGAAACAAAAATCCCTTAACGAAGGACTTTTGGAGGCAGACAGTTATCATCAAAGCGTACAGTCATATTTGGGAATGCTGAAGCACTGCAATGCGCATGATATGGCAGACTCTATAAAGAACAATTTTTTAAACACCTCAACGTGGGCATGAGGTGTTCGCAAGCATTTCGTAAACTGCTTCAGTTTCCGCGAGCATTTTGTCCAGGGAAAATTCCTGGACTTTATTTTGCGCTCCTGAGCCAAGCTGCCTAGCCAAATCCGGATTCGCGATTAGTTTTTTTATGGCCGCGGCCAGAGCGCGGGGATTTTTTGGAGGGACGAGCAGGCCCTGCTTGCCATGTTCCACAGCCTCAGGAATGCCGCCAACCGCAGTTGAAACAATTGGCAGTCCAGCCGCCATTGCTTCCAGAATGGAGTATGGGAAACCCTCCTTGACTGAAGAACTGACGTAAATGTCAAATTCAGAAAGGGATTGCGCGGCATTTGGACCAGATATAATTTTCAATTCCGTCTTGGGAAATTCAGACTGAAGAATGGTGAAAGCCCGACGCAGGGTTTTTAGATCTTTTGTGGGATAGTCGCGGGCAATAGTACCGATCACTATAGTTTTGTCATCCTGAACTTGATTCAGAATCCATTTTCTGGATTCCGGCTCGGAGGCCGGAATGACAAGTAAACCATTGTGGATGGTCACAAGTTTTTCTGACGCGCAGAGCTTCCATTTTATGGCCTCCTGTCGGTCAAACTCAGATACGGTGATGATCTGCTTGCGAAACCGGGTGGCAAATTTTTCTGCCCAAAAATATATTCGTTTGAATAAATGCGGTTCCAAAAACGCAAAACCGTGAGCCGTGAAAACAACATTTCTGTTCCTTGCGAGATGCGCGGCTACGCTGCCGATGACGCCAGCTTTGCTGGAATTGAGATGAATGATGTCGGGAGCAAAGTCTCTGATCAGTTCTTTGAGTTCAAAAACAGCCAGCAGATCAAATAAAGGCGAGATATTGCGTTTCAAAAAATCAAGCTCCGCGGTTTTTACGCCCAGAGTCGCTAGTGAATTTTTGAGCGCTGGGTTTTCTCGGCCCACAGCAACCAGGGTTTCGTAACGCGTTTTATCCAAATTTGTCGTCAGGTCAAGGACATAGCGCTGGGCGCCGCCAAGCTCCCCCTGGGTAATAACATAGAGGATTTTGACTTTCGCGGCCGATTGACTAGAAGAGGTTTTCATGTGATACTGTATTTTAGCATATCCTTAATCTTCAAGAACTAAATGGAAAAAAATCAGGGTGCGCCGCCGCCTAATAGCCAACAGGTTATTCCCCATGACATTCCCCAGCCTAAACCGCAGAAAAAGATCGGCGTGATTGGTGGCGGTTACGTCGGTGGCACGGTCGCGAAATTTTACCGGGATGGCGGTTCTGACGTAAAGGTTTACGATAAATTTCGCCCTATGGATGAACTCGAAGAGGTTTTGAGGCAGGACTATATTTTTGTGGCAGTCCCCACCAATTTTAACGGCATATCGATCGATCTTTCCGCGATGGATGACGCGATGGCCAATGCCGCAAAATCGAAATCCAAGGCCGTTATCATCAAATCCACGGTGGTGGCAGGCACGACCGACAGCTATCAAAAGCAGTATCCGCACCTCAAGATTATTTTTAATCCAGAATTTCTTACCGAATCAACCGCATACCAGGATTTTAACTATCCTGACCGGCAGATTGTCGGCTACACAGACAAGAGTTTTGATGTCGCGGGAGACATCATGGAGCTGCTGCCGCTTGCGCCGTTTAACAGAATCGTCCCGGCAAAAGCTGCGGAAATGACGAAATATTTTGGTAACACATGGTTCTCAGTCAAGGTGACGTTTGCCAACCAGATGTATGATCTTTGCGACAAACTCGGAATCGACTATGGCATTGTTGCCGATTGCGTAGGCGCGGATCGGCGTATCGGCAGGTCCCATCTCGAGGTCTGGCACGGCGGATATCGCGGCTACGGCGGAAAATGTTTGCCCAAGGATACCAGAGCTCTCATCAAATTCGCGGAAGACAATGGCGTAGATTTGAAAATCCTCAAAACCGCGGAAGAAATTAACAAACAATTAACGGGCGGAGTAGATCGCTAATATGGCAAAAGTCCTGGTCACCGGCGGCGCGGGATTTATCCAGCACCACCTTGGAATACCCGGGGCGAGTAAATATATCAACTATGTCTAAAGTTTTAGTTACAGGCGGTGCTGGATTTATTGGGTCCAATCTGACAGACTGGCTAATCAATGCTGGTCACGAAGCGGTAGTAATCGATAATCTCGTTACTGGCAAGCGGGAAAATCTCAATCCCAAGGCCAAATTTATTGAAGTTGATATTACAAATTACGAAGCCATTGCGCCTCATTTTGCTGGCGTTGAAGTTGTATTTCATACGGCGGCGCTAGCGCGCATCCAGCCCTCGATCCAAAATCCGCTGCCGTATAATGAAACCAACATTACAGGAACGCTGAATGTTTTGTGGGCGGCAAAAAATGCCGGTGTCAAAAAGGTTGTTTATTCGGCTTCTTCTTCTGCTTATGGACGAGACGAAGATGTCGCTCTCCGGGAAGACATGGATGCCAGGCCGGGCAGTCCGTACGCCCTGCAAAAATACGTCGGCGAGTTGTATTGCCAGCTTTTCAGCAAGCTTTATGGCCTCCAGACGGTGTGCCTCCGTTATTTTAATGTCTATGGCCCCCGGCAAATTACAGAAGGCGCGTATGCTGCCGTAATCGGTATATTTTTACAGCAGCGCAAAGACGGGAAGCCGATGACGATCGTTGGCGACGGAACGCAGCGAAGAGATTTTACTCACATTGAAGATGTGGTCAATGCAAACGTGCTGGCCTGGGAAAAAGACGTGCCTCCCGGTGATGTGATCAATGTCGGAGCCGGCAATAACTATAGTATTAATGAAATCGCCAATTTTATCGCCGGCGCAACAGTAAATACCCCAGAGCGTCCGGGTGAATACAAAACCACCCTCGCTGACAACTCGAAAGCCCGAGAGCTTTTGGGCTGGGCACCAACGCGCGAATTACCGGAAGCAATCGCGCAATTACTCGAGCAGCATGGAATAACAAAAGTGTGAAGAAACGCATCCTCATTTTTAGCATAGCTTATGAGCCGCTAGTCGGCGGAGCAGAACTGGCGGTCAGGAACATTACTGACCGCTTGTCTAATTTTGAGTTTGATTTGATCACCTGTCATTTTGACAAAGGCTATCCCGACCAGGAAAAAATCGGTAACGTCAATGTGTACCGCGTGGGTTTCGGAAACAGGATCGGCAGGATATTGTATCCGCTGTTTGCGGCACATTTGGCCAGAAAACTTCACCGCAAAAATCCCTACAATCTAGTATGGTCCATCATGGCTGCCTACGCTGGGGCCGCGGCTTTGTTGTTTCTGCGCGGCAAGCCAAATCTAAATTTTTTATTGACTCTTCAGGAAGGCGATCCGATCCAGCATATCCATGGCCGGGTGCGCGGTTTCCGCAAAATCTGGCAGCGCATTTTCAAGCGAGCTGATTACATTCAGGCGATCAGCAGATTTTTGGCTGATTGGGCCAGGCAGGAAGGATCGGTATGTCCTATTGAAGTTGTTCCCAACGGCGTTGATTTCAAAAAATTTCAGATTCCAAGTTTCAGGCTCAAAGACGGACAGGAATTTATCATTGTTACTGCATCGCGCCTTGTGCCAAAAAACGGTGTGGACATTTTGATTCGCGCAGTTGTAAAATTACAAACTACCAATTACAAATTACAAATTCTCGGGGTTGGACCAGAAGAGGTTAAACTCAAGGCGCTTGCCAAAAAGCTTGGGGTTTCTCAGCGGGTTCATTTTCTTGGAAATATTTTGCAGGACGAAATCCCGCAGTATTTATCAGAAGCAGATATTTTCGTGCGACCGTCGCGCTCTGAAGGACTCGGTACGGCTTTTCTTGAAGCCATGGCGGCGGGGGTACCGATAATCGGCACTCCCGTAGGCGGTATACCTGATTTTTTAACCGAAGGTGAGACCGGCCTTTTTTCCAAAACGGACGATCCTGCTGATTTGGCTGATAAAATTACTATACTAGCTGAAAAGCCGGAACTCCGTAGAAAGCTTAGCCAAAACGGTAAACAGCTGGTTATGGAAAAATATTCCTGGGGTCTGGTCGCGGAGAAAATGGATAAGATACTCCGCGTGTTATGAGTCAAAATCAAAAAATTGTCTTCGCGGTCATTTTGCTCGCAGCCACGGGTCTGATTTTTTTTCGGCTGGGCCGCGCTGATCCCCTCGCTGATGACGCGCATTACGCCATGCGAGCGCTCGGTTATTTTGATTACATGGCCTCCCAGCAGCAGACAACGCCTGTGCAATGGTTCGGGCAGCGGCCGGTCTGGTCATATCTTTCTTTTCACGATCATCCACCGCTATATTTTTTCGTCCAGCATATTTTTTTCAAATTTTTCGGTTCCTCCATCGTTGTTTCTCGTCTGACCTCTGCGCTGGCCGCCGCTGGCTCCTTGGTGCTATTTTTTTTCATTGCGCGACTGCTTGGCGGCCCGCGGCTCGGACTGTTGGCCATGGGGGCGCTGGTTTTGAATAATTATTTTATTTGGCAGGGCAGAATCGGCCTGCTCGAATCATTTTTTATTTTTTGGGTGCTATTGGGATTGCTCTTTTTACTGAAGGCTATTCAAGTAAAACACAAATTTTTCATGCACAGCGGGTTGTTTTTTGGTCTGGCTTTGCTGACGAAATACACATTCTTGTTCATTGCTCCCGCGATTGTGCTGTTTGCGCTGGTTTATGACAGGACTGTTTTGAAGAGCAAGCATTTATGGCTGGGGGTGCTGGTATTTTTTCTCGTTATTTCTCCGCTGATTGTTTACAATATGAACATGCTGCAGGACCGCGGCCATTTCGATGTGCAGCTTTCTGACCTGTTTGGCCAGCAGCATGATGATTGGCCGGTTTTGAGGAGCCGGGTAGGAGGACTGCATTTCAATTTTAGGGATACCGCCAGCTATTTGATTTCCGGAATGTCCTGGCCCTATTTTCTGTTGGTGCTGGCCGCGCTTTTATTTACAATATTTTTGATATTTCATGAAAAACAGAAAATTTTGACCCTCCCTTTGCTGGTATTATTTTTCCTGTTTGTGTTTCTGGCTTACGTCGGGGGGGCGGATCGCTGGCTCGGTGTTATGGCGCCGTTTGCCTCCCTGTTTGTAGCCGTGCTGTTAAACCGCTTTTGGCAGTACCATTCGGTCCGGGCCGTCTCAGCACTGCTGGGAATTTATTTTTTAATTTTTCTGATAAATTCTAATCACGTCAGTGCGGCCTCCAGCAATAAATATCTGACCTCGACTTTACGCAAAGAAAATCTCGGATTTAATCAGCTGGATGAAAAACTTTCCATTTTCTTATATAATAAGCGCCCGCGGCCAGCCGCGGTAGATATCGCCACCAGGCTGTGGTTTAGCGAAATAAAACCTGAAGCCATTGATTTTCCAACTATAGATAAATCAGAAGGGGAAGAAGGGCCAATCATTGTTACTGATCCGAATATATCGTGGTTTCCTGTCGCGTGGCTTTTCGAGAGGCGAAAATTTTATGAAAGATATTTGATTGCTTCTGCCGACGAATTTGCCGCGATTGCCTCAAGCGCGGACACCCAACCCTCATTTTCCAGACTCCAAGGCTCGGAACTGCTTTTTATAAAAGCATCAACCACGACCGTGGCCAAACCTGATCTCGTGGTCCCCGAAACCGAGATGGTTCTTGATCTTTTTAAGAAAAGCAATATTCAACCGCAGATCATTTTCGATGACAAAGGCCGTGAAGCCTTCTATATTTACGAGGGAGTAATTAATCAATGAGTAAGATATTAATCGCCACTGGAATATTTCCACCTGACGTGGGCGGGCCCGCGACGTACAGCCGGGCGCTTTCCGGGGAGCTGGCGAAACGCGGCCATAGCGTCGATGTTGTGACGTATGCCGACAAAGATAAAAATCTTCCTCAAACAGATTTTCCGGTGACAAGGATCATCCGTTCGCGATTCAAACCCTGGCATTATTGGAAATTTTACCGCGCAGTAGTCAGGCTCGGCGCAAACACTGACCTGATTTACGCGCAAGGTCAGGTTTCAGAAGGTTATCCGGCATTTATGGCGGCGCGGTATTTGAAAAAACCGCTCGCTGTAAAAATCACTGGTGACTATTCATGGGAACGCGCTGTAAACAGTGGTTATACGGACGTGCTCATAGACGAATTTCAAAACTTAAAAGATTACCCGCCGGCTATAAAGAGAATGCGCAAGGTTCAGGAAGCCGTCTGCCGGCACGCGGCATTGATAATTACTCCCTCTGAGTATTTGAAAAAAATCGTTATTGGCTGGGGAATAAAACCGGAAAAGATAAAGGTGATCTACAACGCAGTAGAAATGCCAGAAATGAAGCTTAGCAAAGATGAGGCTCGTGAAAAGCTTGAGATCGATAAGCATACTTTCCTGATTGTCTCATCTGGCCGCAATGTGCCGTGGAAAGGATTTGCGCTGTTGGAGGAAGCGGTACAGGAATTGCAGATTACGCGGCCGGAAATTTCTTTAAAGATTTTACACAACTCGCCGCGCCAGCAGCTTCACGAGTATATTCGGGCCGCCGACGCTTATGTTTTAAATACCGGCTACGAGGGTTTGTCCAACACGCTTGTGGAAGTGCTGAGGCTTGGAACGCCGATTATCACAACCCGAGTTTGCGGCAACCCAGAAATCATTAGCGATGGCGTCAACGGTTTACTTGTTGATTACAACTCAAAAGAGCAGCTGACAAGCGCGATATTAGATTTGAAAAACGATCCCGCGCTGCGCCAAAAATTCATTGATAACTCTGTGCCAGGCGCGCGTTTTCAGTTTGATTATATGATTAATGAAACGGAAAAAGTATTATGCGCGTTTTGATGATCAGCCTCGATCGCGGGCTTTTGGGGGGAGGAGCCGGCAGCGGAGACGTGTTGGAGCGGCACAAGAAATACGCAAACCTGGCAGGGGAGCTCGACGTGATTGTTTTTTCTGGCCTGCAGTATAGCCAGCAAAATCCGGCCGCGAATTTGCGCGTCATCCCCACAAGGTCAAGCAAATTTTCACATTATCACAAAGCCGTCGAGCTTGGCTTGGCTTTGAACAAAGAGCAAGCGTATGATCTTTTGGTGACTCAGGAATTCACAGCGCCCTCTGGCATGAGGCTGAAGAAGATTTTAGGCGTACCGTGGATCGTGAATATCCACAGCATGTTTTTCACTGCCGGGTGGCTGGGGTTTAATCTGATCTACTGGTATTTGTTGTTTCTGATCAAGCGGGCCATAAAACACGCTGACGGCTTTCGCGTTAACAATCAGGACATCCGTGACAAATTGATTTCCTGGCGCATCCAGAAACCGATTCTGATACAACCGACGCCGATAGATATAGAAAAATTCAAGATTTCTAGCTTTCGTTTTAAAAACAGTGATTCGCGTTTGAGAGTTTTGTATGTCGGCCGTTTGGCCGCTGAAAAAAATATCGGACTCTTGATACGGTCTTTCAAAAACATCAAAGGCGATTTTATTTTACAGATAGTCGGCAAGGGCGGAGAAGAGCCGGAACTGAGACGTCTCGCCGCGGATGATAAACGCATTGAATTTCTAGGTGTTAAATCTCTTTCAGAACTGCCGCCGATTTTCCGCGCGGCTGACATTTTTGTTTTGCCGTCAAACACGGAGAGCTTTGGCCAGGTTCTGCTGCAGGCCGCGGCCGCAGGCTGCGCCATCATAGCCACTGATACGCCGGGCGCCCGCGCAATCCTCGGCAACCCAGAGAGCGGCGTGCTTATTCCTGTGGGTTCGCAAAAACATCTGGAAAAGGCACTCGCAGATTTTTTAAGCAAAAGGTTTGAACGAGAATACTGGTCGCAGAAGGCCAAAGAAATGGCCGATAAATACGACGCGGCCGCAGGCCTCGACCGGACAATCATGTTTTGGAAGGAGATTGCCAAAACATGAGACTGATTTTTATCACCAGGAAAGTAGATCGCGCTGATCCTTTGACTGGATTTGTTTTTGGCTGGATCGAAGCACTGGCAAGGAATCTTCAGCAGCTTTATGTGATTTGCCAGGAGAAGGGGGATGCGTCAGACTTACCCGCAAATGTGGCGGTATATTCCTTTGGTAAGGAAAAAGGATATGGCAGAATCAAACAAGCCCTGGGCTTGTTTGCGGTCTGCTTCAGGTTCGCGCGGCATGCCGATGGTTTTTTGGTGCACATGCATCCAGTTTATGCGGTATTGGCGGCCCTGCCCGCCAGGCTGTTTGGAAAGAAAATTGCGCTGTGGTACACGCATAAATCAGTAGATTTGAAGCTAAAAATTGCCCACGCTATGGTAAATTTTATTTTAACTGCGTCGAAGGAGAGCTTTCGCATTAACTCACCCAAGGTTAAGGTAGTGGGTCACGGCATTGACCTCAGTAAATTCAAGTTTCAAAATCAAACATTAACCAGCGGCAAAAAATTTCGTCTTCTCACGATCGGCCGGATCAGTCCAGTGAAGGATTACGAAACACTTATCAAGGCTGTTGAGATTTTGGTAAACAAAGAAAATGTTCAAGACCTCGATGTGCAGATCTATGGCAAAGTCGGTCTTGTTCAGCATCAAAAGTATCTCGATTCTCTCGTTCGGTTTGTGGAAAATGCGGGTCTCGATGAGATTATTGATTTTCAGGGTGAGGTTCAGCATGATTTTGTCCCGCAGCTCATAAACGAAGCGGATATATTTGTGAATTTGAGCATGACAGGAAGCCTTGATAAAAATGTTTTGGAAGCGGCGGCGTCAGGCCGTTTGGTTTTAACATCAAATGAGGCGTTTGAAGAGCCATTCAAAAAAATTTCTCCGGATTTGTTTTTTGAGCGCAATAACGCCGCGGATCTGGCAAAAAAAATCATGAAGCTCAAAACTATGCCGGAAAGCGAGCGCCGAGAGCTGACTGCTAAACTGCGATCCTGGGTTGAACAAAATCATGATCTCGAAAAGCTTGCGGGGAAAATAGTGGAATCTTTTTCATGAAAAATACCTTTGCGGGAGAAAAAAATATTTACTATGACAAAACATCCGGCAACATCTCGGCCGATTTGGACACATTCAAATTGGCTGGCCGGGGTTTAAACCGTGAAGCAGTTTTCGATTTTTTACTCTACAACATTGTCTTGCCGCCAAACAGTGTTTATCAGGGAATAAATACCTTGTTTCCCGGACAGGAATTCCCATCACTAAAAAATGAGGAATATTCGGAATTGGCTCATACAGCGAAAACGCGTTTTCAAGGTCCGGAAGCATTCGCGAAGAGACTAGATAAAATCCTGCAGGAATATTTTGCGGCGACCGTGGCCCGCGACAAGCCCACAGCGTTGATGCTTTCTGGCGGCATTGATTCGGCCATCATCGCAAGCTACCTGCCCAAAGACACAGTTTGCGTGACCTGGGGCGGCTGGGGCGAGGGGACTACGGATGTAACCTTTGCCAAAAAGAATTTTTCGCGTTTTGGGCTGAAAGAGCACCTACTCGCTATCGTGGATTATGGCCACGACGAAGATATTTACAAACAGGCGCTAAAGCAAACCGGTCAGCTTTTTAGTTTTACAGCCTCGGTGCCGCATCTGCGGATGAGTCAAAGACTTTCAGAATATTTCGGGGCAGAAAGAAGCTATCAGCTGTTTATGGGACAGAACGCGGATACCATCTCTGGCGCTTATCTTGCCACAGAGCACATCTATTACTGGCCGAAAATCAACTGGCTATGGCAGTGGCTTCCGTGGCAAAAGATATACAATGAGAAGCGAAAATGGTTTTTACCATCGACCACCAACCCAGTTGAGCTTATGGCCTTTTTTCATTCCTGCGCCATTTACCCAGGGCCATGGATCAATGTTCCTGCTGGGTATTTTGAAAACAAACTCTCACAAGTGGAAGAGCAGATCGGCAAAAAGATCGAAAAATTTCGCGATCACATTTTGATGCATGAGCTCATGACTGAAGCACGGAGAAACCAATATGTCCAAAATAACTTGCCTCCACTATACGGCGCGAGCGTCGCCACTCCGTATTACAATAAAGAGGTGGTCAAGCTGTTTATGGAGGTGCCATTTTGGGTCCGCATGAGCGGCAAATTCGATAAGGTTGTGTTCAAGGAACTCGCGCTCCTTCGCGGTGTTCCCGCAGAGGTCATTGCCAAAGGGAAAAAAGGCATGTCTTATGGTTACCAGGATTATCTAGCACAGAA
>MFEF01000012.1 GCA_001777515.1 Candidatus Doudnabacteria bacterium RIFCSPHIGHO2_01_48_18
CAAAGAGAAATTATCGGCTTTTGAGAAAAAATCTCATAATCGGTTCGAACTTACCGACAAGTTTCTAAAAGCCAGTATAAACAATATGGAATTGGCAAATGAGGGAATTCCCGAAGAATTTTTTCGGGAATTCAAAAAAGTCGGTTTGAACTTTCAAATTAAGGATCGAACCGTACTTTTTGAGCCACGCGGAGCGTGGCGAATCCTTGCAGAATCAGGATTTTGGGGGGGAATACAGAACAGACGGCGCTTCGCGCCGACCATATTTTTGGCGGAAATTTGAATTCCGAATTCTGGCGGAAGCGGTGGGATTCGAACCCACGAGGCCCCGAAGGGCCACGGCTTTCCAAGCCGTTGCACTAGACCGCTATGCGACGCTTCCTAGCTTCTTTAGCCAATAAACTCTACCATATTTTAAAAAATTTTCCAATTTTTATATTTCAAACAAAAATTCTATTTCTATCATATATTTCTATTTTTTATCGCATATGCAATAATGTACAGAAATATCAAATTATCAAAGATTCCTTAAAATAGGTTTTCAAAATCTCCTTATCATCTTGCTCCATTCTTTCTATCTTCATAAATGTTATGTAATTTGCCACCCCGTATGTTTTTGCGATAAATTCAACCTCCCCGCGAGGGTCGTGAGGATAAAACCATAAACTCCTCTGCAGCGGGTAGCATCTTAACTCCTTCAATTTCATACGGAAATAATCTGCAGATGTTTTGTATTTCACTGGTATATCGACTGCAATTTGCCAAAACTTCCCGTCCCAGCTTTTCGGGTTAGAAATCACCAAAGTATTAAACTTGAGATTTTTTATCTTCTTGTTACCTTTTTCCGTGATGACTATTTCATAGTCTTTATCATTTCTGCGAAAATCAATATAACCTTTATTCCGTATGTAATAGAATGTTCTTAGGATCTTTTCTTTATTATGTTTTGTGGAGTATTTCCTACCTTTTGATTTTTGAAAAACTTTCAACAGTTGGATTGCATTCGGGGCAACAACCGTCAAAGTTAAGATAGATGCAATCGACAATACACTCATTACAATATCAGAAACGGTTTTTAATTTTTCTATTCTCTCGTCAGTTAATTCTAAAATCGGCTCGGGCACGGATTCGTCTATTATCTGGGCAATAGATTGTTTGAAATATGATTTCACAATTTTGATATTATCTTAATATTAACGCATATGCGTTAAATTGCAGAATAATCTTAGAATAACATGATTTGAGGAGACTGTTCAAGCATTTTCCTTTCCCCATTGGTAAAGACTTTGATGATTCCGTAAACGCCGTCATATCCAGGAATCTTTACGACCTTTTCTTCTCGTACCCGTTTTACCGCCTCTGCAATCAGTGACCCGGCCACTTTCTCGACTTCGGCAATCGGCAAATCAAGAATCACGGCAAATTCATTGCCTGCTCTCTCAATAAGCTTGAAATAAATCTCCTGCACTTTTTTGCTTTTCGGTCCCACGCCAAAACAATCAGACAAGACCTCTTCGAGAGGCACGAGATGCTTTTGCGGGATCGCGCTTTTGAGCACAAAGCCCTCAGGCCGGTCAGCGAGGTCATTAACCCTCGAAATAACCCCGACTATGATCTTGCGACCGCATTTGGGGCACCTGCCGCCAGCGCGCTTCGTCTGCTCCGGGGTAAACGACACCTGGCATGGACCGTGGCCATCGAGATGGTATTTGCCCTCTTCCGGAAAATACTCAATCGTGAATTTTAAATTATTTTTGTCTTTCTCTTTGATAATGCGGAAAAATTCATCATAGTTAAATTTATCCTGCTCCATTTCCAAAACAGTTGCCTCACGGCCAATACGCGACAAGGAATGCGCATCTGACGCGGAGATGATCGTAAACCTGTCGTTTTGCGAGAGCCGCCAGTTCATCGCCCCGTCCGAAGAAAGGCCGGTTTCAAATCCGTAAATATATTTTGACATGTCGCCAAAACATTCCTCCACGGAATCAAACCCAGATTTGCTGCCAAATATCCCAAAATACGGCGTCCACGCGTGCGCTGGGATCATCAGCGCTTTTTCGTCAGCCTCAAGCAGGTGTTTCAAAATGTCTCGCGAAGTCATCCCGAGGATGGGGCGACCATCGCTAGCTAGTTTCCCCCCGCGACTTTCCAGTGACTTTGCAAATTTTTCAGCGGCGGCAAACGACGGCACCAGCAGCACATAGTGGATGCGGCGCAGTTTTTTTTCTGCCTGGCTATAGATGCATGCAACTTCGGTTGATAACACAAACCTGATGCCAGAATCAGCGCCCCTGAGTTTAAAAAAACCACTTTCGGCCTCCTCTAGATTTTCTCTGAGCTCGGCTCGCCAGCCGGGATGCGTGAAATCGCCAGTACCCAGCAGATTGACGCCTTTGATCTTGCCCCATTTGTCGAGATTTTCCGGAATCAAATCCCGGGAGCACGCCCGGGAGTATCGGCTGTGAATATGAATGTCCGAAATAACTCTCATAAATTCATCTTAACAGAAATGGGGCGGATCCTAAAGGTTCCGTCCCAAATCGTTTATTATCGTGATGCGCATTGCGCCTTTACTGCTTCCAGATAGGCGAGATGCTCATGGCAGAGCGTGTCAGTTGTCGGGCTAGTATCCCTCCACGTCGCCAGGTAATTGAATGAACATCGGGAACAGCACCACCAAAGCAGGCAGTTTTCTGTGGTTTCCTTGTAAAGCCGCATTGTCGTTCCACAGCATCGGCATAACCGAATCTCAACAGTCCAGACCAAGATGTTTGGCCCGAGCTCGTATGTTCCATTACGCCTGACACCACTGCTTATCCGGGCAAGCTTTTCAGCAACACTCATTTTCGTCCTCCTCTGGCAACAGTCAAACTCTATAAAAATCCATCCGAAACTCGAAACCGTGCTCTTTAAAACCAAATTTTTTATAAAAACCGTGAACGTCCGGCTTCTCGTACCGGCTCGTGCAGATGAGCTTGTAGCAGCCGAGTGCTTTGGCTTCTTCAATAATAGCCTTAATAAGCATCGAACCTATGCCATGCTTGCGAAAATTCTCTTCCACAAAAACATCTTCCATGAACCCAAAGGGCTCGGGATGCAAATCGTTCTTAAGCAAATACAAATACGCGCGGCCAACTGCTGCCCCGCTTTCTGTCGCAAAAATTTTTATCCCATTTGCATTGATCTGCTGTTTTTCAATTTCCATCGTTTACGAGATTATAAATTATTTTCGCCAGTCTCTCCGAATCATGCCGCAGAAAACTGCGCTTCAGCTGATCTACAGTGTCTTTTTCAAAAGTATTTGTGGCGGCTAAAGCTTCCGCCACAACCTTGACCCCGATTTTTTCCAAGGTAGCGATATCGGCATCAATCGGCTCGGCCTTTTCCTGCTTGTAACGCTCAATAACGGCTGGTTCGAGCTGTTTGGTATTTACTATCACGGTTTCAATGCTGGCAGGCAAAAGATATCGATTAATCCCATTCACGAAATCGGAGGCTTTGTAGCCGTTTGTCTGGCCCCATTTAGTCATCAGATTCACTACCAAGATTTTTTTAGCTTTTGACTGCGCGATTGCTTCTCTGACGCCGTCCACCAGCAGATTTGGCACAGTGCTGGTATATATATCACCTGGACCAAATACGATCGCCTGCGCGTTTTTGATAAGCTCGAGAGCGCGCGGATTTGCTGGTCCTGAGGGAGCCAGTTCAAGATTGGTTATTCCCAAATCGCCATTATGTTGCGGCTCGTCAATGTTGTGTTCGCCTTTGATTTGCGAGCCGTCCTCTAGCGTGGCGCTCAAGATAGTCGGATGAATTGTGATCGGCACCACATAACCGCGCACATTGAGAAGCTTCGCGGTTTGAATAATGGCTTTTTCGATACTGCCGGTACTCTTCTCGAGGGCGGAGATGATAATATTTCCGACCGCATGTCCCTTGAGACTGCCGCTATCAAAACGGTAATTAAACAGATCGCTTACCACGGGATCTCCGTAAGAAAGGCCCACCAGGCACTGTCTGATGTCGCCCGGTGGAACCACTCCCAGCTCTTCACGCAGCCGGCCGGTAGAACCCCCATCGTCTGCCGTAGAAACAATCACCGCGTTATTGGTCGGCAGCTGCCGCAGGCCTGAAAGCAGTGTTGATGTTCCTGTCCCCCCGCCGATAATAACTATATTCTTCATTTAATTACGCTTAATTCTCTACCGATTTTCTCAAAAGCAGCAATCGCTTTATCCAGCTGCTCTTGAGTATGCGCGCTAGAGAGCTGCACACGAATACGCGCTTTGCCTTTTGGCACCACAGGATAGGTAAAACCGCGTACATACATCCCCTCACCAAACAGCTTCCCCGCCATTTCGGTTGCCAATTTTTCTTCCATGAGCATCACTGGGGTAATCGGATGTTTTCCGTCTCCACCGAGTTTGAAACCCAACTTTTCCATGGCCGCACGGAAATACGCGGTATTTTTTCGCAGCACTTCGAGACGCTCGCGAAACAAATCATCATAGTTTTGCAAAGTAAAGAGGGCGGCGGCGGCAATCATCGGCGGCAGGGAGTTGGAAAACAGTGAAGTTCTCGATCTTTGCCTTAGCACCTCGATAATCTCTTTGCGGCCGCAAGTCCAGCCGCCGCCTGCGCCGCCCAGAGCTTTGCCAAAGGTCGAGGTGAGAATATCAATGCGGTCCATCATCCCTTCCACGCTGCCTCTGCCGGTTGTGCCCAGAACTCCGCTGGCGTGCGAGTCGTCAACCATAACCATAGCATCATATTTTTCCGCCAGGTCACAAATCTCTCGGAGTTTCGCGGTATCGCCATCCATGGAAAACACCCCATCTGTGGCGATGAGCTTTCTGCGCCGCTCACCAGCCTCTTTCAATTTTGCCTCCAAATCCTCCATGTTCGAATGCAAATAACGAAATCTTTCAGCCTTGCATAAGCGCACGCCGTCGATAATAGAAGCATGGTTTAGCTCATCGCTGAATATCGCGTCTCCTTCCTGCAAGATAGTTTCAAACAAACCAGTGTTGGCATCAAAACACGAGGTGTACAGAATCGTGTCCCCTGCGCCAAAAAATTTGGAAATCGCTTCTTCCAGCTCTTTGTGAACTGTGTCCACGCCGCAAATAAACCGAACCGAGGCCATGCCAAAACCGTATTTGTTAATTCCCTCTTTGGCAGCGCTGGCCATTTCTTCACTGCCAGCCAGACCCAAATAATTGTTGCTACAAAAATTTAAGACCTTTTCCGTTTGGACTTGTCCATCCTGAGCTTGTCGAAGGACCATCTCGACCTCAGTCCCCTGCTTGCCAGCAATGGTTTTGACCTCTTTCCACATCCCCGCAGTTTTGATGTCCTCGAGATCCTTTGCAAATTGTGCTTTATAGTTTGCAAACATTACATTTGGATTAAGAATTTCGGATGCTTGTTTATCATTTCTTCAAACCGCTCTTTGGTGTACTGGGCAAGCGGCAAAATCGTGCCATTGCCATGATCCAGTATAACATTAAATAGTTTCTCCTGGATCTGGTTGCCTGGATCCTCGAGGAGCGCCCGCGTGGTTTCCCAAGTCTGCCAGAGCTGTCTGCCGATCACCGCGTGCATGGTAAAGCCGTGAACGATAAGACGATTGTAATTCTCAAATACAAAATCACCGATTTTGATACCAAAGAGGATAATCTCTCCGCCGCGGCGGGTAGCATAAAGGCAGTTATTGACTGAGGAGTTAAACCCTGCCATTTCAAACGACACATCCACACCAACGCCTTTGGTAATTTTTATAATTTCGTCCGTAACCTCTTGATTGTGCGCGTAGGGTTTTTCCGCATTAGTATTCTCAAGTTTGATCACATAATCAATCCCAAGTTTTTTCGCCATCTCAATCGAGGTCGGGTTTGGTTCCACGCCGACGATGCTTTTTGCGCCGCGGGCGCGGGCGATGAGCAGGAGAAACAGCCCGATGGGCCCAAGCCCAAAGATCGCCACAGTTTTGCCGGCAAGGTCAACCTTGGACGCGGCATGCACTGCATTGCCAAACGGCTCCTGCATGGCAGCAACATCAGGCCTGATGAGGCCAGTATTGGTTTTCCAAACCACATGCGCTGGCACGCGGGCGTATTCCGCGAATCCGCCATCATGACTGATGCCAAGGATCTTTTCGTTGGTGCAAACCTCTTTTTGGCCGCGCTGGCACTGATAACATTGGTTGCATACTACATGTGACTCGCAGGCCACGAAATCGCCAACCCTGATGTCTTTGACGTTACTTCCAACCTCAACCACCTCTCCAAAAAATTCGTGGCCAATGATGCGAAAAGACTTCTTCATTGTTACTCTCTCTTGACGAGGAGAGAGTGCCCCGAGGCTTTGCGAGGGGGAGAGATGTTTTTCTTTTTCTACCTCTCCCTTGATCCCTCCCCTCTCAAGGGGAGGGAAATTCTCCGCATCAATGCTGCCCAGTATCTGCTCTTTGAATGCCTGGCGATACCAAATACCCTTGTCAGATCCGCACACGCCAGCATAGTGAACACGGATAATCACATCTGTGTCTTTTTCGATTTCTGGCTTGGGTACATCCGCAAGCTCGAATCCCTTCGTGCTATCCCAGTCTGATTTAGTTTTGTCGAATATTAAGGCTTGCATTGATCATTCAACAGTTACTGATTTTGCCAGGTTCCTCGGCCGGTCGACATCACGGCCAAGCTCTACTGCAATATAATACGCAAAGAGTTGCAGGGGAATGGTGTTCAGAAGCGGCTCCAGAAGCTCCATGGTTTTCGGCACAAAGATAATGTCATCGGCAACCTCGGCTGCTTCTATATCGCCTTCTGTGGCGATTATAAGCGTACGAGCGCCGCGAGCTCTGGCTTCCTGAATATTGCTTTTCATTTTTTCGTAAAGCTGATTGCGGGTGAGAATAGCGACTACTGGAAATTCTTCGGAGACGAGCGCCAGCGGGCCGTGCTTCATTTCCCCGCCGGCATAACCCTCGCTATGGATATAGGAAATTTCCTTGAGCTTTAGGGAACCTTCGAGGGCCACTGGGTAATTGACTCCGCGGCCTAAGAAAAAAAAGTTTTTATACTGCGCGTATTTTTTGGCAATCGCTTTGATCTCGTCTGCCTGCTTTAAGATCTCATTCATTTTGGCAGGAATCTGGAGGAGAGATTCGAGCATTCTCTTGCCAGTTGCCTGGGTAACGTGTTTGAGGCGACCAAGCTGAATAGCATTGAGAAGCAAAAGCGCGACCATGTTTGTGTATGCCTTGGTCGAGGCGACTGCCATCTCAGGGCCAGCGTGTATGTAACTACCAGCGCCAATTTCTCGCGCGATTGTCGAGCCCACCACATTGATGATGCCCCGGACGTGCGCGCCTTTTCTTTTTGCCTCTCTCACAGCCATAATCGTGTCCGCAGTCTCCCCTGACTGCGACACAGCATAGACCAAAGTCTTTTTGTCGCAAATCGGATCGCGATAACGGAACTCGGATGAAAAATCTACCTCGCACGGAATCTGGGCCAGCCGCTCGAAAGCATATTTGCCGACAAGACCAGCATAATAGGCCGTGCCGCCAGAGATGATCATGATCCTTTTCAGCTCGCGCATCTGATCCTCGCTTATGTTCAAGCCGCCGAGTACTGCCGTTCCCTCTTCCATATTGATGCGGCCACGGATGGCGTCCTCAAACACAGTAGGCTGTTCCATGATTTCTTTAAGCATGAAATGCTCATAGCCGCCCTTTTGCGCTTTTGCCTGATCCCAGTCGATTTGCGTGATGCCTTTGGTAATCAATTCATCTTTCAAGTTGGAAATTCTCACATTCTCGCGGCTGATCTCCGCAACCTCGCCATCATCCAAAAACGTCACCTGCTTGGTGTACGCAAGCATTGGGGTAACATCTGAGGCAATAAAATACTCACCTTCTGCTACCCCAATCACGAGCGGACTGCCTAGCCTTGCGGCAATAATCTGGTCTGGGTGATCCGTGTGAACAGCCAAAAGCCCATAGGTGCCGCGCACCTCGGCCAATGCTTGCCGCACCGCGTCAGCGAGGCTGCCTTTATAATGCGAACCGATCAAATGCGCGAGCACTTCTGAATCAGTTTGGGAGATAAATTTGACCTTCTTTTCCAGTTTCTTTTTCAGCTCGCGGTAGTTTTCGATAATGCCATTGTGAACAATGGCGATTTTGCCATCAAGCGCAAAATGCGGATGCGCGTTTTCTTCGGTAACGCCGCCATGCGTCGCCCACCTGGTGTGCGAAATGCCGAGAGTGCCCGGGTAATTCTGATCTTTGAGCTTGCTAACCAGATTATCAATCTTGCCAACCGCACGCACACGTTGCAATTTTCCATCTTCCAATATCGAAATACCCGCGCTGTCATAACCGCGGTATTCAAGATCTCTCAAACCTTGTACTAATATCGGAAGTGCCTGCTTGTTACCAATATATCCAACAATTCCACACATAGAAAATTCAAAATTAAAAAATCAAAGTGTAAAATGACAGTGTAAAATTTTAAAATTCTTAATTGTCATTTTGAGATTTACATTTTGTATTTTACATCAAAGCCGGAGCCAAATAAACTCGAATATCATACGCTGTGTTTGGTATAATCCTTGATCTTCAATTATGACACCAACCGGTTCGCGCGTCGCGGACAGAGAAATCATCGCCACTTTGCCTGCGTAGATCAGCATATAGGTTGGGGTGCTTTCCTCTTCTGACATGCACCTGCGCTCATCGAGACCGGCTAGCTCGCCGCCTTTTCCAAAAGCAATAACTTTATTAGCGATGCCTGCCTTAATCCGATCTTTATTGAAATCAGGATAAGCTTTGTAGAGATACTCTTTGATGTCAGAACTCGAATAAACAAAATAGCTTTTGTCCTGGCCTTCTGTCAATGTGGACAGTACGTCCTGCAGAATGACCCTCAAGCCAGCGCTGCCCTCATAATATTTTGCCACCGGCCGCGCGCCGGATTTTTCATACAAAGATTCCAGCTCAGGCAAAGATTTGCTAATATTGAGCTTGAGCGTGTCCAGGTTCCTTTTTTTATTTTCTACCGCGTTTACCAGCTTTTGGGGCGGTTCAGCCACATAGTGCTGTTTCTTACTATCATCTTGTTTATACGCATTATAAAAACTGACCAGCCCGAGCTTCATCAGGCGCTCGAGAATGTCATAGGTAGTCCCGCGGTTCACCTGAGATTGTTTGGAAATCGCGCTTGCTGGTGCAGGCCCCAGGGAAATAAGGCTTAAATATACGGAAATTTCCTTTTCATCCAATCCGAACTGTAGGAGATTTTCTACAATCATTGACACAAACATTAAAAATACGATAAAATTAGCTTAGTTTAAGTCATAAAATTTGTCAAGTGAAGTCTACAAATTATAGCAAAGAACTCAAAATCGCGGTTTCTGCCGTAAAAGCTTCGGAAAAGACTTTTCGTAAATATTTCGGGACCAAGACCAAAGTTGAGATCAAAAACAACAACTACCGCGACCTGGTTTCTTTTGCTGACAAAAAAATCGAGCGGGAAATCAAGGCTGTTTTGCACAAGGCGTTCCCCCATTATGGGTTTGTCGGCGAGGAAGGCAGTAACGTCAATTCCGACGCCAAGATGGTATGGATCCTCGACGCAATCGATGGCACCACCAACTACCTGCAAGGATCTATTGACTGTGCCATATCTCTTGTTCTACAAAAGGCAGGGCGATCCGTGCTCGGCGTTGTTTACGCTCCGCTAAGAAATCAGCTGTACTCTGCCACCGCGAAGGGCGGCGCATTTCTCAATGGAAAACGAATCAAAGTTTCCAGAGTAACAGAAATTAAATATGGCTACGGCTCGTTTGGCTGGGAAAAGAATTTAAAATTTGCCGTAACCAAATTTCCCAAGATCCTCCAAGAGGTCAAAAACATCCGCATTTGTGGGAGCGGTGCCATCTCCCTTTGCCAAGTCGCAGAGGGCGTGTTTGATTTTCATGTTGGGCACGATTTGAAAATCTGGGACTACGCTGCCGCACAGGTGATCCTCGAGGAAGCAGGCGGAGAACTCATCTTGTCTGCTCATCCCAAAATGCAAATCGCAGCTAACAAAGTGCTGGCTGCAAAACTCTTCCATTTATTTAAATGATTTTTCATTACGCAAAACCGAGCAATTGCTTGGAAACGCGTAATGAAAAATGCTGGATCTAACGGCCGTAGTCGTCTTCGAGGCGTGTAACGTCCCAAAGCTCTGGCGTTGAGACTTCCCAAATCTCAACGTCTTTTTTTTGCGCTTCTACGCGATGCGAAGTTCCCGAATCAATATGGATGATGTCCCCGCTTCCGGCCTCAAATTTTTTGTCGTCGAGCGTTACCATCGGATCTCCGCTTGAGACATACCAAGTCTCCATTTTTTCGGTATGCTTCTGCAGTGAAAACCTTTTGCCAGCTTCTATGACAATATGCTTGAGCGCGTATTTCGGAGAGTAAATCAGCCAAACCTCTGCTCCCCATGGTTTTTCCTGCATAATCGGCATAGCTTTCCCGCTGCCACTATTATGCAAGACTTCTTTTACGGAAAAGCCGTCAGGGTAGACCTTGAGCTTGCCGTATTTTTTTTCGATTAACCTGGCAGTTTCCGGATTCATTTTATTTCTTGATTTCTTGAGATAAATACTCGAGAAGATTGGTGAGCTGGGAGACATAGCCCCATTCATTGTCATACCACGCCAGCACATTTACGAACGACCCATCGACAACCTCGGTCGAAAGAGCATCAATCGTAGCGCCATATGGACTGCTCTGGTAATCGCGCGAAACAAGCGGTAGATCCGAAACAGCAAGGTGTCCTTTAAGCTCGTCTGCGGCCGCTTTTCGAAACGCCTGGTTCACCTCTCCGGCTGTGACTGACGTTTTAAGCTGCACAGAAAATGCCAGTATCGACGGATCAATGACCGGGACGCGCAGAGATATTCCGGAAATTTTGCCAGCAAGCGAAGGAAAAAGATTGCCGACAGTTTTAGTAACACCAGTGCTCGTCGGAATAATCGACTGGGTCGCGGCTCTTGCGCGCCGCAGGTCTTTGTGCGAGCTGTCTTGAAGACTCTGGTCAGAGGTGAAAGCGTGGACTGTGTTGATGAACCCACGCTCAATGCCAAACGAATCTTCCAAAACTTTGACCACAAGCGAAGTGCATATCGAAGTGCAGCTTGCCCCGGAAATAATTTTGTGGTTTTGCGGATCAAAAATTTCATGATTAACGCCATAAACCAGGGTCGCCTCAAGGTCGTGCCCTGGCGCAGTTACCACAACATATTTGGCTCCTGCTTTGATGTGAGACTCTGCCTCGGCCCGATTTTTAAATTTACCTGTGGCATCCAGCACGAGTTCTGCCCCGAGTTGGCCCCACGGCAAATCCTCACCGTCTACCTCCTGATGAAATGGGATAACTTTGCCGTCTATGATGAGCTTGTCATCTTCTGCTTTTACGTCCTTGTCCCACACGCCATAGGTGGAATCGTACTTGAGAAGGTGCGCATAGGTCTCAATATCTGAACGAGAGTTGGCAGCGATGATATCAAAATGCGGATTGTCCCAAGCAATGCGCAAAAATACCCTGCCGATTCTGCCTAGGCCATTTATGGCTAATTTAATAGGTTTGTGCATTTTTCTTACTACTTAATTCTTACAACTTACTACTTGGTAAGATATTTCATAACCGGAAATTCGCGGCATCCCAAGAATTCGAGCGATGCCCCTCCGCCAGTGGAAACATGGGTAAATTTCCCTTCCCAGCCGTACCTCGCGACAATACTTTCGGTGTCGCCACCGCCGATTACCGAGGTCGCGCCGCTGCGGATAATGCTTTCCGCCACCTCTTTTGTGCCGCCAGCAAACTGCTCCTGTTCAAATAGTCCCATGGGGCCGTTAGCGAAAACCATTTTTGAATCTTTGAGGATTTGATTGTAAAGTGCTATGGTCCGCGGTCCAATATCGAAATATGCCCAGTTTTTTGGGAGTGCCTCGCCCTGATCAACATTTATGACCTTGACCTCACCTTCCGGCGATGGGGCGGAAAGCATATCTATCGGGAGCTTAATTTTCTCGGCTCCTTTTTCCATAAGCTTTCTAGCGATCTCCTGGTAGTCCTGCTTTTCACCTTTGGCTGCGTTCACATAAACATCTTCCACTAACGATTTTTCAACTGCCATTCCTTTGGCAGCAAAAAATGTATTGGCCAAAGCGCCGCCGATCAAAATCTTATCCGCAAGCTCGATGAGATTTTGCATAACATCCACGCGGTCCGAGATTTTGGCTCCACCCATAACCGCAATGAATGGACGATCCGGATTTTCCAGCAAATGTGAAAGCGTGGTGATTTCTTTTTCAAACAGAAGCCCCGCGCACGACGGCAGGTGTTCGAGAATGCCAGTGGTAGATGAATGGATGCGGTGCGCCTGGGCAAATGCGTCATAAACGATTAAATCAAAACCTGCCGTAAGCTCCTTGGCAAAGGTGCCGTCGGCTTTTTCTTCTTCAGGATGAAAGCGTACATTCTCAAGCATCACTATATCTCCAGGCTGCATGTTGGCCACGACATCTTGCACCTCTGGTCCAACACAGTCCAAAACTGTTTTCACAGGTTTACCTAAAAGCTTTGCAAGTCTTTCTGCCACTGGACGCATACGCATGTCTTCTACTACCTGCCCTCCAGGTCGTTTGAGCCAGGACAAAAGACCAAGCGAGCAGCCTTGCCCCAGCAAATATTCTATAGTAGGAATCGTGGCTCTGATACGCGCGTCATCGGGCACGATCATCTGCCCGTCTTTCTTTTGCAGGGTGATGTCATACGCGACCCGCAGCAAAACTTTTTTGCCGCGCACATCTGCTTCTTTGAGAGTCTTGAGATTTTTCATGGATTTATAAATTCGTTTTCATGACCTCACTGTAAATCTCGGGCGTAGATACATCATACCAATCTCCTTCAAATGGATAAGCGTAGAGTTTATTTTCTGCGGCGAGCCTCGGGAACACATCTTTTTCAAGCCTCGTGGCTTTGACATCAATATATTTAAATACCTCGGGACTGAGCACGTATATGCCTGAATTGATCAGATGTGAGCGGGTTTTGCTTTTTGGTTTTTCCACGAAATCGCGAATGCGGTTACCTTCAATCGTGGCCACGCCCCACATGGACGGCTTTTCCACTGAGGTCAAAGCCATGGTCGCGATGCCGCGATGCGAGTTGTGGAAATCCAAGAGATCAAGAAAATTGATCTTGGTCAGCACGTCGCCATAAATAACGATAAACGCTTCGGAAAAATTGTCCTTGGCTTGAAGCACTGGCTGGGCCGTACCGGATCTAACTATTTTTTGTTCCAAATATTTGATGCGCATTCCCCATTGCGCGCCGTCGCCAAAATAGTCTTTGATCTTATTACCAAGGTGAGCCGTGGAAATATAAACGTCACTTAACCCCTGCTGCTTAAGCTGGGCAAGTGTGTGCTCCAAAAGCGGCTTGCCGTTGATCGGCAGCAGCGATTTTGGGAGTTCATTGGTGAGCGACCGAAATTTCACCCCTTCACCGCCGGCCAGAATCAAAACCTTGGTGGACCGCGGCAGCAGGCAGGAGGTCAACAAATATTCAATCGCGTGGCTGCGGTTGCGGATTTTGGTCCCGTCAATCGCAGCGTCAACGCGCTTCAGGATATCGCCGTCTAGCGTAATAGTTAGTCTCGTTTTCGCCATATATGTATTCATACGTTATCATACTTTAGTCATATAAGGAAAGGCCACCAAAAGAAGGATGGTGGCCAAGACAAGGAGTGAAGAAGATTTAATCGCGATCCGCCAAAATTTTGGTCAGATCAAGGTCGACGATTTCGTCAGCGGCAATCCATTTCGGAATCGAGTGGCGCCTGGAGCCGATCTCGCTCAAATCATTCTATTTAATTGCTGTTCATACAGTATCATACAACAGCAATAGTGATATACGCACAACAAAAATCCGCTCTATGAGCGGATTTTGTATTTTCTGTCCTCTTTTAAGGGGGCAACGACCTACTTTCCCAACCGCATGCGCGGTAGTATCATCGGCGCTGGCGTCTTTCACTTCCGGGTTCGGGATGGAGCCGGGTGGTTCAACGTCGCAAGTGTCACCCTAAAACAGGACAGAAATTCTTTGATCAGAAAAATTGGAATGAACGAGCATCTAATTAGCAATCATGAACTGCTAGTCAAAAAGCTAAAACACTTTTGGTTGATTAGTAGCACTCGGCTGAAGCCATTGCTGGCCTTACACCTGTACCCTATATGCGGGGTAGTCTCCCCCGAACCTCTCGCAGCTTGCGCTGCAACGATACCTAATCTTGAGGACGGCTTCGCGCTTATATGCCTTCAGCGCTTATCCAAACTAGGGTTTAGCTACCCGGCAATGCAGTTGACACCACAACCGGTACACCAGAGCCCTATTCTCCGAGGTCCTCTCGTACTATCGGAGAACCCTCTCAAGTATCGAACGCCCACAGCAGATAAGGACCAAACTGTCTCACGACGTTTTGAACCCAGCTCGCGTACCACTTTAATAGGCGAACAGCCTAACCCTTGGGAGCTTCTTCACCCCCAGGATGTGATGAGCCGACATCGAGGTGCCAAACCCAGTCGTCGATGTGGACTCTTGGACTGGATCAGCCTGTTATCCCTAGAGTAGCTTTTATCCGTTGAGCTTCCACCATACCACTATGGATGGTCGGATCACTAAGTTCTGCTTTCGCACCTGCGCGGCGTGCTTGCCTTGCAGTTAAGCCAGCTTATGCCTTTGCACGACCAGCGTGATTTCCATCCACGCTTAGCTGACCTTTAAACGCCTCCGTTACCATTTAGGAGGCAACCGCCCCAGTTAAACTACCCACGAGCCACTGTCTTTCAACTGGTTACATTGAAATTAGAATCAAAATTCATTCAGGGTGGTATTTCACATTGCGACTCCGCTATCGCTAGCGCGACAGCCTCATAGTCTCCCACCTATGCTAAACAGAATAAATCTTGACCCAATGACACGCTATAGTAAAGCTTCATAGGGTCTTTCCGTCTTGCTGCGGGTAAACGGCATCTTTACCGATAATGCAAATTCATCGAGCTATTTGTTAAGACAGTCCCCCACTCGTTATGCCATTCGTGCAGGTCGTAACTTACACGACAAGGAATTTCGCTTTTCGCTTGTTACTCTCAATTAATTAATTGAGGGGTTAATCATTTCTGTTAACCTCTATATGTCGCCATATAGAACGGACTCTATTTTCTCTGACCGAAATCAAAGTGCAGCGTATAGTCTCTACGGGTTCAAATTACGTAATTAATTACGTAACAAGTCTTCCCTCGGAATTGTCTCGTACCAATAGAGAGTTTTTCCGATATAGCTACATTTTACTATGGCAGCAAAACCTTCATTGCTGAAGTAAATTCCTCTACCATAGGACGGTTCATTTATGTTAGCTCATGGTCTCCCATGAGATCGGACTATATCATCTCCAGCATCTAGCTGGAGTTTGGCGTTTAGTCTCTGAGGATTCTCGCTTAAAAATCCTTGATAATCATTAATGCTGTACTTTCATTTTCTGCCTTTTCCAAGATTTAATTGCTCTCGGATCTGGATTATTTCCAGCAAGCCGTTAGAATTTAGATGGCCTTTACCATTCATCAACTCTACGATTTGCTGAAACAGCATGAAGTTTCTTTTCATTTTCGAGGATAGAAACTTAAACCTCTGGAAGAAAGGAATAACCCTTTCTTGTATAGCAGTTGGATTTTGCACTACATAATAGTGCACTCCATCCCTGCGAGTCACAAATCGGCCGCAACCCAAATGCTTTTTGAACAAAGCCAGGATTGTCGGGTCTCTTTGTGAGACATTGAAGCAGGGAACTACTTGCCAGCCCATTTTATGGTCTGGTCTTTTGCGAAGAGAAACGTTGAAGCTTCCTTCACCATCCGCGAAACCGGCCAGATAATGACCAATTTCCGGAGATATGGCTTTTAGCCATGAATCGCTCATAGAATTTTACTCCTTTGAGGATTTTTTGCGAGTCTTTCCTGCGGATTGTCTGTATCTCAAAGATTTTTACTGCTCTTTCGAACTAGTACTTTGAGCTTAACCAGATGTTCCCGCAAATAGCCAAATTTTATAACTACGACGTCTTCTTCATAGTTACCGCCGGCGTTCATCAGGGCTTGGCTTACCTGCTTGCGCAAGCAAGTTTAACCTTCTGACACTGGCCAGGCATCAGCCCGTATACATCAGCTTTTAGCTTTGGCACGGACCTGTGTTTTTGTTAAACAGTCGGGAGGGGATCAGTCGCTGCGACCCCGATTACTCGGGGCAGGACATATACCGAAGGTACGTCCGCTTTTTTGCCGAGTTCCTGAACAAATATTGTCTCGTTCGCCTGAGGATACTCTCCTCATCCACCGGTGTCGGTTTGCGGTACGGATACTATCATGCTTGATCACGAAGTTTTTCTTGGCACCCTGGGTCACACAAATTTCCCTTGCGGAATTTCTCCAAGTTTTCAGAGCGTCCCGATAAATCGGGACTGCCTTCCGGATTTGCCTGGAAAGCAAGACTCCTACGAACTCAGAAACTGGTATAGTCAAAACCAGCTTGTACTACCATGATGCGTCGCTCCTTGAATAACATAACAGTAGCGACGGAATATCAACCGTCTTGTCCATCGCGTAGCACCATTTGGCACCACACTAAGGCCCGGCTAACCCTGGGCTGATAATCATTGCCCAGGAAACCTTGGATATTCGGCGTGCAGGATTCTCACCTGCATAATTATTACTTATCCCAACATTCTCTCTTGTCAGCACTCCACCGGCCCTCGCGGGTCCAGCTTCGATGCAGCTGACAATGCTCCTCTACCGCTCGTATCCGCCGCGAGGCGGATAGAGCTCGTGTTTTCGGTACAAAGCTTAGTCCCAATACATTGTCGGCGCCCCTGTCCCATTCCTATAAATAGGAAACTCGAGTAGTGAGTTGTTACACACTCTTTAAAGGGTGGCTACCTCTAAGCCAACCTCCTACCTGTCTGAGGACAGAAACATCCTTTACACTATAGCTTTGATTTAGGGACCTTAAACGACGATCTGGGCTCTTTCCCTTTAGACTAGTGAAGCTTAGACCTCACAGTCTGACTCCTGTGGAACCACCACGAGAATTCGGAGGTTGGTTCAGCGCGAGGGATTGCTCCCCCACAACTCATCCAGTGCTCTACCTCTCGTGGTTTATTCACAAGGCTAGCCCTAAAGCTATTTCGAGGAGAACCAGCTATCACCCAGTTCGATTGGAATTTCTCCCCTACTCACAGTTCATCCCCTATTTTTGCAACAATAGTGGGTTCGGACCTCCCCCAAGTTTTACCTTGAGTTCATCCTGACCATGAGTAGCTCACCGGGTTTCGGGTCTAACGCATGCCACCTTTAATCAAAAAATTGATTTTTTGATTAATACGGGCTATTAACCCTCGCTTTCACTATGTCTTCGTCTCAAAAGAGACTTAAACAAGCAGCATACGTTAACTCGTCGGGTCATTCTTCAATAGGCACGCGGTTCACCTTGCGGTGTTCCGCTCCTTGTAGATATACGGTTTCAGATACTATTTCATCGCCCTCACCGGGCTGCTTTTCACCTTTCCCTCACGGTACTTGTTCACTATCGGTCACAAAAAGTATTTAGTCTTAGATCGTAGTCGACCCAGTTTCCGACCGGCTTTCACGTGTCCGGCCGTACTTAAGAACCAATCAGGAAATAATTGTGGTCTTTCGCGTACGGGACTATCACCCTCTTTGGTCCGCCTTTCCAGGCGTGTTCTACTAGACAACACAACACGTTTTTCCCTCGCTTTTACAGAAGCGATCGATTAGTCTTGCAACGCCATACTCACAACGGCTGTAACCTTTAAAAGAAACGCAACCACTAATAAATTAGAGACTACATTTCTAACATGAATATGGTTTGGACTGTTCCCCTTTCGCTCGCCACTACTAGGGGAATGCAACTAGCTCTCTAATCTCAAGGCTTCATGGAATCAGCCTTGAGATAAAAAGCTAGTCATTAGTTTTCTTTTCCACATGCTACTGAGATGTTTCACTTCGCATGGTTCCCGCTACTCGTACACCACGTACGAATGCTAGCAAGGTTTACTTGCTAAGGTTTCCCCATTCGGACATCCCCGGATCAAAGCTTGTTTGCCAGCTCCCCGAGGCGTATCGCCGGCTCCTGCGTCCTTCGTCGGCTTTTTGTGCCAAGGCATCCACCGTATACCCTTATCGGTGTTTTAGATATCTTCGAGAAACTCAAAACTTTTAAATCCTGAGCTTGTCGAAGGATTGACTAGCAGTCTATGACTGCTATAAATCATTTCAACAAACACACGGAGTTGAAATGATACCTACAATTTGCGCGTAGGATTTCTTGATAATTGATGCTGTTCATCCATCCATCAAATTCGTTCGAAAAATTTGACGGATTTCTTCACCAAATTGTACTGATCAAATTTGGTGAATTTGCCCACCTAAATTTTCTGTTGAAAATTTTGGCGGGCAAGTATTCAGTTGTGAAGCTGCGATCCGCTTGCTTCCACAATCCACCGCTTTGCATCAAGTGCTCAAGCACCGTTATCCCACAAATTAATTTGGGCCGGACGCTTGCCCCGTAGTGAACGCGGAGCGTTCTACTACTGGGGGGAGCGGTGAAATCTAGAAACAAATTTATATGAAGGGACTAAAAAACCGCCTTTCAGGCGGCTGTTCGTCAAGACACAAAATGACGAGTCAGTTAGGTAAACCGCCTGTTTTATATAATGATAGCTTCTCGTTTCTCATAACTTGCTTGAGGTAATAATCTTTACATCCCAATTATAATAGGTTTTCTTCGGGATGTCAACCGCCAGCTGGCGATTTTAGAGCTAAAGACATCTTAATCATTAAAAGAGTCAGTGTCAAGGCCAATTCTCACTAATAATAAAAAATACATCTGCACAGCTTTTCCCCAGCTTTTCCACAAAAAATAACAGGGCTGCCGGCGAAAACGCTCAGCTAGCCCCGATTATTTTTGCCGCACCCATCAGCTTAAAGTCTGCTGAGCCAACTGCGCGCATGGAGTACCAGCATTGGTATCAAAAAAGCCAGCACAATCGCTTGAGCCCATCCTTTACGCGGGGCAAGAATCGCCACCAGCAAAACCATCAGCACCAAAATCCAGCGGCTAGGGATGCAATCTTTCAAGAAATCCATTTATAGTTCCTCCGTTTCGTAAAGCTAATGTTATGGCAAAATAGTTAAATGGACAAGAGGGCTGGTTAGGACGGCCCTCTTTTAGTGATTTCGGTTTTTGATTTCACGTTTTTATAGTGCTAACGTTGTTTCTCGAACTGGCTTCCGGAGTTGGTGTATTATCGGGAACCGAGCAAATCCCGGAACCGGCTGGATTGTTAAGATTAGTGTAACACTTTCTATGTTGTGATAAAATAAAGCATCATGAAAATGGCAGAGAAATTTATCGGCGTGTTTGATTCCGGTTTTGGCGGACTAAACACCATGCGCGGCATTGTCCGCATGCTTCCCCAGTACAACTATATCTATCTGGGCGACAGTGCGAGGGCTCCCTACGGCCATCGCTCCAAAAAACAGGTCTATGAATTCACCACACAAGCTGTAGATTTTTTATTCAAAAACAACTGCGAGCTGGTTGTGCTCGCCTGCAACACAGCCTCAAGCGACGCGCTGCGAAAGATCCAAAAAGAATATTTGCCGAAGCACTATCCTCATAAAAAAGTCCTTGGAGTGCTCATCCCCGCGGTTGAGCACGGCGTGTCCGTGACGAAAAACAAGCGCATTGGCGTCATGGCCACCATTGGCACTGTTAAATCGAAGGCTTTTGAAAGAGAGATGCAAAAACTCGATCCAGAGATCAAGGTCTTGCAGCAAGCCTGCCCCCTCCTCGTTCCCCTGGTGGAAGAAGGCAAGCACAACTCGAAAGCCGCGGAGGCTATCTTGAAAAAATACGTTAGTCCCCTTGCTGATCGCAACATTGATACCTTGCTTCTAGGCTGCACGCATTACGGTATTCTGGAAAAACAGATTAAAAAGCATGTCGGAAAAAATGTTCAGGTCATCTCAGAAACCAATGCAGTGCCGAGTAAACTAAAAGATTATCTCAAGCGCCACAAAGATATCGCGAACAAAATCGGTAGGAATAAAAAAATCCTGTTCTATTCAACAGGTCCTATTAGCAAATTCGAAAAACTTGGCAGTAAATTCTTTGGTAGTAAAATTAAAGTAACAGGCGTTGATTTGAATTGATTTGAAATAAATGAATATTCTAAAAACTATCGCATATGCGATAGTTTTTAGAATCAGTTGCGGCCCAGAAGTCTCAGGAATTGCTTTTCGTCTATAATTTTCACACCAAGCTTTTCTGCCTTTCCGAATTTGGAGCCTGGGTTTTCACCGACTACCAGATAGTCGGTGTTTTTCGAAACAGAGGACACCCAATCGCCCCCGTGTTCCATCACGAGTTTCTTGGCTTCGTCGCGTGACAATGTTCCGAGCGTGCCAGTAACCAAGATTTTCAGATTCTTTAATTTATGGGATTTTACAATTTTTTCCGCTGACTGCACATGCACTCCCCGCTCAAGGAGCCGGGCAATGAATTTCTGATTTTGCGGATCTTTGAAATATCCATGGACGCTTGCGGCAACCACGTCGCCGATATTTTCGATGGCGTTCAACTCTTCAAGCGAAGCATTACGCAGTTTATTGAGCGTGCCAAATGTCTGCGCGAGGTCAAACGCGGTTTGCTCTCCCGCATGCAAAATACCAAGCGCCATTATAAATCTCGATAGCGGCACGCTTTTGTGGACGTGAATGGATTTAACAATATTTTCCGCGCTCTTTTCTCCAAAACGCACAAGGCTTTCGATATCTTCTTTCTTAAGCGTGAACAAATCTGCCGCATCAGAGATGAGGCCTTCTTCTTTAAACCTGTCCAGGATTTTTGGGCCCACTGTGTAGATCTCGAGGGCATTGACGAAATGCTGCAGAAACCGCCGGTTCTTGGCCGGACATTTCGGGTTGGCGCAATAAAAAGCCGTACTTTTTTCTTTCCCAGTGCCCAGCGTTCTCTGCTCCACTCGGTATCCGCAGACCGGACAGTTTTTTGGCATATAGAATTTGCGCTCTTTGCCAGTCCGCAGCTTCGGCAGCGGCTCCACAACCTCAGGAATCACGTCACCGGCCTTTTGAATTACAACCGTGTCCCCAATCCGGATGCCTTTCTGCAGGATCATATCCATGTTATGCAGCGTGGCCTTGGAAATAGTGGAACCTGCCACGGTTACCGGCGCGAGCATAGCCAAAGGCGTGAGCGCGCCGGTACGACCGACGTTTACCACAATATCCCTGACCACTGTGGTTGCTTTTTCCGGCGGATATTTAAAAGCGACCATGTAGCGCGGAGCTTTGCCGACGACGCCCAAGCGGGGGTGCAGGGCCACGTTGTTTACCGAAGTCACTACTCCGTCCGTGCCGAAATCAAAATGTTCCCGGGCTTTTTCGATCTTTTTTATGAATTCTTTCACCTCATCGAGGTTTTTGGAAATTTGATCGTGTTTTTCCACCTTGAAACCGAATTTGCGAAGCAAGGCATGCTCTTCAGCGTGCGTTGTGGGTTTTTTGGGCCAGCCCTCAAGCTGGGCAATATCCCAGGCGTAAAAATCCAAACGTCGCTCAGCGGCAAGCTTCGGATCGAGCTGCCTGAGACTCCCGGCAGCAGCATTTCTTGTGTTGGCGAAAAGCGGTTTTCCCGCGGCTGCGTTTTTTTCGTTTAACGCCTGCCACACAGACTTGGTCATTATGCCCTCGCCGCGGACTTCGAGCTTTTTGGGAAAAGGCGAATCAAGCGTAAGCGGAATAGTATGAATGGTTTTTAGATTCTGCGTGATATCCTCGCCGATCTTCCCATCTCCCCTGGTGGCGCCGGACACGAATTTGCCATCCTTATATATAAGAGATACAGCCAACCCATCAAGCTTGAGTTCGCTAAAATATTCAATCTTCTCACTTTCCGGCAACAATTTTTTTATCCTTTTCTCCCATGCCGCGAGTTCTTCCTCGCTGAACGCGTCATTGAGGGACAACACGGGGATCTCATGCTTTACTTTCTGAAATTTGTCGAGCGGTTTGCCCCCCACGCGCTCAATCGGTGAATCTGGATCGCGAATTTCCGGAAATCGCTGCTCAAGCGCGCGCAATTCCCTACTCAGTGAATCATATACATCATCAGAAACCTTCGGATCATCCAGGACATGATAACGATAACGCAGGTCATTGATCTCTGCTCGCAATTTTTTAGCTCGTTTCATGGCTTCTTGCTTGGTCATCTTATCCACATTATAGCTAATTCAAATTACTATTGATATAATAAATCTAGAAATTGAATTGTCCACATTAGAAACCAAATGATCATTTCTCAAAGAACAAAATTCCGCCTTTCCAAAAACCTCCACGCACAAACTACGCCCTACCCTCATGTCAAATCGTGGATCAAACGCGGAATCTTGGTCTTGAGTCTTGCGATGGTCACGGGCGCGTACATCACAGCCCGACCAGAAACCCCAGCGGAAACAGAGGGACCGAAAGAAATCCTGGGAGAACAAAAACAAGGCGCGCTGGAGAGCTATGAGGTTCAGCGCGGCGACACTCTATTCAATGTCAGCGAAAAATTTGGCATATCGTGGCAGACCATGGCGGAAATAAACAACCTCAAAGAACCATACATTCTCCGAGTCGGCCAAAAATTGAAAATCCCCTCCATATAGGAGAGATTCGCGCGGCGGATTATTGCGAAAGATTTACTCTAATCTTCCGCTGGACTTCGCTATGCCGCCCGGTGACATCGAGTACCGGCGAAGCAGAAGGAATGCCTAAAGCGCTCCCCGTAGCGTCAGGCCCGGTAAACGCCTCCACAAAACCAAGCGCATTTTGACCGCCGCCGCCCGTGCGCTGAATATGGATCTGGTACCGGTAATCCGGCCCCAGTAGATTGCATGTCCGGGAGTCGCCTGGGTTTACATTGTTAAAGAAACACCTGACAGTTTCCGAATTGGACCATGGCCTGACCCAGATGTCAGCATGACGCGGGCCGTTATTGGTGACCCTGACCGAACGGGCTCCTGTGTCGGCGGTTGTTAAACTATCAGGGTTATATATGCTGACAAACGCGTCGTTGGCCGTAGCTGTAAAAGGAAACTGCGTGTCTGTAAGATCTGGAACGACATCGAAAGTGGCGCCACTGCTCTGCATGGCAACTCCTGACACGCTGATACCGCCAATATTCCGCTGCAAACGATAAAGACTTACCTCGCCTCCCGAATTGGCGCTAGCCAGGGCAGGTTCGCTGTTTTGCACCAAACGCGCCGCCCTGATTTCACGCAAAATAACGGATGATAGGCTGAAACTAACAAAGCTAATCGTAGCCAGCAGCACGATAGCGATGATGATTGTCACTCCGTCTTGTGAATTTGTTCTATTTTTCATATTTTAATCTGGATATTCGCGCGTAGCGATAGTTGTTTGAAACACTTCCCTGATTTTTTCGCGTTCCCCGACATTTGACTCGAAATCAAGATAAATCGTCACGGTCGGATGCTGATTGAGAACATTGATAAACGGGTCTATGGCAGGAGCGATATAGACTTTGAAATCCAAAACCCGCACGTCGTTGCCGGTGAAATTGGACACTGGCGCTCCCAGGCCAGTGCCTCTTTGAATCTGCAGATGATCCCCGTTGCGAAAAATTCTGACCTGCGCGCCATCCCTGTCCAAGATGAGCAGTTCAGTTGCGTTTGGCTGAGGCACTGCGACGTACCTGGCGTAATCAATGCTGCCGTTAGCGATCAGTTTTGAGAGATCTTCGTTAAGAAATCTGATATTTTGCTCCAGGGCCTGCATGGCCGAGCTTTGTTTGTTCAATCTCTGGATGGAAGTATAAACCCCGACAATGCTGGTCGCGGCAATAGCGAACACGCCGGCCGCGACCGTCGCTTCTATGAGTGTAAATCCAGCACCACTTCTCCAATTAGTGCTGTTTTTTATTTTATAATGTTTCATAATGTTATTGTGCGGCCAAAAATGCTTAAGAAGTGGTGCTGGATAAATCCCGGTTAGTAATTTTTCCAGTTAGTTAGGTATTCCTCGGTAATTACTTTGCAGTGAGTGGCGGCCGGGTCCGTTGCTTCGGGACAACCCCTGTCCCACCACCAAACAGTTGATCTGGCCATAACAAGCGGAGAAGTCGCGCTGTAGGGATTGCTCGAATCTACGTTAACCATGGTTATTTTACGAAAATAAGGACTGGGGTTAGAACTAGCGGTGTGCAAATACCCTGTTCCGGAATGCAAATAAAGCCTAAAATCAGTGGCTGGTCCCGCCGCTGACAAAACCCATTTGCCGCTGACCCCGGCAGGGTCGAAAATCATGCGGTATTCGTTGCCTCCCCCGGCGGCTGGCGCGATATTGTTGGGGTTTGTCAGCCAGGTTGCGTAGCAGAACTGCCCGCCGCAATCAGAAAGAGTTCCGGCAAGCCAGTTCGAATCTCTTTGTCTTCGCGCAACTTCGATTCCTTCTCTGGCAAGTCCCGTGGCAATGATCTTTCTGCTTATTTCCGTGGTCGTACTAAAAGAATATATGGCCAGTGACAGGCCAGCCGTAAGCCCCGTAGTCAGGACAAACAATGCAACAACTGTTTCAATGAGCGTCTGGCCTTTTTCTTTTTCGTACTTTTGTATCATATTCGTAGTTCGTAGCGCTATGGCGCGACTTCTTCAAAAACAGGAACGCTCGCGCTTCCGGTGCGCATGGGCCAGGCAGGACTAGTAACATCCACGGAACCGCCATCATAACGAATCACGGATTTACTCTGGAAAAAATCAACAGGCTGCGTGGAAGCGCTAGTTACTCGAACGGTGAAATCAATGTTCCAGTTGTTATTGTCATTGGGTTTGTCGCCAAGATCTCGGGATACATTCCATCTTGCTTCACTGCCGGAAATAACTCCTTCGGGCGCGGGCGAATTCGTGCAACTGCCGCAGCTAACATTTCCGGCGTTCGGCGTATAAGTCATATTTTTCAGAGACGAGTGTTCCACATATAGGTTGTTCGCATTTGAAGCGCCCGTGCTGTTGCTGATACTCAAACGCAGGGTGACGTCGTTGCCAGATCTAATCGTTTGATTGGAATAAGGAGTCCCGTTAACAGCCTGGATAGAATAGGTACCTGTGATCACCGGGGCACAGTCGTTGACGACGAGGGGCCCCGCGGTATTAGTGCCGCTGTCAGCCGCGGGTGCGTGTCCCGCGCCATTGAACGCGGTCAGAATATAGTAATATGTGCCAGGTCCAGGAGAATAGTTATACGAGGTAACATCTTGACCCAAATCTGTAAGCTCTAGGTAAGTGCGGCCGTTGTAGCTGCGGTTCGCAGGCAATGGGTTTCCGGGGCTGCCTCCTGGATCTACCCAGATGCGATAATTGGTTTCGTTATCGGCATTGTTCCAGGTAAAACTCACCTGGCCGCACGTCGCGCCGCTGCCAACGCTGACGTTAAAACCAGGACTCCCGCTCCCCCCGCCCCAAGTCGGCGGACTCGCGTTTAAAACATTCAGGGTAACATTAGTGGAATTCGTCACGCTTCCAGCCGTACCGGTGACAGTAAGATTGTATGCTTGAACCGCAGCTCCAGAAGGAACATTGATAGTTGAAGTAATACCTGGGCTTAGGGTATTTGCTGGAACAGCCCGAGGATTTGGGGCAAATGTGATTCCCGAGGGGCCGTTACTAGTTGAGAGCGAAACACTTGCCCCACTGTTTGAAGTCAGATAAACAGTTCCCGATCCGGCCTGGTTCTGATAGATGTCCAAAGTCCGCATGTAATTTGCGAGTACGAGCGCATCCCCAATGTTAAATGTTCCGTTGCTGTTCACATCACAAGTTTTTCCTGCCGGACACGCGGTTCCTGACCCTGCCCAAGCTGCGAGTTGATCAGAATCGGCTTTGGTAATTTGGCTGTCGTTGTTGTAATCATAATCTGCGCGATACCGCGGGGTGCCGCTAGGTATAGTCCAGTAAAATCCGCTTATGGTAAAATCCGCGGCAGCGCTTACTGTGACCGAAGCTGTGGCCTGGCGCCAGGCAGATGGCTGCCACCACGGGCCAGTCCATAGAGGAGTAAACGGATCCGCGCCTGTCCAACGCACGACTGCGACTCTGGGAGTATATGTCCCCGCCGCCGAGTAATTGCACAATCCAGTTGCTGTTGTGGTATTAACAAACGATGCTGATCCACCATCATTGTTCCATGGGTTTTGAGCGGTAGGCGGCGGAGTCAAAGCATTTGGCTGGTTGCAGAAAAAGTAATAACTATACCTATACGTGCCAGGAGTGTCATTGGTGTTGGCGGTCAGAATAACTCCGTTGAGCGGCGCTGAACCGCTATTTGGAACCGCGGTAAGGGTCAATGTTCCCGGCGGCGGCGGAGATGTTACTGTCAAACTAAAACTGGTTTGCTTAGTCACTCCGCCGCCAGTGGCAGTCACGGTTATTGGGAAAGTTCCTATAGTGGCGGAGCCGGAAGCGCTTATAGTTACGTTGTTGGCGCAGTCAGTGGAACATGGGTTTGGTGAAAAATTTATGGTAACTCCTGACGGCTGGCCGGAAGCAGAAAACGTCAGCGAAGTATGGTCGCCGGAGGTTTTGGTCGCGGCCACGGATTGGCTGACAGAACCCCCTTGCTGCACTGACCTTGCGCCGCCGTTCGTCAAAGTAAAATCAAAGACAGGCGGAGGCGGATTTACTGTTACACTGCAAGTATCAGGCAATCCATCGCTGGTTACCGTAACAGTATAATCGCCGGCGCTGGAATATTGGGTGCTGAAGCTCGAGCCTGACCCGAAAGACGGACTGCCACTGGGGGCAGACCAGGAGAAAGTTCCGTTACCAACACTGGCCGTGAACGCGACAATTTGTCCGGTATTCACAGTTTGCGGAGGTTGGTCACAAACAGGATATACTGGGGGGGGATTCACTGTTACCGTCACACCACAGCAGCCATACCAGGTGCCAGTGCCATCTTGCAGATAAAGATCATATCTATAGCTTCCTGGTGACAGGCTGGAATCGGTTTGGTTGCTGCTTCCAGAACTCGGGGAACCCCAATAACTCGTAGGCGTTGCCCCGTTTACTCCTCTTCTGACCTCTGCGCCGTTGGAAAGAGTGATATTCCAGCTGACGTTTGTATTGCAGGGCGCCACGCATGAGGTGGGGCTGGCATTAATTGATCCGCCGATCCACTGGCAGGAGTTATTTGAGGTCATCTGCCCGCCATCGCATAAATTTACTGTGTAATCATATTCGACCTGGCCCCATGTCCCGTTTCCCGCTGATCCCGCATCTCTCTTTTGTAAGGAAAGAACCTGGAAAGTCCAACTATCTGAATCATTTACTCCCGACAGAGGAAAAACGAAATTTTGTCCAATCCAACCACTGCCTACCCAGCCCTCAGTCCGGCAAAAAGCTCCCGAGGGCCAGCTCCCACTGTAAAAACCACTACCGCTGATGGAATACCCGATTTGGTCATCCCACTGCGCGTTGCCGCCAATCCAAACATTGGTGATATAGTTGGATCTATTTTCAGATACGCTTGCGGGAACCGGCCCAGATTGAAAATTGCAATTTCCGGCTTCATTTAGAACCCACGGGGCCGTAAGAGTAAAGCCCTGCGCCGATCCGGCTGCAAACAAACAGAAAACGAAAGCGATACTAAAACATATATTTTTAATTGTAAATCTGGGCATTCTATTTGAACTTTTGATATGTTACCTCAACAGTTGTAGTTGCTTGCGAGAGAGATACTATCTTCATTTCATTCTCGTTTCTGGCGGAGAATGCGGCAAAGGCGCCTGTTTCCTGCGCAAAGTAATCTTCGGGAAGCTGGTCAAGCCCCCGCTTCAAGTACGAAACCGCGTCGTTGAAACTGCCTGTCCGAGTATAAGTAGCGATCAGATATTCAGGAATATTCGAGGGGCGCTTGACCACCTTTTCAAAACGCAAAATCTTGTCATCAAATCTTACCCCCATTTTTGATTCATATTCCCCGCGGTCAAAAGGCGTTTCTGTGGCCGTAACCACAATGGCATTGGGATTATCAGTCATTTCCAGATTTTTCAGGTAATTTTTTGCTGCGTCGTATTCAGGGTTTATGGCAAGGACCTTTTGAAAGCTGGCTTTCGCGCTATCGAATTGCCCCAAATCGTGTTCACAAACGCCTTTCATGTGCCAAATATCAACAGCGCTATCGTGATCTTTGACATAGGCTGATGCCTGTCGCAATGCCTCGTCGCATTTTTGGGCTAAAACCAGCTGCTGCAGAGTCGCGAGCTTTTCTTCAGCAGGAGTATTATCTGGGGACGGTTCTGGCTGTTTTCCAGGCTTTTGGACAATAAAAAACACGGCAGCACCGATAGTCGTGATTATCAAAAAAATAATTATTTGTTTTTTGCTAGGCATGATTTATTTTAACTCCAAATATTCAATTGTAGCTCGGGTTCCTTTCTGCGGAACAGTGATCGCATAGCTTTGCTTCTCATTCAATTTAACCTCGTATCGGTTTTGGCTCTCGTCCTGGGCAAGCCTGAACTCGATTTTCGATTTGCTTAGAGAGTCATTTAAAAAATAATTGATATCCATTGGCGGATAGAGAAAACTATAAAACGCAGTGATAGACTCTTTGGCGTTTGGGAGGACATTTCTTTTGGCTTCTTTAAATTCCAAGAATTTCTCAATATTTATGCGTAAATGCCCTGCAAGATACTGCCTCATTGCTGTTTGCTCCAATTTAGCAGCGTTGCCACTATCGACAGGATTTGTTTCGGAAACCTTTTTACTAGCCTTTGGCCACAACAAAATAACGGCCACAATAATGGCAACAACCATGACTGCTCCGGCAATTATTTTGTTTTTCATTGCTTTTGTTTCGCTTCTGCTTTTATAAGGCTAGACATATTATAGCAAAATTTTGCCAAATAGGCAAATCGAAAGCCTCTGGAATTATCCAGAGGCTTGGAATGAATTGATTAGTTTGGGATTACAGCGCTAATCCGCTTAATCTCGTTGGACTCCGCAGCCATATTGGCTTTGGCAGGACCGCAGTGATGAATATCCTTGAGAACACCGTAGCGATGGTTCGGCGGCACAGTCAGTAACATTCCCGGCATCGAGCCAAACATCAGATTGAGGTATCTTCCTTGTGTTTCTTCCGAGAGAGTAATCTGATGTGGCAAACCGAGCATGTGGCCGAACTCGTGCGCGTCCACAGTGAACACTGACCGAGCCGAGGCGTGGCGGGTGAGCTCGGATACAGGCCTGGTCGAGGGAATATCTGTACAGAGGAAGCTATGCGAAACATAATCCGCCCAGCTTCCCTCAACCTGGATATTTTTGTCGTGGATGCTGATAGGGCCTGGAACCACCGCGTCGCCACGACCACCCTGGCCGATTTGTCCCACCTTGTTGAGAGCAACGAATCGGAAGCGATTCGGGAACCGGTTTTGGAATTCTGCCCAGTAGCTGAACCCGAAATTGTTCACGAAGTCCTCCCAATAGTACGCGGCAGTCTGCTGTCCGGTCATCTTCTGGACGAAAATCTTACCCGAAGAGTCGTACGGCAGCGTGACTAGGTTTTCCAAACTGCCATATCCAGCGCGAGTCAATTCCATAGACCACCAAGTGTAAGCGCTCAGTTCTCTTTTCGGGAGGACTGCGGCGCACCCAGGGTCTTCTGGAACATCAGCGGGATAAAAACAAATTGGGTACACCGTTCTGGCAATCTGTTCCCCCGGACTTCGGTATTCTCCTGGAAAAGCCGGAGAGCTATTCATCAGGAAACGGCCATCAGGTTGAAACTGAAACCCCAAAGCCATTGCCGAGGTAAAATCGTCGCTTGTAACTCGCAATAAACCATGGAATTCGGAACGACCCTTCAGCAAATCCCCGAACAGTTCATGAACAAACAATCCTTTGTCTGAGTGAGGGGGCAACTCCACATCCAGTGGAGTAGAGTTTAACGGCCGATCAGCAGAGTCCACTAAAATTAAATGGACTCTTGTTGGGTTTGGATTATGATTCACAATCGCCAACCCCGTGGACTGTTCCAAAAAACTGCTTTTTTTGTAATCAATCAGGATCGTGTGGGATGGCCGGGGTTCAGATGGAAACACACTGGTAACCAGGCGATCTCTGCCATAGGGATAACGCAAACGCTCTTCTACCGTTACCCGACTGTTCAAACCAAAAACCTCGATGGAACCGGCTTGCAATTCCCTAGACAAGCCAAGAGTATGAATCTCAGCCCTCTTGAGCAGGCCTATGCTGATTGATCCATCTATAATTTGGTGGTTGCTTTGCGTTTGTGCATTCCCCTCAGTGTCGTAGGAAATGATTTCCACTGGAATCGCGTCAGGCAAAATGCCATCATCCCGAACGCGATAAAATTTTACCACTACTGGCGTCTTTTCATGACCATAATTCAGGAACACCAGGTCTGTGCTCCACCCGTGGCCGTCTGCCCATCTGGGCAAAACCGTTTTTGAACCCAGTCCCTGCCCTTCCACAAAGGAGGGCGGTATGGCAATACCCAAAATAACTAGTCCAAACATAACTAATCTCTTCATAACAACCCTCCTTAGCATGAAATTCAAAAGTACCGTTTGTTTTAGTATACTCTAACCTACAATATTATTACATTTTTGTCAAGAGTTTTTGCCAGGGTAATATAAGCCAAATGGTACAGGTTATGATTAAGGTATTAATTCCTAATCTTGTACCCTATGATCTTTCAACTCAATCAGATCCCTTCGGAA
>MFEF01000013.1 GCA_001777515.1 Candidatus Doudnabacteria bacterium RIFCSPHIGHO2_01_48_18
GTCCTCGAGCTTAGTCCCGGCAACCAGAATATTAAGGCCAAAATCCGGGAACTCGAAGCGGCGGTGGCGCCCCGGAGTAGCGGCACGAGCCAGTAATGTGGCGTAATTATTTGTTTTCGAGGCAGCCTTGACCGAAGGTCACGGCTTTGCTATTATTTCCCTGATATATTCTTAAGCAGACAAAAACATTCGCAATCTGGTCCGCATCAATGAGAAGATCCGCGCTGTCCAAGTCCGCGTGATTGACGAGGAAGGAAATATGCTCGGAATCATGCCGACGGCAGAGGCTCTTTCTAAAGCAAAGGATCTGGGCCTTGATCTGATCGAGATTTCTCCCAAGGCCAACCCGCCGGTCGCGAAGCTTCTGAGTTTTGATAAATTCCGCTACCAGCAGGAAAAGGCGATACAGCAGCAGAAAAAGAAGCAGAAAAAAGTTGAGATAAAAGGAATCCGCCTGTCAGTGCGAATCGGACAGCATGACCTCGAGTTCAAAGCCGGCACGGCAGATAAATTCCTGACCCGCGGTGACAAGGTCAAGATAGACATGCTCCTGAGGGGACGGGAAAAAGCGAATATAGATTTTGCGGCAGAAGTAATTAAAAAATTTTTAAGCGCCGTAAAGACTCCCTGCAACATCGAACAGGAACCAAAGCGGCTCGGCAGTTTTATAACCGTAGTAATAGCGCCAAAGACCTGATATATTCACCCACCAAAATTTTTGGTTTGTGAATCAGCAATATAGTTCCCAAGAATATTATAAATTAGTTAAAAATCATTAAAGAAATTTAGGCGGGTAAATGTACAAGATCAAGACTCACAAAGGAGCATCCAAGAGAATCTGGAAAACCGGCAGCGGCAAGCTGATGCACCGCCACGCGGCCCGGTCGCATCATCGTGGCCGGAAGAACGTGACTGAAAGCATGCGCCGCAAGCAGAACGATTCTGTTGCGGATCAAAATCCGCGAGTCGGCGAATTAATTCCCTACAACTAAGCTATGACCAGAGTAAAACGAGGAGTTCAAAAAAGAGCTCGCCGCAAGAAAATAATCAAACGAGCCAAAGGTTTTGTCAGTCACCGAAAAACCAATTTTCGGGCAGCCAATGAAGCTTTGATGCATGCTGGCAAACACGCGTACATCGGCCGCCGGCAAAAAAAACGCAATTTCCGAAGACTGTGGCAAATGCGCATCAACGCTGGTTCGCGGGAAATGGATTTGTCTTACTCGAAACTGATGGCCGCTCTCAAGAAAAATCAGATCGCGCTGAATCGAAAAATGCTTTCTGAGATCGCGGTCAGATATCCTGAAGCGTTCAAGCAGATTATCGCCACCGCCAAAAAATAGATTTGATGCCCTCCCGCTTAGGTTGCAACCCTTGCCAATTCGCGGGATTTATGCTAATTTGTGGAGACCGCCAAAAGCTCGGAAGGAGGTTTTGGGGAGAGGGGGCAGTATGAATACCGTAGCGAGTCTGCGCAGCAGAACGCGAAGTGTATACCAACTGTGACGAAGGGGCTGACAAGCTTCGACAAAAGTTCTTTGAAAAGCGATCGCAAGCCAGAGCACGCAATCATCTCTGTAAAAACTGTTGCAATCCACAAATGCCAACACATTTGTCAGCAAAGTAAAGAGCGCTTTCGCGTTCAACTTTGCTCCAGCATTGGCTTAAATAGCTGATGCGGTCAAACGGGCGACACCGATAGCCCCGGCGACCTATCATTTCGGTTAGATTATCCATAGGCCGCGTGACTATGGCTGATCGAAAAGTTACCACGATCGTCCGTCAGGTATTTTGTCGGTTTAAAGCCTGCCCGGATTAAATCCGCCAGCCGGCGGAAATTAAATCAAATAAGCTTGTAGACATTGCTTTTCTAAATTTTTGGACGCGGGTGCGATTCCCGCCAGCTCCACACAATTAAAAATAGACTCTTGCGAGTCTTTTTTGTTTGCGCTAAAGAGCCAGCAGAACCTGCATGGTGACGATAACCAGATACCCAAAAAGCAACAACGAACCTTCAAGGCGGGATATCACTCTTTTGGTAATAGTGAAAATGAAAAGCATGCCGCTCAATAAAAGCAGCGCCGGCAGATCAAATGTGATCCATTGCGCTGATAGCGTGATTGGAGCAATCATCGCTGTCACGCCAAGCGTTACCAGGAGAGTGAAAATGTTGGAGCCGAGAGTTTCGGAAACCGCGATTTCTCCCATGTCCCGTTTTGCTGCTTTGTAGGCCGCCATAATATTTGGTATTGACGGACCGATCGCGCCGAGCGTAAATCCGATAATCAGCTGATTTATTTGAAATCCTTCAGCGATATCAATGAGCTGACTGCCAAATATTTGAGCCCCGGCGAGCAGCACGCCCACACCAAGCGTAAACGAAATCCACCCGGATTTGATTTTCCCAATATCAAATCCTAACAGATCAAGAGAAACCTCGACTTCTCTGACATCCTGGCTGCGTTCTTCGCTTGTCTTTTGTTTTTCTTGCAAAAAGACATTGATCATATAGGTCACGAACAACAGCACAAACGCAAAACCTTCCGCCCTGGTTATTTTTCCCTGCATACCGACGGCCAGTACCAGTATTGGCACAATGAGCGAGAAAACCCCATCGCGGAGAATGAGATTTTTTGTAACCTTAAGCGGCCGGATGATCGCTGACAAGCCGGTCATGAGGCCGATGTTCACAAAGATTGATCCGAGGATTACGCCGAGCGTGATATCAGAAAAACCTTTGAGTGTCGTGTAAACAGCGATGAGAATCTCTGGAAGACTGACTGCGACTGAAACCAGAATAAGGCCGATCGATACGCCGGAGACCCCCAAGCGCTTAGCGATAGGAATAAGCGAATCGGTGAGCCAGTCCGAACCTTTACCGATCAGGAGAATGCTAACAAAGATTAGCGCGACACTATAGATCATATCCATATAGGCATTATAGCAACTGCTTTGTTAAAATTAGAAATTTAGTATAATGAAAAAAATGTTTACCAAGTGGTTTATTTTATTAATGATATTAGGAATCATCTGGCTGGCCATCATTGGCTCCTTTGCCTGGGCTTTGGTTTATGTGATCAATTTTCCGGTTAAGCACCCGCAGCGAGCGCTGGAACTGGAAACCAGGGTGATTAGTTTTTTCGAGCAGATCACTTTACCCATCAAACTCGCGAACCTGTCGAGGCTAGAACCAGACAAGGAGCTTTTGATGCCGGTTTACGGCCGCCGAGTTTCCGAAATAGCTGATACGTGGGGCGCGCCGCGCGGTGAAAACGGAGAACGCAAGCATGAAGGCCAGGATATTTTTGCGCCGCGCGGTACGCCGATTTTTTCCGCGACGACCGGGTACGTCACAAGAATTACCGGGGATAAAATTGGCGGCAACTCGGTCTACGTGACTGGCACCGGCGGCATTGATTACTATTACACGCATCTTGACCGCTTTCCTGAGGGGCTGTCTGTCGGTGACAAGGTGACAACCGATACAGTCATCGGGTTTGTCGGCAACTCAGGCAACGCAGAAACCACGCCCTTTCATCTTCATTTCGGTGTTTATGTTACGCCAAGGCAAGCCCTGGACCCGTTGCCATTGCTGATCAACCGATAGGTTTTTCGCTGTTTTTTTGGTAGAATACTGTCATGTCAGTGCTCGCCAAAAACAAGGAAGGGTATTTTAACTACACGATCGAACATACGCTTGAGGCTGGCATCGTGCTTGCCGGACATGAAGTCAAAAGCGCCAAGACCGGCGGCGTTTCCCTCAAAGGTTCCCACGTGACAATCCGCGGGAACGAAGCAGTACTGATAAACGCGCATATTCCTTTATATAAACATTCCGCAGCCATACCCGGTTATGAACCCACAAGGTCAAGAAAGCTCCTGCTTAATAAAAAAGAAATCTCCGGGCTGATCGGCAAATCCAAAGAACAAGGCATGGCCGTGATTCCGCTGGAGCTTTACGAGAAAAGAGGGCTCGTGAAAGTAAAACTCGGGATCGGTCGAGGAAAAAAGAAATATGACAAGCGCGCCAGCATCAAGAAGCGCGAGGATGACCGAAAGATTGCCAGAGCCATAAGAAGCAAAATATGATCGAACAAATCAAGCCTAAACTCAAAAAAATTATAAAAAAGCGCTATCGGGTCGAAAGAAATGATGTACACGTGGATAAAGCTATTGATGGCGTAGGTGCTGACTACTACTCTAAAGAAGCCTTTTTATTGGCAAAGCAGCTTAGGAGAAAGCCATTAGACATTGCTAATGAGATTGCTGAAGATTGGAAATCATCACAGCAGTATAGCGTCGGGTCGAAGATGGAGGCGAATGTTGCGGAACCCGGTTATCTAAATTTCAATATTGATGATGGGCTGCTTCATGAAAATTTAGCTGATATTTTAAAACAGAAAAATAAATACGGTCATCCCAGAGAAAAAAGAGAATTAAAGGTTCTTATAGAGTATTTTCAGCCAAACATTGCAAAGCCATTGCATATTGGCCACATGCGCTCGGCCATAATCGGGGATAGTTTATTCAGGATTAACGCGCTTTGTGTTGACGAAATTGGATCAGATACTCATATGGGAGATTGGGGTACACAGTTTGGAATCTTACTGTATGCTTATAAGAAGTACGGTGATGACAAAATCATAAAGACAGATCCGATAAACGAACTTAATAAATTGTATATTAAAGCTAATACGGAAATTGAAGCCAAACCTGAATTGCGAGAGCTTGCGAAAGCGGAGTTCGTAAAACTTGAAAAAAATGATAAAGAGAACCGCAGATTATGGCAACAATTTGTGAAATGGAGTGAGGAAAGATTTTTTGAGATATATGACTTACTTGATATAAAAAAGCATAAACATAATTGGCCAGAGAGTTTTTATGAAGACAAAATGCCCGCTGTTGTAGAAAAATTGAAAGCGGCTAATTTGTTGAAAGAATCCCAAGGGGCACAAGTGGTAGATCTATCTGAACACAACCTGGGAACAGCAATTATTATTAAATCCGACGGCGGTACTACCTATCTTTTAAGAGATTTGGCAACATATCTGTTTCGCAAGCAAAAAGGTTATAGTAAACAGCTTTATGTAGTTGACTCGCGACAAAGCCATCATTTTAATCAATTGTTCAAGATTTTAGAATTACTGGGCGAGCTTACACAAGACGATGCCGAACATATTGATTTTGGATTCATGAGTTTGCCAGAGGGAGCCTTGAGTACCAGAAAAGGTAATATTATAGAATTGGAAAAACTCGTAAATGAGGCGATCCAAAAAGCGAAAAAAACAATACAGGACAAAAATCCCCAGCTGGAAAATAGTGATAAAGTGGCAAGGCAAGTGGCCATTGGAGCTCTCAAATATTTTGACCTTTCTCATAATCGCCATTCTGATATTGTCTTTACTTGGGAAAAAGTTTTAAACTTTGAGGGAAACACCGGACCTTATATTCAGTATACGCATGCAAGGTTACACAGTATTTTAAGGAAGGCTCACGAGATGCCGTTGACCAAGAGTTTTGAATTCAAATTTGATATAGAACGGGACTTGTTAACCTTCTTAAGTATTTACCCGTCCCTAATTCAAACGGCGTCATTCAAAAGTGAACCCAAGGTACTAACGGATTATTTGTTCGGCTTGGCATCAATCGCCAATAAATATTATCAAGAAATAAGAATTCTCGAAGAAGAAAATAAAGCGGTGCGTAAATCCAGGTTGGCTTTAATTCAAGGAACGGTACAAGTATTGAAAAACGGTTTGGCGCTCCTCGGCATTGAAGCACCGGAGGAAATGTAATGCAAGATAAGGGAGATCAGGGTTATAAGGGTAATCGGGACGATGCAAAAAAAAAGGCCGGTTACGAGTATCTGCTCGCTTACAAAATCACTGTACCGATCTATGATCTGACGGTACAGTTTTGCAGCAAGTACATTCCAAAGAACAGCCGCACCAATGATCAGATGGTACAGGCCGCCCGCTCTGGTATGCAGAACATCAGCGAGGGCAACCAGCAGGAAGGAATGAAAGGTTACATAAAACTCTGCGGGGTAGCCCGAGGTTCACTAGAAGAGTTATTAAAAGATTATCATGCATACGCGCGGCAAAATCGCCTCGGCCTTTGGCCGAGAGAGCGATGCATAAGGGAGATCAGGGAAACAGGGGAGATATGGAAAATCATAAAAGCAACGCCGACCCTCCCCGATATCCCTGCTTTCCCCGATCTCCCCAATAGCCCGGAGCATGCGGTTAATATGATGATCACTCTGATCAACCAAGCGAACTATCTGATCGATAAGCTCGTCGTCTCTCTGAAAGAGTGCCACATGCGCGTTGGCGGTTTGACAGAAGAACTATATAGAAAGAGAAAGGAGTATCGAGGTGCGAATCGGCATTGATCTTTCGGTGTTGAAGCAATCTCGCACAGGCATAGGGAACTATGCCTTTAATCTTTCCCAGGCCCTACCCAAGCGGGGGAGCGGGCACGAGTTTATTTTTTTTGGGGGGCCAAAAGGCGCTATTCCTTTTTTCAGCAGGCACGTCTCCTATGCAAGACAAATTCAAAAAGAAAATCTTGATGTGTTTCACGGACCGGCAAATGTTCTACCGTTGGGATTTCCATATCTGACCTCTCTCCGCCGGGCTACCGGCGACATCTCCCCTCGCCAGGGGAGAGTTGCAGGGACGATGACGCGAAGTGTCATCACTTTGCATGACCTGGCGATTTACAGACATCCGGAATGGTTCCCGAAGGGACAATGGCTTGCCACGAAACTGATTGTGCCGGCAAGTATTCGAAAAGCCAGCAAGATCATCGCGCCATCGCAGGCAACCAAAAAAGATCTGATAGAGTTGTTTAGAGTTCCCGGTGAAAAAATCATCGTGATACCTCATGGGGTGGAACCCCGATTCTTTAAAGAATCGGGAATTTCTAATTCTCAATTTCCAATTCTCAATCAATTTTCAATGTCAAAATTTTCTAAACCATACATACTTTTCGTAGGCACACTGGAACCGAGAAAGAATATCGAACGAATTGTTGATGCGTATGCTGATCTACCGAAAGACATTTTAGAAAGATATGATCTCGTTTTAGCCGGCAGGAAAGGTTGGAATGATCGGGATATTCTATTGAAAATTGGCAAGGAGAAAATAAAAGTTCTGCCGGATATCACAAATGACCAACTCCCGGAGTTGTACCAAAATGCCGCCCTGTTTGTTTACCCATCGCTTTACGAAGGGTTTGGTTTGCCGATTCTTGAGGCTATGGCTGCAGGCGCTCCCGTTATAACCAGTAATACATCGAGCATGCCAGAGGTGGCAGCGGGTGCGGCAATCACCATAAACCCATTGCACACTGGTGAGATCTCCGGGGCAATAGAGAAAATTTTGAGAGATCCCGCTCTAGTCAAGCAGCTTTCAGAAGACGGGGTGAGCCGCGCACGGCATTTCACCTGGGGTGAAACGGCAAAAAGGACTCTCAGTGTTTACGAATCCTTGAGCTAAATAGATACAGAATATCCGAGATCACGCTTAGATAAGCCAAAAGCCGGATAATGTACGTCATTGCGATCCGCCGCAGGCGGAGAAGCAATCTAAACCTATGTCAGAAAAACAATTTTGCATCTACATTTTAAGCAACAAAAATAACACAACGCTCTATACTGGGGTAACCAGCAATCTTAAAGCTCGGGTTTGGCAGCATAAAAACAAGTTCGTTGAGGGCTTTACGAAGAAATACAACCTGAGGTATGTGAAGATGCATATTCTGCCATTTCCAGGGAGAAACAAATAAAGGGCGGTTCGAGAGAAAAGAAGGTACGATTAATCGAGAATTTCAATCCGCTTTGGAAGGACTTGTATGACAGTCTTTGAGATTGCTTCGCTGCGCTCGCACTGACGCATTTTTTTTCTCTAAACCCCTTTACAAGGGTGTTTTTTTCTGCTATAATATATGTAGTGAAAGTCCGAGACTTGGCTAAAACAAGCGAAATATCGG
>MFEF01000014.1 GCA_001777515.1 Candidatus Doudnabacteria bacterium RIFCSPHIGHO2_01_48_18
CACCTTCCTGTCGGGGTATTGCACCCCGCAGGAAGGCTATATTGAGCCATTCATCCCCGCAGCAAGCTGCGGGGTATTCTGGAAGGTGCTGGATAAAATAGCCGGCCATGGCAAACACTATGCCCAGCTTCACCGCTGTACCAACGACAAAGGCAATGAAAGTCGAGCGCGCGGCCTGGGCTGCCAGCTGCGGATTTCGGGAACTGTAGTACTCTCCCGCAAAAGCCCCGAGCAGCGGGCCGATGACAATGCCCAAAGGACCGAACAGGGCCACGCCCAAGATCACCCCGATAAACGCGCCAATGGAAGCGAGCCGCGAGGCCCGCAGCCCCCTGGCCCCCAGCGCTGGCCCAAACACATCAATCACAAGAGTAAAAATCGTGAGTCCGGCAAATATCCCGATCGCCCAGCCAGAAAACCCCACCCAGTCCGTGGTGTAACCATAAAGCAGCAACCCGCCCAAAACCAGGGGCGCGCCCGGCAAAAACGGCGCCACTGCGCCGATAATGCCGGTGAGAATAAATAATGCGGAAACAATTGTCCAGATCATATAGCTTTATTTACAAAACGACTCACCGTCAAATACCAGCTTCCGGTTCTTCCGGGATCAATAAATCCAGCACCTTCCTGTCGGGGTATTGCACCCCGCAGGAAGGCTATATTGAGCCATTCATCCCCGCAGCAAGCTGCGGGGTATTCTGGAAGGTGCTGGATAAAATAGCCGGCCATGGCAAACACTATGCCCAGCTTCACCGCTGTACCAACGACAAAGGCAATGAAAGTCGAGCGCGCGGCCTGGGCTGCCAGCTGCGGATTTCGGGAACTGTAGTACTCTCCCGCAAAAGCCCCGAGCAGCGGGCCGATGACAATGCCCAAAGGACCGAACAGGGCCACGCCCAAGATCACCCCGATAAACGCGCCAATGGAAGCGAGCCGCGAGGCCCGCAGCCCCCTGGCCCCCAGCGCTGGCCCAAACACATCAATCACAAGAGTAAAAATCGTGAGTCCGGCAAATATCCCGATCGCCCAGCCAGAAAACCCCACCCAGTCCGTGGTGTAACCATAAAGCAGCAACCCGCCCAAAACCAGGGGCGCGCCCGGCAAAAACGGCGCCACTGCGCCGATAATGCCGGTGAGAATAAATAATGCGGAAACAATTGTCCAGATCATATAGCTTTATTTACAAAACGACTCACCGTCAAATACCAGCTTCCGGTTCTTCCGGGATCAATAAATCCAGCACCTTCCTGTCGGGGTATTGCACCCCGCAGGAAGGCTATATTGAGCCATTCATCCCCGCAGCAAGCTGCGGGGTATTCTGGAAGGTGCTGGATAAATAAGCCAGGAAATAAAACAAGATCCGGTACCCGAGGGGGTCTGCTGCGTAATATTCGCCAATGCCGCCAAGAATGCCGGACAAAACTTTATTTTTGCGACTGCGATATAACCGTTTCTCCATAGCAATATAGTACAACAATTAGAGCCAGCTATCTACGAAATTTGGCTTTAATGCGATCCCATAAAACCAGACGGAATTCCAGCAAGCCAAACCCGATCAAGATCAACCAAGCACCCGGAGTAAATGGAGTGACCAGAGCGGCAACTCCAAGAATGACTAGCGCCACCCCAGCAATTTTTTTTAGGATAGCCTTATAATTTCTTTTTTTTGGCTCGATGGACATGAACGTATCATAGCAGAAACCACCACCTCCAGCGACCTGAATAGCGCATTATTCAAAAAAAAACGCGAGCGGGAACATCCTTGTTCCTCACCCGCCTTTGGATTTGATTGCTATTTGGGGAATACTACGAGCTTTTTTAGTTCGGCAATATCAGTTTCGCTCAAAACTTTTTTGTCTTTCAGCATTTCCGCGAGGCGATTGAGCTTGTCGTCTTCCTTCTTCCAAATCAGCCAATTTATCATCCAGATAAGCTTTGGTGGGCAACTGATCAAAACGATCATTAATCACCTCAAATTTTTGATCAACGGCCTCAAACTTTTCTCCCAAAAATTCAATTAATTCAGCATGATCTTTGTCCATAATCTCATTATAACTGTCAAGTGAAGGAGGTCAATGTATAAAGCGGCTGAAATTCGTCGAGATCGATGGCTTCCTCGGGGTCCAGGCTATGTGTATCAATCAGCTCCTGCACCCATGCGCCTTTTAATCAGTTATTAATCCTAGTTTTTTCAGCCTTGATGAAATGCCGCCTGGCTTTCTACCCAATTTTATAGCTATATCTTTTATCTTAATATTTGATTTGTATAATTCCCTCAACTGCCGTTCTTCATCTTTGGTCCATTTAGCATAAGCTTGCGGATGATTGATTCGGACTTCCTGAACCGAATAAACACCATTTCCTTTGGAAGGAGGCTTTGATACTGTTGGCTCAGGTTTTCCACCATGAGAAATGATAAAATTTCGATGAATATTGCGAATTTCTTGCTCTGAGAATTTGTTTAAATTTTCTACCGTCTCCTCCGATGCCACCTTTAGCATCTGATCCAATCTCAAAATCTCAGGATGAACCTCTAGTGCTCGTCTGTTATATTTAAGAACAAACAAACCAGAGAGATTACGCACTCTAGATATCGCCACATAACCTTGACCATATTCAAATGAACCGCCGAGATCCATGACAGCCGCATCCAAGGTCATGCCTTGACTCTTATGAACTGTAATGGCCCACGCCAGACGCAAAGGAATCTGAGAAATTTTTGCTAATATTTTAGAACCATCTGCGACACTCCATTCTAGTGGGCTTACTTCAATAAACCTTTTCTTTGCGGTGCGCACAACCGGCAAACTGTCATCCGAAAAATCTTCAATCTGGCCAAGCGTACCATTCACATATCCAGCCTCAAAATTATTTTTTGTAAACATAACTCGTGCTCCGATTTTCAGATGCAGAACCTCCGGAGACAAACACCCTTTTTTTAATTGTTCTATCAATGGCTTATTTCCCTCGCCGTCCATACGAAATATCTTTTCTTCGGCCTCCAGGGCTTGTAATTTTTCGCTATTTATCCTGTCGACATCAACATTATGGGAATAAAGCCTTGTGAAATAATCATGGAGAGGCGGTTCTGATTGACATCTATTCAGAATGTCGAGGAGCTCGTTTGTCACCAAATTTTTGCGAATCCCGGTCAGAAGAGATAGAAATTCCACATCGCTTTGTCGATGCTGTTCCGAAAGATAACAAACAGCCGGGCTTGCCGCCCGCCATGACGGCGAATAAAAAGCAAATTCTGCCGGCTCTTCGCCTTGTTTTGAAACTGGTGGCAACTGGAAAAAATCTCCGACAAACACTACTTGAATGCCGCCGAATGGATGATCACTCTTCCTTAATGCCCGACAAACCTCATCAACCACTGTAAGTGTCCTAGCATCGAGCATGGAAATTTCATCAATAACCAAAACTTGCGTTTTCTCCAATCGAAAAACTAATCTATCCCTACTCTCCAGCTCTTTTAGCTCCGGTTTGGATAAGGTTTTTCGAATCCCTATTCCAGACCAAGAATGAATAGTCATCCCACCAATATGCGTAGCGGCAATACCGGTGGAGGCTGTAATGGCGATTTCAATTTTTTGCCGTCGTAAATAATTTACAAACTGATTAATGGTGTGGGTTTTGCCTGATCCGGGTTCGCCTGTCAGAAAAACGTTGTCACCCATTTTCAATATATTAAGTGCTTGAGCTTGGGTCATGTAACCTAAAACTTCAAATAATTCTGCCGGCAATTGATTTTCATGGCTGTTTATTCTTTCATAACGACATCGTATTTTATTTTCCAGATTTAGTTCTATTATCCGCTTTACATAACATCTGGCAATTTTCGGTAACGGTTTTTCCGCCCTCGTGCCAAGGGGTTATGTGGTCGGCTTCCATTTCAGAAATATCCCATTTCTTTTTCTTGTTCTCGCCTTTGCAGAACGGGCAAATTCCCTTTTGTCTCTCATATGCCTCTCTCTTCATTTTGTCACTAAACGCACGAATGTTTAGAAATCTTTCCTGTCTAGTCAGAACGTACGGATAAATGCCAGATTTTTTTGTCACATCGTCATCCTGCATTAACTCTGTCACCTCTTTTTCTAGCTTTTTCGGATCAAGTTTTTTGTCTTTGAATTCGTTGTACAACTCGCCCCATTCCACATGAGCCATTTCACGGCGGTAATCTGGAAAATTTTTTTGCACCCACGCTATCACATTCTGAAAATATTCCCACAGCTTGTCGGCGTCTTTGTCTTTTTGGTGCTTGCCCATGTAATCCTCTATTTTGTCGTTGCTGATCCAGCGAAGCACGGTTTCCAGATATTCTTGGCGGTTCAACGCTCCGCTCACATAATCATGGGCCAACAAATACGCTGGGGCATTGCTCTTGCTGAAATACCGCTTGGCATCTGTTACCCAAGGCCCCGAATAAATGGCATTCAGCAACTCCTGTGGAGTGAGTTTTTCGCCGGCTGTGTTGATGACCCTGAACCACGCCAGTTTTTCATCGTCCGTCCCCTCGCAAAAATACACCATGAGTATATAATCGTGAATTTTCTTTCTCTTGTCATCGCTTAAATTCTCAAAATACTTCTGATATCCCTCGTCCATGACATTAAAATCCCCGGCCAAAAAATTGCAGACGCTCACCGTGCGCTGCTGGCCGTCCAGGGTTTCAAAACTGCCGTCGCTGTTTTTCACCCAATACATCGCATTCAACGGGAAACCACCCATCACTGAATTGATGACGGCGATCTGCTGTTCGGCTTTGTAAATAAATCCAGCACCTTCCTGTCGGGGTATTGCACCCCGCAGGAAGGCTATATTGAGCCATTCATCCCCGCAGCAAGCTGCGGGGTATTCTGGAAGGTGCTGGATAAACTCGCGCTGGTATTTCGGCCGGATATTCAGCTTGCCGCCATACCCTACCACGCCCTCCTCGGCACTGTCTTTGTAGTCGTCAACGACTTCACGAATCGGGATCTGATGCAGTTCGATTTTCATATTATTTATCCTTTGGCAAACGTTTTGCTTCGTTCTTTGGCTGGAGATAATTCTTGCTGTTCATAACTTTCTTGCCGGTCTCTTTTTCCAGCTGCTTTCGTGCCGTGCCGGCCACGGCTCCGCCGCGCCGCGCCGCGTCTTTGTTTTTCTCCATGCCGCGCGCGTCGTCTGTTCGGGTAATCTGCGTTGTGGCCGCTTCGCCAAGCTGGGTAAAGATAAGCTCGAGATCATCCATATGATCGCGTAAATTTTCCCGTTTAAGCCCTTTGAGTTTTTTGTACTGGCTTGGTGTGATGCCAAACGTCGCTTTTGATATTTCCGCGGTTAGAATTGCGAAATCCTGCTGCTCGTTAATGCCCCGCTTTTCCCATTCGTCGGTCAGCTCATGCCTTATGGCAATACCCCGCACACGACGTTCAATCCATTCGTCGCTATAACCCTTGGCTTTATAAAGCGCCTTCATTCTTTTTTGCGCCAGTTCTGGATTTTCTATTTCCTCTACCCGCTCGTATCCCACGCGCGCCAGCCAGCGTTTAAAAGGCTCGGCTTTTTTACTCGGGATAGACTGGATAAGCCGAAAAATGCCCTCGGTGTTCCAACATGGCAGTTTTTGCTTGCCGCCTGCAGTTTCAAAGGGTAATTCAAGGGGCAGTACAATTTGTACCCCCCCTTTAGGGCCGGCTCCAAGGGGCGTCGCAATTTGAGACGCCCCTTTATCCACAGGGGACATAAGAGCTGCCAGATCCTCATCACGATAGCGTAAATCGCGCACATACCGCGCCGGATCAGTCGAATCAGTCAAAGCCGCTACAACATCGGCGATTACAAACCACCACTCGCCCCCGTGGAACCGGCGGCGGATGTCTTTCCTCTGAAACACCACTAATTTATGATCTTCTTCATTCATAAGTTTATTTATACCAATAATCAATATAATACTAAAGTCAACAGAATCGCTTTTTAGTTGACTTTGACAAGTCTAAGGTCAACTCTTCTCTTCGCGGCAGCACACGGAATTCGCAACCGCGCACTTAAGCCCTGACCCAAATGCTTGACAAAATGTGCCAGGTATGATACTGTATTCTTATATACAAGAAAAAGCACTTCCTCGGGTTCCGTCCCTTGGCGGTGCTTTTTCATTTATACTCAAGTCTCTTACGCAAGTTGTCCATAAAAATTATCTTTTCTTTGGCCTCTTTCTTCAGTAAACTTGAACAAGTTCTAATGTAGGGACTCATTACGCATAACAATTTGTGGTTTTGATAAAGATGTTTTACTAGGGAGTAAAAATCACCGTCACTTGTAACTATCATCGCCTCGTCATATGTCGGAAAATCGATCATTGCTTGCAAGACTAAATCAGCATCAATATTACCTTTGACGTTACCATCGCTGTCTGGAATAGTGGGTTTGAAAACTAAAACGTAGCCTGCCTTTTGCAAAACAGAATAAAGCGGCTGGTTGCCAGGCATATAACCTATAAAGTAGTACGCTGTGGTAACGGCATATTTCTCTGCAAGATATTTTCGGAAGCGCCCATAATCCAACTTCCAACCCAAATTCTTAATTCCAAGGTTTAGATTTTGCCCATCGATAAAAACGAAATTGTTTTGTTTCTTTTGCATGTTGAATTACTGTCATAGTATACGAAAGTTCACCTTTTGTCAATCTTTATCGCTCGTCTTGCATCTATCATTAAACAACAGAACTAGGACATTTCTATTTCCCGTTGACACAGGCTTCGAGTTCCCGCGACCGAATCGCTTATAATCAAGCCTGGCTTATTGTCAGGCGTCTTTACTCCAAAAACCACCGGGAGTATCCTTTATGGCAGAACTAGGACAAGCCATAAGGAGTGAATCATGTGTAGATCAGATGACCGATTCGGATTGGGACCAGGCATTGGCGTAACCAGCAAGCAGCCGTTCATCACGCTCGAGCCGGGTGACCGTTTTCATTTGGAAAAAGAACACGGCAAACCAGCCGACGAGCGCCGCGGCATGATGAAGCTCGACGGCAAGTACAAAAAGGTTGATGGCAAGGAAGAAGGGAAAGCTGTCATCATCAGCGGCCCGAAAGAACATCTCGGCAAAGCATTCCATATTCCAGACGATGTTGGCGTCGTCAAAGACTAGGAGGAAGAGTGTCAAAACCGCAACCGAGCACTATTGAACCGCTTTTAAACAAAGGCCAGATTCTAAAACGCGAAAAGTTGACGCACGGCGACTGCGCGGCGAGGATTTGGATTAACTCTGAACAAAGAGTATGCTGGATGTAAGCAGGAGGTATCAATGTCGAAACAAATCCAAAGCTTGGACAAGCGGGCAGTTTTGGTTGATCTCAACCGTTTGCTCTCGATATACGCGAGAATCGATTCCAAGTACCAGATCCACGCCCAGGCGAGTTTTCAAGAACGGATCGTCAGACGTCTCGGCGATTTTGCCCAGACTGGCGCCACCCACGAGGAACTGGCAGTGTTTTACAAGCGCATGGAACAGCTGGGCTTTCCCGTGATCCACAGAAACCAGGAGGCAATATGTTGAAAATCATCGCACCGAAACCAGAGGTCTTCTCGCTCGATGAAGCAGGATTTTATCTGCTGAATCTCGAGACCGGAGAAACGAGGCCCGTCAAAGAGCTAGATGCGGAAGCTGGACTTAACCGTCCGAAATATGCGTTCCTCAGAGCGCCCGGACGACACGAAGCACGGCCCATCTTCTACCTCAAGCACAATCTCTCCCAGGACGCCCCTATCCGAGTTTTCGCTGCTAGCCAGCACACCCAGGAAGGAAAGCTCAGGAGCCAGGCAGATTGGGAGTTCAAGCATCCGGCAAATCCAATCGTGTTTGAGAGAAATCAGGCCGGACGGATCGTGTTTCCCGGTGGTGTGATAATCGAAATCGGCTGGCAAAAAAGCTAGCCATGGCGACAAAAAAGAGCGGCCGCGCGTTATAAGCGGCCGCTCTTCTCATTTTACGCAGATTCGCCGCATTTCGGGCATTTCTGCGCTGGTGGTTTTTCGTCAAAAGGCGTGCCTTCCAGCTGCACCTGTACGAGGTAGTTGTAACCGCATTTCGAACAACGTTTGGGTTTTCTCATAAATTTCCTTTCGAGTGTTGAGTCTAGCACTGTTTGCCCTATTTGGATATGTCAGACTGTACATAATGTATTTGTCTTGAGACAATAGCAACCACGAAATCACAAAAGGCCGGCGCGTTCTATCCGGGGTGCGCCGGCCTTGTTATTGGTCCTGTAGATATTTTTTGTTTTTTAATTTTTCTGGCAACAGCGATTCGCGCGTGTATTTCTCATAGCCTTTATGGTACCCGATATCGCGCATGAGCCTCGTGGGCGCGTTTCTGATCGACATAGGGATTGGCAGGTTGCCATATTTTTGTACGTCCGCAAGCGCCGCAAAATACGCGTCATAGGATGCCCGGTTTTTCCTTGCTTGCGAGAGATAGACCGCGCCATGCGCGAGGTTGATGGCCGCTTCTGGAAGGCCAATGGTTTCTACGGCCCGGAAAACTTCGTTTGCCACCACCAGCGCGGTCGGCAGCGCCAGGCCAATGTCTTCGGAGGCAAACACCACCATGCGCCTGGCAATAAATTTGGGGTCCTCCCCGCTATCTATCATGCGCGCCAGATAATAGAGGGCCGCGTCTGGCTGGCTGGCTCTCATGGATTTGATGAACGCAGAAATAGTGTTGTAGTGCTCCTCGCCTTTTTTGTCATACCTGAGGTGTTTTGACTGCAGGGTTTCTTTGAGAGTCTCCGCTGTAATTTTGTCATAGAGCTTGGAGGTGGCCTCGAGCATGCTGAGCGCTTGCCTGGCATCGCCGTTAGCCATTTCTATCAGCCAATCGCGGGCTTCGTCATCAAGCGTGAGGCCCGTGCGCTTGATGATTCTGCCCATCTCCTCGCGGTTAAATTCACTCAGCACAAAAACCCTTGTCCGAGACAACAAAGGCGCGATCACCTCAAAGCTGGGGTTTTCTGTGGTCGCGCCAATGAGAGTGAGTTCCCCTGATTCAACATAGGGCAGCAAAAAATCTTGCTGGGCTTTGTTAAAGCGGTGGATTTCATCGAGGAACAGCACTTTGGGTTTGCCGCCAGCATCATCAGCCACAATTTTTTTGACATCATCCTTGCCCGCACTCACGGCGGAAAGCTCATAGAGCTTTGCGGAGAGTGCGGATGCGTGGATCCTGGCCAGCGTGGTTTTGCCAACGCCCGGAGGACCCCAGAGCACAAACGAAAACAAATGCCCGGTCTCGATCGCGACGCGCAAAGGTTTTCCAGGACCTACCAAATGCTCCTGACCGATAAATTCGGCTAGAGACGTCGGTCTTATTTTTGCTGCCAGGGGCTGAGTCATGAGTTCAATTTACCATTTTCAAAATCAAAAAGCGACCATCTAAGGTCGCTTTTTGATATAGATCTCCTGTTACTTCAAAACCACTTTGCCGCCTGCTTCCTCGAGCTTTTTCTTGAGCTCTTCGGCTTCTGCTTTCGGCACGTTTTCTTTGACTGGCTTTGGCGCGCCATCGACAAGGTCTTTGGCTTCCTTCAGGCCCTTGCCTGTGACTTCGCGGACCACTTTGATGACCGCGATTTTGTTGCTGCCTGCTTCAGAGAGCTCGACTGTGAAATCAGTCTTCTCTTCTGCGGCTGCTGCGCCTGCTCCTGCCGCCGGCACCGACCCCATCATCATCGGAGCGCTTGCTGAGACGCCGAACCGGTCCTCGAGTACTTTGACGAGTTCAGAGAGTTCAAGAGCGGAGAGTTTGTCGATTGAATCAACAAGAGCTTTGAATTTCTCTGGAACTTCCGCCTTCGCCGAGGCTACGGTGGACAGGTCGGTTTTTGCTGTTTCTTCTGCCATATTGTACCCTTTCTAAAATTATTAATTATCAATCCTGACATTGATCATTGAAAATTGATTGGAAATTGAAAATTACAAAATTGAAAATTATTTATTCTGCCCAATAGCATTAAGCACGTAAACCAACTGCCTCACATTGCCAGATAACACTCCGACCAAATTTCTAACCGGACCGGCAATAACCCCCACTAGCTGTCCGAGGAGTTCCTGTTTAGTTGGAAGGGATGCGAGAGCTTTGACTTGGGAAGCATCTATAATGGCATTATCGAGCATGCCGGAGACGATCTTGAGGTTTTCCTGAGTCTTGGCAAACGTGTGCAAAATGCGGGCAGCCGCGGTTTCATCATCAGCAGATAAACTGACTGCCATGGGTTTGTTTAAGGTCAGGGCCTTGATGTCGATTCCGGCCAGACGCAAGGCTTTCTTGAGAAGGTTGATCTTCACAACCTTGTAGCTGACATTTTCTTTCCGCAAGGTGGAGCGAATCTTCTGGATCTCTCTCGTGGGCAGACCAGCAAAATCGCAAAACACCGCAGCCTTGGACGCTTTGATGTCTTCGGCCAGTTTGATCACCAGGTCTTTCTTTTCTTGTTTATTGAGCATCCCTCACCCTTTCTTACACTTAAATAATTAATCTCAATTCTAAACTTATGTATATTTATCCTTCAACGACTTTCAATAAATTACATCAATGAAAGGGTGAGGGATAAAAAAATCTCGGCTTACACCGAGTTCTACAAGCTATAAGCTAATGCCTATAGGCTATTTAGTCCTCGGCGGGCCCCTTTGTTAGAGATTAAGTCCGTTAGGACGCCTACTTTCTTAGGAATTAATTTGTTAATAAGAGTATATACGGGCTTTCCAGTACTGTCAACCTCCACAACTATTCAAGGTAAAGCTGACGATTTCGGGCGTGTTCCTGGAGATTTCGGCCAAAATAAGCGGTTCCGTCCGGCGCAGTCAGAAAAAACAGAAAATCCGTGTCTGCGGGGCTGATTGCGGCGCGGATTGAATCTAAAGATGGGTTGCCGATAGGCGTTGGCGGCAAGCCGCGATTCAGGTAAGTGTTGTAGGGCGAGGAGATATTGAGATCCTCGAGTGCTGCCCGGGGGGTTTTTTTGCCGGTGATGTAGTTGACTGTCGCGTCTGACTCGAGCGCCATGCCTAGCTTGAGACGGTTCATGAACACCCCGGCCACGAGACGGCGCTCCTCCGCCAAGGTTTTTATTTGCTGCTCAGTCAGCTTGGTTCCGGTTTTGAGATTTCTTCCAACCTCGCGCTCCACAAGCGAGGCAAGGATGAGAACGTCATAAAGCTTGCGGTTTTGTTTTTCGATTTCCGTGATCATCTGTGGCGTGACCTTGCTGCCAAAGTTGTCGAGCATTTTTCTCACAATCGTCTCGGCGCTCGAGTCTTCTTTGGCCAGATAAGTATCAGGAAACAAAAATCCTTCCAAGGAAGCGCCGGCTGGTTTGTGTTTCAAAAAATCATACTGCGAATAATCTGGCAGATCATTTTCCAGCACAAGCGGCAGACCGGCAGCTTCGGTGAACTCTTCTGTTTGCGCCAATCCGAGATTTTCAAATCTCGTGGCGATGTCGCGAATGCCCCAACCCTCGATCACGGTCACGCGCAGGCCCGAAGCCTTCACCTGACCTTGCGTCAGAATCTGCACGATCTCTGGAATGGTCATGTTGCTGTCGAGCAGGTAAACACCCGCTTGCAGTTTGTCTTCCGCATTTTTCCACCGGAGATAAACCTCCATGATCAGATCATTGCGGATGAATTTATTTTCCATGAGCCGATCCACCACCTGTCCGGCGGTATCGCCTTTGCGGATTTCAAAATCTCGCGCCAGGCTTTCTGTGGTCGCTGGTTTATTCAGCTTGATCCCGACGAAAATGGCAAACGCCACGCTCGCTATGACAAGTAAAATCGCGGTCCATTTTAGAAGTGATAAGATTTGCCTCATGATTGAATTATTCAGTTAGCGGCACAAACGCAAATCCAGGAAATACCTTTTGTCTGGTTTCATTGTCGCTTACGCGCTCTACCAAAGTCAAGGCAGAGTCCATGGGGGTACCGATGGGGATGACCAGCCGGCCAGAAACCGCCGTTTGCGCTATGAGGCTTGAAGGCAAGCTCTCTGAGGCGGCCGAAACCAGGATGCGGTCAAACGGCGCTTCCTGGGGCAGGCCCGCGAGACCTGAACCGCGCATGAGCCGAATGTTTTTGTAGAAAAAATTTTGCAAATTTTTTTTGCCAAATTCAAATATTTCACTGTCGATTTCAAACGCGTAAACCTGTCCTTTCTCCCCTGCGATATGCGCGAGGATGGCCGTAGTCCATCCTGAACCAAAGCCAATATCTAAAATCTTCTGTCCAGCGCGTGGCTGCAGCAGCTCCATCATAAACGCCACGGTTAAGGGTTGGGAAATAGTTTGTCCTCTGCCGATTGGCAGGGCCGTATCAAGATACGCGTCCTCTGCATGCTGCGGGCTAACAAAAAATTTACGATCAGACGCCAAAAACGCATTGATGATGTGCGGCGTTTTCAAAACTCCCATGGTTTTTAGTTGCCGGACGAGTTGCTCCATATCCCTATTACGAATTTGGTGAATAATAGTAAATAGTCCTTTAACAACAAAAGATGCTTTGTTTTGGTATACTTGAGGTGACAAAACCTTAAAACTAAAACAAAAC
>MFEF01000015.1 GCA_001777515.1 Candidatus Doudnabacteria bacterium RIFCSPHIGHO2_01_48_18
CTTTGAGCCAAATACGGCTCAATTAGTCCCGCGCTATCCTAGCATATTTAGACGCGTTTATCAATGGTAATTTGGATAAAATAAAAAAGCCTCAATGAGGCCCTATAAATTCTTTTTTTTAACTGTCGGCACGAATTTTTTGAAAGCGAGGGCGCGGCGGAAAGGGGGTGGGGGAGGAACGCCCGCGCCGCCCGAGCGGATTCGCCGAGCGAAGCGAGGTGTTATCTTTCTTCAAATAATTTCGCGCAAATTTGGACCCAGGGAGAATCGAACTCCCGTCTGAGCAATGCGAATGCCCCGTATTACCACTATACTATGGGCCCTTGAGCCCGCAAAGTTTAGGCGGGTGAACGAATGCCTAAAATAAGTTTTCCAACTTGCTGAGGAACCCGAGTTTCTGATTTATAAAATAAAGCCCCAGCAGGAGCACGACAAACGCCACATTGGTAATGATGACTTTTTTGAGATCCTTGCGGATCGCTCGGGTGTCTGTTTGAAAATCTGGATCGAGATTTTGGCTTGCAGGCTCCATGTCGCTATAATGGTTAAAGTTAATTGGCCCTACTATTATATGATATCTCTCCTGAATAATCCATACATCACCCTGGCCGCGCTTTTTTTGTCGATTGCGAGTCTGGTCTCCCTGGCGATCCTTGCTTGGCGCTTTTCCAAATACAAAACCGCGCAATCGCAGCTTCTCGAGGGCGAGGAGGTGGGCAATCTTCAGGAAATAGTTCTCAAGCACAAGAAAACGCTCGCGACTCATAACAAGAACCTGCGGGAGCTCGGCGTGATTCTCGAGCAGCTCGTTGATCAAAACCGCCTCAATATGCAAAAAGCCGGTCTGGTGCGTTTCAATCCCTTCCCCGAAGCCGGCGGGAATATGAGCTTTGCCCTTGCTTTACTGGATGGAAACGACAGTGGTATAGTAATAAGCTCACTGCATGCCAGAGAGGGGACGCGCATCTACAGCAAAAATATCACGAGCGGCAAAGCAGACACGCATCTGACAGACGAAGAAAAAGAAGCAATAGAAAAAGCGAGAAAACAAGCAGCTAAATAACAAGTAACATTAATAATAATTAACATGGCACTTATGGGAAAAAGAGAAGATTATGGGGACGGCGCAACGGAAACCGTTGTCGGCGCTTCAGTAAAAATCGAAGGTGATCTCGTCAGCGAAGGAGACATCCGCGTTGAGGGATTTGTGACCGGTAAAGTAAAAACATCAAAAAATTTGTACGTTGGTCCGCAAGCGAGAATCGAAGCTGACATTGACGCTGGTAACGCAGTGATCGCGGGCAACATCAAAGGTGAAATCAAAATCAAAGATAATCTTTTGATTCAGGAAACTGGAAAAGTCTCTGGTAATATTTCCTGCGCCAGACTGTCGATAACAGAGGGGGCAAGATTCATGGGATCCTGCACGATGGCCATGCCTGAGAGCGGAGACATGGAGCCAGTGGTGGACGAAGAATAATTTACAGGCCATAAGGAAATAATGTATTTCTACATCTTTGATCCAGGCAAGGACAAAGAAGTCAGATATTTTGAGCGGATACAAGGCCGTCTCCTCAACCTGCTCGCGGAAAATCATATCGAGGGTGAGACCTACCGCGTCACATCAATCAGAACCGTAGAGCTGCTGGTGGAGCAGGCCATCGGTCTCGAAGCGAGAACCATTATCGTGGTCGGGGGAGACAGCACGCTCAACCGCGCGATCAACACATTGATCCGCCAGAATGCTGACATCACTGTCGGTTTTATTTCGCTTGACCCAGGCTCGCGTCTCGGTCAGATTTTTGGCATTTCTCCGGACATTGAGCAGTCTGTCAAAACATTGGCTGGCCGCCTGGTGGCCGGGCTTGATCTCGGGGAAATCAATGAGCATTATTTTTTATCCAAGGTGGAGCTGGGAGAGAATCAATTTTCGCAAATCGAGCCGGGTATCTTCGGGCTCTCGAGCGTGCGCCGCTTCATGAAGCTTCAGCCATTCGAGATCAATCTGTCGCTTGATAATAAATACAAAGTTTCTTCGGAGGTTTTTGGCGCGCAGATTATCAATTGCCGCAACAACGAAGGCTGCAAGGTCAAACTGGGGGACCCGACCGATAAGCTATTAGATATATTGCTGTTAAGCAAGCTGGCCAGCGGGCAAATCATCCGGTACCGGAAAGAGCTGGCAACCGGCTGTCTTGACAATGTTCCCGGAGCCACGATTATGCATGCAAAGAAGGTAGAAGTCTTAGGTCCGCGCAAGCTGCCACTGTCCATCGAAGGGCAGGTTTACACCAAAGCACCCGCCATTGTCAGCGTCGCGAAACGAAAAATCAAAATGATAGTTGGGAAAACGAGGCAGTTTTGATATAGTTGATTGCAGAAGAATCGGAAGGGGGACATAGATGAGCAGGATTTCAGCAGCGCTGCATTGGGACCGGATGCGCAGCGTGGCAAATGTCGCTGTGAAGAATGTTGAGGTAGTCAGAAATAAAGCCAGGGACGATAGAGACGCAGAAAAACGCGCGCCACTCGTGACAGGTGTAGTTACGGGCGGTCTTGTACCTACCACAGTAATTTCGCTAACCTATAGACCGGACATATCACTGATCAGTTTCATGTTTCTGCTTGGCTTATGCTTTGGATTTACTGTCAGCAATGATCGGAAGCGGTTTATTTGGGGAAGCGTTATTGGCAGCGGTGTAACGATGCTGCTCTCTGAAGCGATTGGCTTGCACACCGCGTACATTATCGGAACACTATCTGTTGTACCAGCTAGATTTACGCTAATGGTTGTGGTAGTGGTAACTGCCAAATGCGCAGTGGTCGCGATCAAATATGGACGTTTCGGATATGAAATATGGTCAGGATTTGATGCCAAGGCCAAGACTCGTATAGCAGTTATGGAGAAGTATTCGGCTGTGAGTGTTAGTCCGAAAGAATTTTATAGTTTCTCCAAGAACCAGACAGATCGCGCCAGGCGAACGAAATGTCCAGAAACCCGCCGTCGTTTGCAGCTGGAAAAATGGCTGCAATGGGAGCGAGCGACCGCGAAGCACATCGAGTACTACGCCCGGGATTTATCAAAGTCCGGGGTGCCGTATAAAAGCGCGCTTGGCATCGCACATGATCTGAAAGCGCAAAGTGAAATCAAACTCGCGGGGCTAAGATAGCCATGCGCGCCAAAACAGGACTGGGATGTTGTCACCAAGACACTCTCAGTCCTTTCGGTTGCGGGCGGTTGCAAAAAGGCATTAAAAGTGCCATAATGAGGACTAACTTATATGGATTTATCAACCTTATCTCAGCAATTAAATATGTCAGTGCAGGAGCTGCGCAACAAAATGCGCGTGGCTGGTTTTCGCGTATCCATGAAAGCGCGCAAGGTTGATAACAGCTTGGCCAAAGAAATTATTACTGTTCTTTCCGGGAGAGTTGTGACGCAGGCAGCAGCCCCGGAAAAAGTTTCGAAAATTACTGTGCCGCCTCTGATCACGGTCAAAGATTTTTCCGAAAAGCTGAAGCAGCCTGTAACCGCGGTAATCAAAAAACTTATTCAAAACGGCGTAATGGCCACAATCAACGAAGAGATTGACGCGGAAACCGCAGGGATCATTGCTTCCGAATTTGGCGTTGAGGTAGAGGTGCAAAAAAAAGAAAGCGAGGGAACAAAGCTGGCCTTAGGTTATGTGTATGACCTAATCGCCAAAGAAGATCCAGCCAATCTCGTTCTGCGCGCGCCGATTGTGGCTGTCATGGGACATGTTGACCATGGTAAAACCACACTGCTTGATACGATTCGCAAAACCAATGTCGTGGCCACAGAAGCGGGCGCTATCACGCAGCACATTGGCGCGTATCAGGTTGAGGTTCCTCCCGGGGAGAAACCGAAATCCCGAGAGAGCGAAGCGAACCGAGGGATCCCTCGGCAAGCTCGGGATGATTTTGCAGGTCGTAAAATCACTTTTCTGGATACTCCCGGACACGAAGCATTCGCGGCTATGAGGGCTAGGGGCGCGAACGTCACTGATATCATCGTGCTTGTGGTGGCGGCTGACGATAGCGTGAAGCCGCAGACCCTGGAAGTAATCAACCGCGCGAAGCTGACCAAAACCCCGATGATTGTCGCGATCAATAAAATCGACAAACCCGAAGCCAATGCGGACCGCGTGAAAAGCGATTTGTCTTCCTTGGGTGTAACCATCGAGGAATGGGGCGGTACTACGCCCGCAGTAGCGGTGTCCGCAAAAACAGGTCTCGGCATTGATAAACTTCTTGAAACTATTTTGCTTGTTGCAGAAATGGAGGAGCTCAAAGCCAATCCAGCCGGACAGACTCTTGGCACAGTCATCGAATCGCATTTATCGCGCGGGCAAGGCGCGGTTGCCACGGTACTCGTGCAGAATGGAACACTCAAGGTCGGGGATACTGTCATTGTCGGAACAGCTTTTGGCAAAGTCCGTACTATGGAAGACGCTTTGGGGCGCAAACTGAAAGAGGTCACGCCATCCCAGCCAGTTTTGATCTCCGGCATTTCTGATGTACCTGAGGTGGGAGATATTCTCAAGGTGACAGGCAGCCTCGAGGAAGCCAAATCGCAAGCGATAACTTTGCAGAAACTGGAGCGCGTGAAGAGACTGATGAGCAGATCACAGATCAAAGCCGATCCCAATACTCGGGAGCTGAAATTGATATTGCGCGCTGATGTGCAAGGCAGTCTCGGCGCTATCACTGACGCGCTCGGAAAGCTTGGCACTGAGGACGTTAAACTTAATATTGTTGATCAAAAGGTCGCCGAGATTACCGAATCTGACATTCAGTTGGCAGAGAATACACAAAGCACCATCATTGGTTTTCATACCCGCATGACGCCGGGGGTGGCCAAGCTCGCCAAGCAGAAAAACATTACGGTTGATATATACGATATCATTTATGAGCTGATCGAAGATGTCACTCAGGCGCTGCTGGTCATGATGCCAATGGTTGTAGTAGAAACCATCCTCGGACGCGCGAAAATCAAAGCCGTGTTTCGTACAGAAAAAGATCTGATGATTGTTGGCGGCGAGGTCGCGGAAGGAAAGATCGCGGACAAGAAAAAATTCCGCATTTACCGGGACAAGTCGCCAATTGGCGAAGGCAAGATTGACGAGCTGCAGCAGAACAAGATCGAGGTCAGCGAGGTCGGACAAGGAAAAGAGTTTGGTTTGAAAATAAAAGTTAAAACCCCGGTCAAAGCCGGCGACGTTTTGGAAATATTTGACGAGAGCGTGAAAAAGAAAGGCACGTAGCTACGAACTACGAAATAATACGAAAATACCAACAATACATTTCGTACTTTCGTAGAATATTCGTAATTTAGTAGCCTAATAGTACATGTCTACCAGACAAGAAAAAGTAAATTCCTTAATACAGCAATTAATAAGTCAATATTTAGTTGAAGAAAAACCGGAAGGCATCACCGGACTGTTGACGGTGACGGCTGTAAATGTTTCTCCTGATCTCGAGCATGCCAAGATTTTTATTTCTGCGCTTGGCCAGGACACGAAAGCTGTGATTGCGATTCTAAAAAATTATATTTATGATATCCAAGGCATGCTTTATCAAAAACTAGAGATGAAGAAAATCCCGCGAATTGTTTTTATTTCCGATTCCTCAGGAGAGCATGCCGGCAAGATTACCAAGATGCTGGAAGATTTGCATGTAGACGGCACGAGTGATCCGAGCGAGGAAAAATGAGCATACCAGTCTCAAACACGCTCAAGCAAAATTTTGCGAAAGCTAAAAATTTGATTGAGAATAATCAGAAATTTATTTTGATCTCGCACGAATACACAGACGGCGATGATCTCGGCAGCGCGCTGGCGCTAGCGCGCGTTTTGGAGAATATGGGCAAAGAGACAGCACTCGTCGCGTACGGCGGCGTACCAGAAAATCTCTTGTTTTTGCCGGGGCACAGCGCGGTTTTGTCTGGGCTTCCGGAAAATTTCACTGATTATGATGCGCTCATCACTCTGGGCTGCGGCGTGCTCTCGCGCACGGGATTTTCAGAGCTCAGCTTGTGGAGTAAACCTATCCTGAATATTGATCACCATCACGATACGCAGATGTTTGGGACAGTGAATGTCTGGGATGAAGGGAAAGCCGCGAACTGCGAGCTCGTGTATGCCATGCTTCAGGATTGGGGAGCGGAGATAGACAAAAGTACCGCGCTCAATTTGCTTACCGGAATATTTACTGACACTGGAGGCTTTAGGCACGCCAATGTTACGGCCGCGACGCTGGAGGTCGCCGCAGAGCTTTTGCGCAAGGGCGCGAAGCTTGATCTGATTTCTCGGTTTACATTGTCGCAAAAAGATCTGCCTAAACTGCGGGTGTGGGCTATGGCTCTCGAGCACGCGCGTTTCGACGAGAATCGCAAGGTTGTATATACTGTAGTTACCGGAGAGGATTTGGACAAAGCGCACGCGAGCGAAGCAGATCTCGAGGGGGTTGTGGAACTCCTCAATACTATTCCGGAAGCCAAGTTTTCGATGCTCCTCAAGCAGCGCGGCGAGGAAATCAAAGGAAGCTTGAGATCAGAACCGCACAAAGGCGTGGATGTTTCCGAAATAGCCAGATCTTTTGGAGGCGGGGGACACAAGCTGGCCGCAGGGTTCAAGTTCCGTGGAAAGATTGAAAAGACGGATAATGGATGGAAGATAACTTAACAATTAATTTTCAATTCTCAATTTACAATTTTCATTGAATTTTCAATGACTTAATGTTTGAAAATTGGAACATTGGGAATTGATTGGAAATTGAAAATTGCAAAATTAAAAATTCTATGACTTCAATCAAGGATATCATGACCAAAAATGTAATCTTTTGCTCGCCGTTTGATTCTATAAAAGAAGCGGCAAGGCTGATGTTCTTAAACGGGCTTTCCGGTCTGCCCGTTGTCGACGAACTTGATCACGTGGTCGGTATTGTTACAGAGGCAGATATGGTAAAGCTTGAAGAGCCGGTGCATGTGCCGAAAATACTCGGCGTGCTTGGCAGTTTTCTTTACCTTGATAATCCAGTCAACGGGGACGAGATCGAAAAGCAGCTCGCGGTTTTGACCGCCACCAAAGTGAGCGAAGTCATGACTTCGGATGTAATCACGGCTTCGCCTGAGGACTCGATCGAGAGCCTGGCGGAAATTTTTCTGCACAAGAAAGCAAACCCAGTGCCTGTGACACAAGATGGTGAATTGGTCGGCATAGTCAGCAGGGCAGACATAGTAAAACTCATCGCGGGCGACAAAGAGCTGGCCAAGAAAGAATGGACAGCACTCGTTAAAAAGCAATAATATCAGGCAAAATCACGCTACAGTTCCTTTACAAAGGGCTGTTTTTGTGCTATCATTTCGCACAATAGGAGGAATCCCATGATGCATAAGCGTACATGGTTGGAAGGCAAGGGCAACCAGGTTCTTGCTTACACCTTCGCCTTATTGATGTTCCTTGCCTGTATTGGGTTCGCGGCACAAGTTGTGCGCAGCCAGCGATCTGAAGCACAGGTAGTGTTAGGAATTCTGTCGTTTTTGTTTTTTTGCCTTTCGGTATCCTGTCTTTGGGAAGGGTTGCCGGGAAGGGTGAAGAACGGTTGGCGGCGAAGGCTTCGTTACGTAAATTCCCCCATTCAGCGCAGGTAATTTTCTCTGCGCTACTCCAATTCCAAGTTTGAGGGCTGACTCCGGTCGGCCCTCTTTTATTTGCAACAAAAAACACCTTTCGATTTCACTCAAGG
>MFEF01000016.1 GCA_001777515.1 Candidatus Doudnabacteria bacterium RIFCSPHIGHO2_01_48_18
AGAACAAAAGGCATCTCAAAAGAGGTGCTTTTTGTTATAATCAGGGCTGCTATGGATTTGATTACTCAATTTCTCAAAAGCAAACAGCATCATGAGACTGGCAGCCTGCGGCATGTGGCCGATTCGGTGTGGCGCAAGAAATCCAAAATTTTAGCTATCGCGAAAAAAAACGAAACACCGTTTTATTTAATTGATGATGCCGAGCTAAACAAATCAATTGGCGAGTTTGAATCAGGATTTCGCAAACCGCTTCGGCAAAGCAGATTTTTTTACGCGATCAAAACTAACTATCATCCGCATATTTTGCGAACCGCGGTGAAGCGCGGCTGGGGACTCGATGCCTCAAGCGGCAGGGAACTGGATCTCGCGCTTCAGGCGGGCGCTAGGCAGATTTTGTTTACTGGTCCAGGCAAAACTGATAAAGAGTTAGCCTTGGCCCAAAAACACGCGGGCCGGGTGATTTTGAATATCGACAATTTTAGCGAGCTTGCCCGAGTTGGCAAGCTTCTTCGCGGTAAAACCACAAAACTCAGGGCAGGCGTAAGATTTTTTTCCAAGCTCCATGAAACCTGGTCCAAATTTGGCATTCCTCTAAAAGACCTCGGTCGGTTCTGGCACCAGGCAGGAAAAATCAGAAATCTCGAGCTCTCAGGCGTTCAGTTTCACTCGAGCCTCAATCGCTTTCCTGGCAGGAACGCGAAGATTATTGCTGAGCTGGGCGGTTATTTGAAAAGCAAATTCCCCAAAACGTTTTTGGAAGAAATAAAATTTATTGATATTGGCGGCGGGTATTATCCTGATAATATCGAAGGTTACTATCCGTGGTCTGCCAGCTATCCGTGGACATTGTCCCCGGGACATTTCCAAAAGTTATCCGCCAGCGCCCTCGGGAAACCCGTGACATTTAAGCAGCGCTATTACATCACCAGAGCCGCGAGTCCGGAGGCGTTTGCCAAAGAAATAGCAAGCGCGATCCGCGAAAATCTCCAGCCCCTGGTAAACGCGGAAATTTTTTTGGAGCCGGGACGGATCATTGCCACCCGCGCTATGCATCTCGTGCTCAAGGTGGTGGATGTAAAGGATGGCCTGGCGGTTACTGACGGGGGAATCAATATGACCGGCTGGGAGTTTGGCCAGAATTTTTATTTACCGATTGTGAACATTTCCAATTTCGCCCGCCAGGAAATAAATTTTCCTCTGTATGGCTCGCTGTGCACGCCGCGGGATTTTTGGGGCTATTATATTTACGCAAAAAAAATTACGTCCGGCGACGTAATCGTGATTCCCAATCAGGGCGCTTATCGGTTCACTTTGGCTCAAGAGTTTATCAAACCGATTCCGCCAGCGTATCTATTAAAATAAGTGCGGCGATTGTACCAGGTTGGCCAGCACTTGCGAATTGACCCCGAGCCGCAGCAGGTCTGTGGCATTTTGCGTAACGGTTTCCGGATGATCAAACATCATGCCTGCGTTGAACCAATAGGTTCCCTGCCGGCGCGTCAAAGACAGCATTTCCAGGATTTGATTAGCATGGCCCTTGGTCGCGTGCGGGAACAACACATTTTTGAGCTGCTCTATTGAACCATTGAACGATCCCGTGAAACTGATGACTGGTTTTTGGATCAGTCCGCTTCTGGCCTGGCAAACATAAGCGAACGTGGCAGTCATGCGGAAATTGGCGTCGATAAAATAAAAATTGCCGCCCTGGTCAACAAGCACATCAATGCCACCGATGCCATACCAGCCCATGCCGCGAATTTTCGGGAGGACGGTTTCCAGAAGCACCTCGTAGATTTTTTGCAAAACCGGATTGGCGTCCCGGAGATCCACGGCCGCGCCCAAAAATTCTCCTGCCGGTGAGGTCAGCTGTCTGTTTTGGCCGATGATTTCTATATCCTGGTTTTTTTCAAAAGGAATAGCAAACTGCACGCAATAATTCTCTTTGGCCGGGATATGCTGTTCGACATAGATGGGTCGGTTCGCTATGCGGCGGAAATCATTTTTGGCTTTGGCAAAGCTGTGTTCACCATGGCAGACGCGCACGCCGTCGCCCGCGCTCGAAGAAGAAACTTTTACCACGCAAGGAAATGCTGGCATTTCACTCGCGGCAAACTGCAGGCCATTTTGAAACCACGCCGTTCTTTGTGGCAGGTATTGGGATGGCACAAACGCCGGCAGATTTTCTTTGTCGTTGAGCCAGACCGTGAGGTCAGGATTGATCTGAAACGTGGCCTTCAGATTTTTATCAAGGAACGGCTGCGCCATTATGAGATTGCGCTTCTTTACAAGGCCGCCGAGATTATTTTTTACGGCTTTGTTGCGCGCATCCCCGCTGAGGTCTGAGCTGATCGAATCGGATAGTTTGATGATTTGTTCCGGTTTAGCCAGTGACAAACCGCAAATATTTTGTAAAACGTTTTTTATTTCGTCCGTGCTCGTCGCAGAAAAAACCAGGACCTTTGCTTGCTCGCCTGCGCAAACCAAAGGCCGCGCGGCAACCAGCTCTTCAATCCACGGCGGAACAGCATTGTAAAATTTGGAATCTTCCCCGGCGGGAAACGAATAAAAATAAATACTACCCGACGGGAAGTAATTTGATAGGGTTATTTTTTCTGGTTGCCGCTGCCGCTGACTATGGTCTTCTTCTTGTTTGGTAGCTGTTGAAGCTAAGGTTCGGAGCATATAAACTTAAGTAATCATAATCTATCGCGAGATTTAGTCAAGATTTCGGCCCCTGGCAAAGCGAAAGGGGTTGAATCTTGTGGGGCTAGCGGATATCTATCTGAAGGTTGATGTTTTGTCTGCCGCGTTCTCGATCATTTGCTATTGCCGCGTCGAACTTCATCTTTGTCATCATTGATTTCAATCTTCAGCCGTTTTGACACCTCCAGCTGCAGTTTAGCTGACTGAGCAGTAACGTGCGCTTTTTGGAAAAGTACAAAGGCTTCACCAAACGCGCCTGCTTCGAGTTTAGCTTGCCCTTGAATAACCAAGGCGCGAGCTTCGGCTAGTTTCGCTTCTGCTCTGGCTGCTGCCTCAGCGCTAACGCTTGATTTTTTATTTTCAATGAATCTTGCGGCTTCATCGATCTTGGACTGCACAGCGGCAAGCTTGGCTCTCGCCGCCTCTTCCACTACTCTGGGTTTGACTATCGGAGGAGTGGATGTGGCGTTGCTCTCATCTGCTTTGACCTTGGTTTCTATTCGTACGCTGATATCGTCAGCGTTTTTTATTTCCGCTTTGATCTTGGCCTGGACATTTTCGATATTTGTCGGGTCCACACCGGCCAGTTTTTCACGAAGCTGTGCGATGACCTGGTCGTGAACCTGAAGCATAGCGTTGAGATTAGCGCTTAGCTTTGCCGCAACCTCAGTTTTGCCTTCGGCCTGCGCTTTTTCAATCAGCGCGCGCAGCTTGGCGGCTTGCTCGTCAAATCTCGCCTCTACCTGCGCTACAACCTCAGTTTTTAGATCAGAATTCTGAACGAGGAGTTCGGTCTCGGAAAGGCGCTCGTTCATGAGTTCTAAGGCAAGATCAGCTTCGTTTTCCGTGCCGCTGGCGAGGATCGCTTTTACCCTCTCATTTATGTTTACTTTTATCGGGTGCAACAAATCTCCCGGCAGCGTACTGTTGGCAGCTGTGGACAGGCCACCGCTGATCGTAATCATTAGGGCGATAATTAATGCTGGCATAGGAATCTTTCCTTTGGATGTTAAGAATAGGGAAAATATTTTCGACCTTTGCCAGACATGACGAGGCCGCCCCGTGTTTCTTACTGGGTGGTCTTCCAAATACTGCGCTAAATTGGCGCGAATTTTTGTGCGCTCGTCGGTCGCCAGTTTTTCAGTTTTTAGGCGATTGAAAAAGTTTTGCATATTCATCGTTTTAACAATTTTTTCAATTTGTACAAGCCTCGGTGGATGCGAACAGAGATTAGATTTTCTGAGACGCCGGAGATGGCCGCGATTTCTTTTGGAGAGAGGTCTTCCACATATCGCATATATACTGCGTCTCGGTAGGCGTCCTCAAGCTTACCCAATGCATCTATGGCTTTTTGCCCATCAAGCCAATTATCAATATGCTTTCGGTCGTCTTTGCCAAAATCGAAACCGCTTTCTTGCATGATGTCGAGCGAGACGATTTCTTTCTTTTTTCGCGCGCCGTCAATGATGAGATTGGTGGCGATCCGGAAGAGAAACGGCTTCCATTTTTCCACGCTGTGGCCGCTGCGGATATAGTTCCAAGCTTTGACAAAAACATCCTGGACCAAATCCCGCGCCCGCTCTCGTTCATATACGCGCACCAAACAATAGCGAAAAATCGCGTCCGCGTGTGCTTCGTAAGCCTCGAGAAATTCTTTTTCCATGTGGCTCTGTAGTCTATAGACGTAAAAAAACAGCAACTCTTACCGCTGCCATAATTTTGACGTTTATTTTTGCTTTAGATTAGAAAATTTTCAAACCGTTTATTTATTATACCCTGCAGCGCGGGAAAAGTCATGCGGTGTATGTCGCAGGCGCCGTGCGAGTAAACCGCCTTTCTATGAAATAAAGTATTGTAGCCTTTATGATTTTCAAATCCGTAATGTGGAAATTGTTCAGAATATTTTTTCATGAGCGCGTCGCGATGCACTTTCGCGAGCAGCGAAGCGGCGGCGATCGATAACACATGCGCGTCACCGTTGATGATTGAACGCTGAGTGAGATTTATCCCGGGTATTTTAAATCTGCCATCGATAAGCACTATCTCGGGCGCGGTATGCAATTTTTCCACGGCGCGCTTCATGGAGAGCAAGGAAGCGTAATGGATATTGAGCTCATCTATTTCGCGGTGGCTGGCCTCGCCGATCGCGAACTCAATCGCGTTTTCTTTTATAAATTCCGTGAGCGCTGCTCTTTTTTCCTCTGGCACGGTTTTGCTGTCACGAATCCCGGACCACCATTTGGTTTTGGAGCGGTATTTGCCAACTTTGCCTGGATCAAGGATCACTGTGGCGCTGACAACAGGGCCGGCCAGCGGGCCGCGGCCAACCTCATCCACGCCAGCGATCAGCTGAAAATCCCGCAATAATTTGAGCTCGCTTGTATATGTTGGAGTAATCATAGTTTCATTATAGCGTGAAATACTCCGAACACTGTTCGGTGGGACATGGAGGTGTTCTGTGGTACAATATAAAAATGAAGAGCGACCTCAAAACCAAAGTTCAAAATCTGCGCATGAAAGGCAAAACCTATACAGAGATACTCGCGTTGTTAGAAGTACCAGTTGCAAAAAGCACAATATCAGTATGGTGCAGAGAAATACCGATGACACGGGGGCAAAAGGAAAGAATTGAAACAATATCACAGGAAAGGTTAATACAATCCCGCATTAAGGCGTTGGAAGCGATCCGTAACAGTAGAAATGAGTATTTGGCAAACTTGCACCGAAAGAATAGTGGGCTCTCCACGGTCATAAATGATAAAGATTCTGCCAAAGTTGTTTTAGCAGCTCTCTATATGGCAGAGGGTAAAAAAAATACGGACCATTTAATGTTTGGGAATTCTGATCCTTTGATAGTTTCGTTGTTTCTAAAACTATTGCGGGCTTGCTACGAGCTTGATGAAACTAAATTCAGATGTACTTTACAATGCCGTGCTGATCAAAATATTCCGAGATTGGAAGAGTATTGGCACAACGTGACCAAAATTCCAAAAAATCAATTTTATAGTGCCAGAATTGACCCACGCACTATTGGCAAAACTTCGAAAAAAATGGAATATAAAGGTGTGTGCCGTATAGACTATTTTTCTGCAGATATATATAATGATTTAACTGTAATAGGTAAAATTATATGTAAATAAGGGCCGTTAGCTCATTTGGTAGAGCGCTTGCATGGCATGCAAGAGGTGACCGGTTCAAATCCGGTACGGTCCACTTTTTAATTGTAGCCCCTATAGCTCAAGTGGATAGAGCACCGCACTCCTAACGCGGATATCTCCGTTCGACTCGGAGTAGGGGTACCAAATTCGGGCTGGAGTATGCCGGTAGTACGCACGCTTCGGGTGCGTGTAGACTGGGTTCAATTCCCAGCAGCCCGACCACCCGGAAAAAGTCTCATAACTAAGCGAAATAAAAACAGACCGCCGAAAGGCGGCTTTGTTTTTGCGCTTAACCATGCGGTTTTTAGGTTCGAATCTCAGGTGCGTTTGCCCTGGTAAAATTGCCGAACCCAGCAAGAAGTTCTAACCGATTCCCAGGTGCTTCTGTGGACTGCTAAATTCTCACAATCGGCATTTGCTGCTATTCTGCAATTACTTCTCTTGAAGTCGCAAACTGCGACATCATCTTCTTCGCCAATGTCCCTCATTCCCCTCGAAACAATTGAACGGCGCATTTTCCTTATCCGCGGCCATAAGGTCATGATTGATCGCGATCTCGCGGAACTCTACGGTGTCCCGACGAAACGGCTCAACGAGCAGGTGAGACGGAATATCAAGCGCTTTCCTGCTGACTTCATGCTCCAACTGACAGCGGAAGAAACTCGACTTTTAAGGTCGCAAACTGCGACCTTAAAGAAGGCGGGGCGTGGACAACACCGCAAGTATTTTCCTTACGTGTTTACCGAACAAGGTGTCGCCATGCTCGCCAGTGCCTTAAACAGCGAACGTGCCATCCAAGTCAATATCTCGATTGTTAGAACATTTGTCAGACTTCGGGAAATGCTGGCAACCCATAAAGATCTAGCTGCAAAGATTGAAGCCATGGAAAAGAAATACAATTCCCACTTCAAAACGATTTTTGAGGCCATCCAGGAGCTAATGGGTCCAGAACCGGTGCCGCCTAGCCGCCAGATCGGGTTTCGGACCCAGATGAGAAGACCAGGGATTACTGAGGTTTTGAGATTTCGCTTTGGCACTTCAAACTTGAAGTCTCAAAATGTGATTTCAAATTCTCCAAGGAGGGAACGGGATAGCAGTACCCGCTTAGCATCCTGACCACTGCCTACCTAAAGCTCGAAAACAGCTCTTCGGTCACCGCAGTTCAAACCAAAGAAACTTGCCAGCACTGATCAACAGCAACAGAAAGAACGTGAGTCGCAGTACAAACATTTCTAGTTTGCTGAAGCGATCGTGGTCGGACATAGCCTCCTCCTTTCCGTGCGAAAACATACCCTGTCAAAGAGCAGGGAAAAGAGAAAGGGTGCAAGGGCGACAATCTGGCCCGCTATCCCATTCGCATTATAAGGCTGGATACAAGTAGCGACCCTGGTCGGACACGCTACGCACTAAATACCGGCCGAAGGTTTGACTCTCTTGTCAGACCTTTCTTTTTATGAATTTGAGTTAGACAGGCCCTGAGCGGTACGGCAAACCTGCCATCGACAAATTCATTCAGGCCAATTCACATCTTCCCCTGTTGTATGTTCCGGCCGGCAAGTACACCTCGAAATACGGGCCACTGTTATCGCCCGAGGGTTGAGTCTGGTTTTGTTTTTCTGTTTAGAAGCAGCAGTGTTCTGGAGATCGCTCAAAACCTCAAAGAACGCCGCCACCT
>MFEF01000017.1 GCA_001777515.1 Candidatus Doudnabacteria bacterium RIFCSPHIGHO2_01_48_18
TTGATGGCAGGGTCCACCAGAACGCGCGTGAGAATGTTGCCGATTCGAGAAAGCACGATGCGGTAAAAAGGCTGCTTTTTCACGACCTTTGCTGTATCCACGTATCTGGAGCCGATAACAACTGTGTATCCTTTATCAAAGTACGGCCAGAATTTTTCTATCTCGGAAATCGGGGTCGCGTTGTCCGCGTCCATAAAAACAACAAAATCTCCTTGCGCGTGTTCCACAATGCCAAGCCTGACCGCGCTGCCTTTCGCGCCAATGCTTTTCTCGAGGCATAGCCGGACCACGTTTTGTACACCCTTTTCCTGATATTCTTTGACGACGTCGCAGGTGTTATCGTTACTGCCATTGTCCACAACTATGATTTCGTACGAATAATTTTGCGCCTTGAGGTAATTATCAACATCTTCAAGAGTCTGCGCGATTCGCCTGCCTTCATTGTAAGCCGGAATAACTACGGACAGTTTTACGTTAGACATTAGTGAATTGTTATTTAATTAAATTGTTCCAATCCTGGGCGAATTTCTCGATACCGAGATTTGTGAGCTCATGGCCGATGTTAAACTCTTGCCAGTCTTTGGCAATATCCAGCTCTGCAAAAGCAATCGGTTGAAGCGCGCCTGCCGGATAAATATAATCTTCTCCTGGAACCGGCATGCCAGCCTCAGCCCACTCTTTTATGATTTTGAGCGGACTCGTGATTATGTCTGATCCTAGCGCGAGCGCGTATTTGAAATGCTCGAGATTACGCACGCTCGCGGTCAAAACCTCGACATGGCTATCCTGTTGCCGGTACATGTCACAGATATTTTTGACAAGGTCCATGCCGTTTTCACCGCGGTCATCAAGCCGGCCGACAAATGGCGAGAGAAACACCTGCCCTATCTTGGCATCTCTGGTCGCGGCATGGACCGCGGCGGCCTGGCCTTGCGAAAACACCAGGGTCATATTCACGCGCATCTGTTCTTTGACTGAACGTTCTGCCGCGATGATTCCTTCGCTGGTGGTCGGATATTTGATGTGAGCGTTTGGGATCCATTTATAAAAGTCTCTTCCCTGCTCCAGCATCTGGTCTGCGGTCGTGTCCATGTCCGCGTAAACCTCGATCGAGACTGATCCGTCAGGGATGAGCCCGGAGACCTCAGTGACTACCTTTTTGTAGAAATCAAAAATCTCCGGCTTGGTAAATTTCTTGCCCGCGGTCTCAGGATTTTTCGCAACCAAGGAAGGATTTGTGGTTTGCCCGTCAAGAAAACCGAGAAGCTTTATTGCTTCCCTAGTTTCTGCAGGATCTCCACTGTCCAGGAAAATTTTGGTTTGCAGTCCTTCTGGCCTCATGCTTCATTTTCCATTTCTGATGAATACTTGCCTTGAACCGCGAGGCTGTTGAGCCTTGCTCGTTTATAGAAAGCTTTTTGAGCATCTGTCACATTGGCCGGTTTTCCTTGCCAGATCATAAGCGCGTCATCCTGAAGCGCGCGGCCATAAGAAAAACTAATCGGCCACGGCTGCGACCCGGCCTGACTCACGGCATTCAAATTCGCGGTCGCCTCAATACTTGATTGCCCGCCGGAAAGAAATACGATGCCCGGAATATTTTTCGGCACGGTCTTGTTGTACACTCGCAATGTTGCTTCCGCGATCTGCTCTGGAGCCGCAGTCTGTCCGGATTTTTGCCCCGGGATAGACATGTTGGTTTTCAGAATAGTGCCTTCGAGCGCCACACCAGCCTTTTTCAGTTCCTCGAATAGCGAGGTCAAAACTTTTTCTGATACCTCTGTGCAGCGTTCGATCGTGTTCTCGCCATTCATCATTACCTCTGGCTCTACCATGGGCACTATGCCGGCTTCCTGGGAAAGCTTTGCGTACTCGGCTAGTCTTTTATTGTTTTCTTGAATGCAATTATCAGTCGGCAAAATGTCGCTGACCGAAAGTTCCGCGCGCCATTTTGAAAATTTCGCGCCGAGCTTGGCGTACTCCGCAAATCTCTCTGCTAACCCATCAAGGCCTTTTGTGACTTTTTCGTCTGGCGAATCCGCCATGGGCTCAAGTCCACCATCTACCTTGATTCCAGGCAAAACACCTTTGCTTTGCAAAAGCTCGACAAACGGAGTACCATCGGCGGTTTTCTGGCGAATCGTTTCGTCAAACAAAATCACGCCCGATATAAATTCTTCCATTCCCGGCGTGGTGAAAAACATGTCGCGGTATGCGCGGCGGTTTTCTTCGGTCGATTCGAGATTTATTTTTGTAAATTTCTTTTCGATGCTTTTCATGCTCTCGTCCGCTGCCAAAATTCCCTTGCCTGGCGCGATCATTTGTTTTGCAATTTTGTTGAGATTTGATATCTGCTCGTGTGTCATTCTTGTTCCAAATTTAAATTAATTAACTATTTAATACCTGATTCTGTTGCTGTGCGTATTCCGCCCAGTAAACCCGCTCTTTCTGCTTCCAAACAAAACGTTAATTGATACCTTTCATTACTGATACGTTTGTAGTTAGCACTAAAATCATTTTGTTCCTTTTTGCAAATGCCAGCAGATAAAGGAAGGCTAGAATACATACTTTCAAGAGTGGGAACGTTAGTTAAGTATTTCGGGACTAATGCGTCCAACTTATCCGGGAAATTCTTGTTATCGTCATGGTAAAGGGAAAGTGCAGACCTGATCGTCTGTATTCTAGTGAGAACGATTCTATCAATACCGCCATGATCTCTGGGCACTGATAATAGATAAATGAACGCTGCTACCGACACAGTCAGAAATAGCGCGACAATTACTAAAGTAACTTTTAACCACTTAGAAAGTTTCATTGTTTAACTTTATGATCCGTACTGATGTATCTTACCGTTCCAGATGAAGCGCGCATGACAACAGAGTGCGTAACGATTCGGTTCCCTTCAAATTTCACGCCGCGGGCGAGCGGGCCATCGATGACGCCCGTAGCTGTAAAGGTCAGCTGATCACCGCCCGCTAGATCCTCGGCCGAATAAATTTTTTTCAAATCAAGGCCGGCTTTTTCGATAGCGGTTTTTTGCTTGTCATCTTTTGGCGCAAATCGAGCAAAAATTTCTCCGCCCATGATCTTGATGGCTGCCGCGGCCAGAACTGCTTCTGTGCTTGCGCCGATTCCCATCAAAAGATCGATGCCACTGTCTGTTATGGATGGCGCGATCGCGCCGGCAACATCGCCGTCAGTGATAGTTCGAACCCGCGCGCCAGTGTCTCTTATTTCCTGCATCAATTTTTCATGGCGATCGCGCTCAAGAACGATTACAGTAATATCTTTTACATCTTTACCGAGCGCTTTTGCAACTTTCTTGATATTAGCTTCAACCGAAGCGTCTATATCAATCACTTTGGCGGCCTTGGGTCCGGCAGCTATTTTATCCATATATACATCAGGCGCGCCGAGGAGCGATCCCTTTGCTCCGGCAACAATCACCGAGATCGCATTGTAGCGTCCGTGCGCCACGCTGTCTGTAGCTTCGAGCGGATCTACCGCAAGGTCCATTTCCGGACCATTCCCACCACCAACTTTTTCCCCTGTATAAAGCTCGGGCGCTTCATCTTTTGATCCTTCGCCGATTACAACCGTGCCCGCAAATTCGATTTGATTGAAACGGGCACGCATTTCATCAACCGCAGCCTGATCAGCCGCGTGTTTGTCGCCTCTGCCAACCCATTTCGCGGCTGCAATCGCTGCCGCTTCGGTAACTCTTACGAATTCTAATGCTAGATTTCTATCCATACTTATAACTTTACAACTTATGATTTACAGCTTTTACTATTGCCCTACTGTTTATCTCTTCATAATCAAGCAGCTCGTCTGGTTTGCCAGAACGCGGCATCTTACGCACTGCCAGACGCGTGACAGGCATTCCCAGTTTCGCAGCAACCGCCTCGCCAATGCCGCCTTCGGCATAATGATCCTCTACAGTGATGATTTTTCCGGTTTCTGTCGCGGCTTTTTTGAGAGTTTCGGTGTCGAGTGGCTTGACACTATAAAGATCAATTACTCTGATCATTATACCCTGCGCTTTCAGTTCTTCATAGGCTTTGAGGGCTTCGTGTAGGGTTACGCCTGCACCGATAACCGTGGCCATGTCTTTGTCTGAAGATCGCAAAACTTTGCTGCCGCCGATTGGGAACTCTTCATTTGCCTCGTAAATTATTGGTGTGTCTTTTCGGGTATTCCTAATGTATACACTTCCTTGATGCTTTGCTGCTTCCAAGACTAATTTTTCTTCTGACACTGCGTCGGACGGATAAAATACAACAATATTTTGCAGCGTCCGAAACATTGCCAAATCTTCCAAAGCCATTTGTGAAGCCCCATCTTCGCCAATCGAAACTCCACAGTGTGATTGTACGAATTTAATATTCGATTTTGCATACTGTGACATCCGTACCTGATCGAATGCTCTCGAGTAAAAAGCAGCAAAGGTGGAAGCAAAAACTAGCTTTCCTCGCTTGTCTAATCCCGTAGCTACTCCGACCATATTTTGCTCGGCAATAAACATTTCAAAAAATCTGTCCGGGTGAGCTTTTTGGAAAATTTCTGTGAATGTCGAGTTGCTGACCTCTGCATCAAGCGCAACCATATTGGGAAACTGCGGGTAAATATTCACCAAAGCATTTCCAAAAGCTCGGCGTGTGGCAACTGGTTTGTCTTTGGGATAATCAGTAAATTTTACTTCTCCTTTTTGTGGTAATGACGGCGGCGGAACTTGATCTGGTTTGGTCAGCTCCCCACGAAGCGAAGTGTCCACTTCTCCCAATTCGACTAATGCTTTCTCTAAATCTTCCGCTGGCAATGCTTTACCGTGCCAGCCATCTTTGTCTTCTATAAACGATATGCCTTTACCCTTCAGGGTTTTGGCAATGATCATAAACGGTTTGCTGGTAATCAGCGCTTTTTCATACGCGGAATTTATCTCATCAAAATTATGCCCATCGATCACCACTGTTTCCCAGCCGAACGCCTTGGCTTTGGCTTCGTAGATTTCTGTGTGGTGGCCATACATGGTTTCCCCGCGCTGGCCGAGCCGGTTCACATCAAGGATCGCCACAAGATTATCCAATTTGTAATACGCAGCGGAAGCCATGGCTTCCCAGATCGAACCTTCTGCAACCTCGCTGTCGCCGAGCAAAACAAAAGTTTTGTAGTCGAGCTTATCAAGCTTTGCGTTCAGCGCCATACCAACACCAACTGACAGACCTTGTCCGAGCGATCCGGTTGGCACCTCGGTAAAAGGAAATTCGAGCGTGGGGTGTCCCTCAAGACGCGAGCCAAACTGTCTATAGGTATCCAATTCGCTCTGATCGATTCCTCCTGCGACACACCACAGCGCATAGTACAGCGGTGATGCGTGGCCTTTGGAAAAAATCAGCCGGTCATTGTTATGGTAGGCTGGGTTCTTGAGATCAAATTTGAAATAGCCACCAAACATAAGACTCACCATAAGATCTGTGGCGGAAAGTGAAGATGTCGGATGCCCAGAACCAGCACGTGACGACATAGTCAAACTAAAATAACGAACTAGTTTCGCTAGTTTTTGTAAATTTTCCATGGATAAATTATAGCATACAAATACGTCGTTCGGCTGCGCTCAGGGCAAAAAAACGCTAAGTGTTTTTTTGCCACTCCCAGGAGCTTTCGATTATAGATTTCAAGTCATGACGCGGTTTCCAGCCAAATTCCTTTTGCAGCTTTTTGCTGTTCGCCACCAGCTTTGCTGGGTCACCGGGACGCCTATCAGTGATTTTCATAGGGATCATGCGGCCAGTGATCTCCACGGTTGCGTCGATTATTTCCAAAACTGAGGAGCCAAGGCCCGTGCCCACATTATAGACATTGGCGCCAGGTGTTTTTTGCAGCTTTGCGAGGGCGCGAATATGCGCATCTGCAAGATCGAGGACATGGATGTAGTCGCGCACACAGGTGCCATCGCTAGTGTCATAGTCTTTGCCAAACACATTGATCTCCGCGGTTTTACCCAAGGCCGCATCGAGGACGCGCGGGATAAGATGCGTATGTTTTAGAGAGCGATCGTAGCCAAGCCCTGCCTCAGGCATGCTTCCCGCAGCATTGAAATAGCGCAGCGATATGGAATGGATGCCGTACGCGAGCCCGTACCATTTCAGGATGCGCTCAAACGCGAGCTTGGTTTCGCCGTACGGATTGGTCGGCACACAAACTGAATCTTCATCGATAGGATTTTTTTCAGGTTCACCATAAACTGCTGCCGATGAGGAAAACACAATTCGATTGACGCCGTTTGCGACCATAGCATCGAGGAGATTAAGGCCATTCGCAACATTGTTCTGATAATATTTGGCCGGGTTTGCAACTGACTCTTCCACCTCAATGGATGCGGCAAAATGGATGATGGCGTCAAATTTTTCTTTTTTAAAAAGTTTTTCCAAAGCATCCTTGTCGGCAAGATCCCCGACTACTAGCTTGGCATCACCTACTGCTTCTTTGCGGCCAGTAGAAAGGTTGTCAAAAACCACCACTTCAAAATCTTCCTTTAGCAGGAGGTTCACAGTATGCGAACCAATATAGCCGGCGCCGCCCGTGACCAAAATCTTTTTTATTTTTTTGTTGTTTGATTTCGTTTTTTTCAAAGTTTGATAGACCTGATAAGGTAAAACGGCAAAGGTCGGGTGTCCAGAATCAACGACCAAAAATCCATCTGGTGCGGCCGCGAAAGCCTTTGCTAAATCGCTAATTGTCTGATCATCTAACATATTTCATTATAGCCCTGAGACGGCTGACAAGCAAAAAACCCGTCCGCCTTAGACAGATGGACGGGTAAATTTGAAATTTAATTAGACCGTAGCGATTTTCTTTCTGCGGTATAACCAGTATCCAGCCGTAGAGGCAGAAGCCAGAGCGAACACAAACCATTCTGTAGGCCCTGTGCGCGGGGTTGTCGGCCTGACCGGGGTTGTTGCGCCAAGGATGCGCCCTGCCACGTTCACTCTAACCTCATTACCATAGACGTTGACCATAATGCGATCAGAACCGGTAGGAAACAAATTCTCTTCCCTTACGCGTACGCGGAAAGATCGATTGACCTCGCTGCCCGCTGGAACTGTTACCGCAGTCCAACGAATCAATGAATCAACAGAGAGCGCGCCGCCCTGATCAGAAATTTCAGCCAGTTCCAAAATATCGCTGATATTATCTTCGATCACAAAGCTGTTTAGGCTGGCAGAACCTGGATTGCGAACATACAAAGTGTAGACAATGATGTCGCCGGGGTTGGCGCTTACCGTGGTCGCGTTCGCGTTTTTGGTGACATTAAACGCAGTTTTGCGCAGCTGCGGCGCAGTGGTGCCGCTCCTCGTAACAATCACCTGCGCGGATGCGCTTCTTGTTCCGACTTGATCGCTGCGCACTGTTGCAGTATTGGTCAAGGTTGTTCCGCCGTTCGAAAATTGATCAGCGTTGGCTACGATCGCTTCATAGGTAAAGGTTCGCACAGTGCCGGCGCTGAGACTGCCCAAATTGCGTCCGTCAAGGATGTAATCGCCGTTTGTAAAACTCAGCCGGCCTGGCAGGTTGTCGCGCACGACTACATCGCTTTGCGAGGCGGTGCCGAGTGTTTCAATACGAATCTCGTAACGAACCCTGTCCCCGGGATTGGCGCTGACTGAGGTGGAATAACCGGTGCCCGACGTCACGTTTTGCACGCGCTTGGAGATGAACAGGTCGCGCGACACGCTTCCACCTCCGCTGGTTTGATTGATGAACACAGTTGCGTTATCAGAAATTTCACTCACCTCGCTGGAGCGAACATAAGCAGTGTTAGTTACAGTAGCAGAGCTCGTCCCATTAACTCTGGCTTCAAAGGTAAAGGTTCTGCTTTGTCCTTCGCTGAGCGCGCCAATATTGAGGCTGTTGCCCGGCAGATTGTCGCCGTTAAGGAATGCTAGGCGTGAAGGTAGATTGTCTCGGACAGTGATACCAGTTTGACTGGCATTGCCGGTTGTACGGATGATAACCTGAAACCTGACTATCTCGCCGTCACTGGCAGTCGTGGAGTTGCTGTAAAAATCTTCCCCTCTGCTGACATTCAAAACTCGCTTATCGATATCAAGACCTCTGTTAATAGTGCTGCCGCCTCCACCTGTGGCGTTTATGTTTACGGCCGCGTCATCAGAAAGTTCGCCAACTTCGCTCGAGCGGACAAAGGCGGTGTTGGTCGCGCTCCCTGAGGAGGCGCCGGTAACTCTGGCTTCAAAAATAAATGTACGCGACTGGTTTTGCGCCAGGCTGCCGATATTGATACCACTGCCTATAATATTATCGCCGCTCAGGAATGTAAGCCGGCTTGGCAGAGTATCTCTAACCGTGAGGCCTGTTTGGCCAGTATCGCCAGTGGTTCTGACAATAACCTGGAACCGCACTGTTTCGCCGTCGGTCGCGGTTGTAGAGTTACTGTAGAAATTCTCACCTCGGCTAACATTCAAAACTCGCTTATCAATATCAAGCCCGCGCTGCGGAGCAGGAGGCTGTGGTGGAGTTGGAGGCGGTGTGGTCGAAACAGCGACAATACGAAGTCCCGCGCAATTAATGCGCTGGCCACTGCCGTATTCGATGAAAGTATTGTAATCGCCTGCTATGTAACCTGAAGGAATTATGGTTGCGTCATGCACGTCAAACACGCCGCTTGCGTTGACGCTGAGCGTGCTGCGGAACGACACCGAAGTATTGATTGTATGCTGGTTAACGAGCGTAAACGCACTGTTTGCTGGCAAACCAGTGACACGGATGCGGACATTTGATGATTGACCTACCCGTCTGACACCGCGACCGCTGTCGGTGGGCGAATCCCAGGTCAAAGGGCATTGAGGCTGTGGAGCCGCGTCCGGAGTGCCGACCCTGACCTGAGCCGTATCGCTTTTCAGCTGTGTGGGGCTGGCGGCAAAAGCTGTATTTACCAAAACCTGGTTGGCGGTGTTTGAACCAACGGTTGCCTGGTAAACAATGGTTATTGGAGTCCCAGGATTTACTACCCCAAGAGAGAGTCCCCCGGAAAAAAAGAACGCAGACGCATTAAGGGTTGTGCCAAACGGCCCAGTTGTTCCGTAGCGTATGACATTTCCGACACGCTGCAATCTGTTATCCATAACATCCGAGACTCTCATTTCCATGGCCACTGTTGTTGAAATCGTAATTCTAAATTCGACGGTATGTCCCGGCAGCGCAGTAACCTCTTCTTGATTGTGAATACCTGTGCTGATATTGCTAACCTGTTTTTGCACTGTGAAATCACCGGTTGGTTCGGCAGGCCGCGCTGTCACCTCTCCCATGCGAACCTGGAAATACACATACCCGGAATATTGCCAGCAGCCACGCACGTCGCCAACGTTTACTCCGCTGGTGAAAATGCTGTCCGGCAATTGGGAAACAGAAGAAATATCCGGGCTGCCATTGCGCGGATCACGAGATCCCCAGTTGGCATAATGAGTGACACTGCCGGGAACCAGACTCATTGCCACTTGCGCGTCGTCACGAATATTAATTCGGATATCGCCGCCATGTTCTGCGCTGCCAACCGATGAAGTGTTGTCTGCCTCAATAGTCGAAGACACCCAATGTTCGGCAGAAGGGGCGCTCAAAGCAGGACTTGAGAAAGCCTTAATGACAGTATTGAACGCCGTGTTAGCCGGATCATCAGCCGCGCCATTGTGATAGTAAACTTGAAACTCGATAATATCTCCGGGATTGGCCTGTAGCGTCCTGTTACCATTACTCCAGGTGTTGTCAGTAGAAATGTTGCGCGCGTTTAAAAGCGGCAAATCATGTCCAGGGGTTTCAGTAAAAGCAATCGGAAATTTGTTAAACTCCGGACCGGCCGCATTAACTGCAAAGGAACTCAAAACACCGGCGACCATACCGGCCAGAAGCGTAACTATTAAACTTTTGTTGATTAGTGATTTCATAGGTTTAACCGGCAATATTAGCAAAACAAAGGCAATAAGTCAAGAGTGCTTTCCCGCTCGGAGTCATGAAGAAATTCTAAACAAAAACTACCAGTTGTAGTTTTGTTCATATTGCACAAAAAAGAAAGGGAAAGCAAGCATATTTACTGATATACTGTACTTTCCCTAATGTTAAATGAGGCTTTCGGCTCACCTTCGTGGAATCGGTCCGGGAACGCCCAGGGGATCTTTTGCGCTTGGAGTAACTGCGTCGTCCCCTTCCAGGAGCTTCCAGACACCCCAGCCTCCCAGAATTGCCAATGGCAGGCCAATCCACCATTTCCTAGTGATCTTGCCTGTTGGCGGTTTGTCAGTAGGTCTGTCTGTTGGCGCGGTCTCTATACGCAGGGTCACGCTGGCTGTATCTTCTGCTCGCAAATTACCGGCCCACGCAATGACAGTGTTGATCATTGTGTGAGTGATATTGGCTTCAAAAGACGCGGCAGCCCTGACATCAAACGTCAGAACCCGGTTACCATTCGGCGGCACTGTCCCGATGCTTGTTCCGGTTTCCTGGAAAAACAAGGTCTGCTGCTCGGCTGCTGAAGTTGCCAAATTGATACGCAGCGATTCCGGAACAAAAGTAAACCGTTGGGGATCAGAAATCACATCACGCAGAAAAATATCCTGCGGAATGTTTGCCCCCTCAGTGTTTACCTGTATCCGGAACTGCAAAATGTCATTTGGCCTGGCCGTTGCCGTTTTGCCAAATTCGCTGTTCTGCGTTATGTTCCGAACTTCCTTGGTCACTTTCAGCCCAGGTGTCGGCAGAGTCCTTACGGTGGATCTGTCCGTGGCGGTAGCTGTAATGTTTGGCCGGTCAACCATCTGCATGGTTACTGTAGCTGTATTAATCTTCTGTGATCCTGGAGCCGGAGAATAATCATCCACCGGCTGGGTGCAAACAGCGTCAGTATTCGGCTCAAGAATCCGTCCGATCTGATTAGCGCAGATATTCACTACGCCAATCCCGGGGATGTCGTCAACATATCGGGTAATCCTTACCCTGACAGCTGACGGGTTTATCGCGCGGTACTGAAACGGCACTCGCTGGCGCTGCGCCCGCGACTGCTCATCGTCAGTAAAGATCCCGTCCCCGTTTGCGTCATTGGTTTTCTCGAGCCGAGGAATAAAGGTCTGCGTTTCCACGGCAATTTTGATTTCGTGAGTGGGGTTTGAGCAGCCCTTCACGAATACACCGTTTATGACCTGCATTTGCCCTGTCTGCAAAGCTCGCTCTAGAGACGGCAGCTCCCATTTGTCTGCCGCCAGCTTGTTGGTCGGGTCATACAAAGTCCGCAGTCGTTCGCCGTTTGGGCCTTTGACCAAACGCGGCGGCTCATCTGACATCATGTCCTCGAGCAGTTCACACGGCTGTATGGATCCTGTAACAAATCTGTTTTGTATAGCCAGGTCATACATGTTTCTCAAATCTGCTTCGGTAAGCTGAGGACCTTCTTTCATCCACAGGACTTGCCAAGATTTGTTGAAACGGCCATCAGGTCCTGGAGCGAGAAACCGCTTCAGGTCTTCGACTGTAAGGAGCGGCGGCCCAACCGGGTTGGCGCCAACCACTCTCCAGTGCCAATGAGGAGGTAGCGGACTCCCATCCGGATATACTTCTTTGCAACCGTTGGGGCTTTCGTGTTCGCCGAACTGCCGAGCAGGAGCTTGCGCATTCAGCATTCCGGTCATAGCGCAAAAAAACAGAAGCAGCAGAATCAACTTTCTCATTTGTTTTCACCTCATGAAATCATAATTCCCTCTTGTTCTTGTTTGTATGTGAAAAAACTACTGGCTTCGGTTTCAGCCAGACCGCTTATTTTAAGGTATATTTAGCCCAAAAGTCAAGCCTTAGGCTCTCGAAACAAAACAGAAGACAAAAAGATAGAGGAATTGGCCATATTGCACCAATTCCTCTATCAATATTACTCAACTCACGGACAGTTTTTACCTGCCTTTTTTCTTTGCTGTCCGAGCGTCAATCTCTTTCTTCTTGTTTCGCTCGGTCTCAGTGTTCTCCACGTCTTCAGCGTTTATGCGCTGAACCGTGGTGTTGTTTTCCGAGTCGCTGGAGAACGCGCTGGCTGCGGCTCTGCGAGCCAGAGGCTGCGCATTGTTGTACGCGATCTGGTGTTTCTCGAAAGCGAGGATTTCAGTTCGATTGAACTCGGTTAGATCAATCGACCCGGCCCCGTCCTTCATCCAGACTATTTGCCCAGAAGCCTTGTGCACAACCTCGAGATACAGAACGATGGTCGCGCTGCGCTCCTGCTTTTCTTTGCCAACCGTGGACACCAACACTTCGGCTCCGCGAGTGGCTCGGTCAGCAGTGCGGTTGCACCCGCGTCCGAGCAAACCGCAAACCGCTCTGCGACCATCTGCGATTTGCCTCGAGGCTTTCCGTCCATCGAAACCACCACCTTCCACAATCTCATCAGCCGTGGCGTAATAGCCGCGGATCTCATGGTCGCAGTTTTTGTCTGCCGGATTTGCCTTGACAGACTGGAACAACTGCTTTTTGACCTCTTCAGACGCAACGAGACCGAAATCTCGATACGGATCCGAGCCGGAATAAACAGAGAGTGCTCCAGAATGCACTGAACCGAAACTGGAGAGCCTCGCAGAAACTCGTCCGATTCCATAGCGCTGGCGATAGACGCTCAGCGGCAAAATAGCAGTGGTGCAAACGTTCTTGTTCGCGATGCCCGTCCACGAGCTGAATCGCACGGGCGGCGCAGGCGGAATGAGTGAGGCCTGCAGTTCTGCCAGTTCCTGTTCTTTCGCCACAAGCAATTTGGCGCAATCAGGAACCTCAGAGCGGCATTTGTCTTTGCTGTAGATCAGGAGCGTGGTCTTTTCGAAATAACCGAAAAGTCCCATGTTGCCCAAAACGCTTTTGACGATCGGCCGTAAGGCTTTCTCGTGAGCGTCCTGATCTTCCACTCTGGTCGAGGGGTACGCCGGCAAGGCAATGTATGCCTGGTCAGTGATCTTCGCTGTCAGCTTGTCTACGACAGCTGTATCCATTTTGAAAGACACACCGCCGTATTCGCTGTAGACGCGGAGTAGATCGCTGAGGTAGGCGCCTTGGAAATTCATTTTCTCGACATCTGATTGCGCGAATGCCGAAACACTGAAAAACAGCACTAAACTTAGCGTGAATAGTCTCATTCTCATTGTTTTCTCCTTGGAATTTGGCCAAAATTGGCAGGAACTTTTATTACTTACGAGTGCGCCCTTTTCAATAATTGAACTAGCTATAATAGCACAAAAACAGCCCAAAGTCAACGCTTTAGGCTGTTTTTTGGCTTAGATAAGCCTTTTATAGACCCACTAATTCAGTGGTGACAACATACCGCTCTCGGGCTGTACCGACCGGCCAGCTAGTGGACAGGTTCAAAATGAAAGCATTTTTATCTGCGAATTGCGCCGGATCGGTTTTAGCATAGACTTTTTCCGCTCGGACGATAAAGCGGTATTTTCTCGTCTCACGGTTGATGGAATGGACTGTTACAAACACTTCGTCACCTGGCTCCAAAAAATTTATACGCGTAAACACAGTTTTGAAATTGCCGTCATCAAAATTGCCAGACGAATGGCCATGGATCGAAGATGTTCCCCGTTCTCCTGGATACGGCGTCAAAGGATGATGAGCCGTGCCCCATTTCAAATCTTCTTCCATATTTTCAAACTGCTTCGACCAGATAACCGGCGCTTTCACTGACAGGCGCGGGATTTCAATCTCCCCTGGCACATTTGTGTCAACAATAAACCGACTCTGAACATTTTGTGGAAATGGACCAGCGGTTGCCTGCCCAGCCACGCCAGAACTATTATTGTAATCGATTCTTGAGGCGATAACGTTTCGATCAAGATGCTCAGCTACGATTTGCCGCTGGTATTCATGAAAGCTGCCTTCATATAAAGGGTTGGAGCCAGCCAAAATCTCGCGTCCATCGCCAGTGCCGTCGCGGTCCGTATCAGTGCGGAACGGATTGGTACCAAGATAAAATTCATCCATATTGGTCAATCCGTCGCCGTCCGGATCATTATTGGCCGCCAGGACTTCATCGTTGCTTACATAAACATAATATTTCCTGATCCATTCGTTAAAGCCGCCGAACTCATCCCCGAGCACCACCTCTTGGTTAGCTTTCGGAGGAAATAGAAAACCTGTGAATTGTTTCGTCAGGCCTCGGAAATTCAGCACTAGATAGAAAAAAACCAGCGTTACCAAAAAAATCAGCGGATAGCGGATCCAATCCTTGCCCAAATAATTTGCCATTTTGCTTTTGGCTTCCATGACAGGCTCAAATTCAGTAGCTTCCGGTTCATGAACAGCCTCGGCTTTTTCCTCGGCTTCGATGGCTTCGTGTATTTCCTCTTCCACCTCAGGAACAGGCAAATTCAGCACTGGCGCTGGGCCGCTCGCGGAAACCGGCACTGGTGAAGTAGGCAACGCAAATTCGTCCTCAACATCCATGCCTAGGAGCTCGCGGATCGTTTTCACGTTTTCAGATTTCTCGTTTTCGCTTGTCATAGTATTTAAATTAAGAGGCCACTATAGCACAAGACAGCTATTTTGGCAACAGTAAAACCGCCGGGCCGCAATTGAGCCATTCCAAAATGCTAAAATAAGCCAAATTTGGCTACTGCTGTTTTTTGGCTTTTTCCGCCATGAGGCTCGAGGCGCGAAGCAAAGTCTCAAAAGTCCCCGCGTCAAACCACTCGCCTTTTACAATATCCACAGCCAGCTCACCTTTTTTCAAATACCAGTTATGAAGTTCAGTAATCTCCAGCTCTCCTCGGCCGGAAGGTTTAACCTGGCGCGCTGCTTCCACGACCCGGTTATCATAAATGTAGAGACCAGTGATAGCGTAGTTCGAGAGATGGGTCTTTGGTTTTTCTTCAATCTGGACAGCTCTCATGTTCTCGTCGAACTTGACTACGCCAAACCTCTCCGGATCTGTGACCTCTTTGGCAAATACATGACCACCTGACCGGAAATTTTTTATGGTCTCAGAAAAATCGTCTTCAAAAATATTATCGCCCAGGATCATCGTGATGTTGTCATCACCGATAAAATCTGCGCCGATGACAAAGGCTTGGGCCAGGCCTTCTGGCTTGTCCTGAATCTCGTAGGTAAATTTTGCCCCGTATTCACGGCCAGAGCCCAGCAACTTTAGGAAATCTCCGGCATGATCTGGCGCCACTATGAACAAAATGTCATTGATGCCGGCCCGCAGCAAAGTTTCCATTGGGTAAAACACCATTGGCTTGTTGTAAACCGGCAAGAGCTGTTTGCTGGTGATTTTGGTCAGGGGTAACAGCCTCGTGCCATTACCGCCGGCTAATACAATTCCCTTCATGATAAAAACTCTTTTAATGCTTCCTGCCACGGCCGCTGGGCCGGCAGCTTGGTGTTTAATAGTACTGCAAATTTTGGCCGTTGGGCCGGCCGCGGAAAGCGGCTTGCGGCAACGGGGTTTAGTTTAACATCTATTTCGCGGATTTTAAAGATCTCCTGAGCCATGCCATACCAGGTGCAGGCTCCGCTGTTTGCAGCGTGGTAAACGCCGTATGGCATTTTGCTCTCGACGATCTGGACAGTAGTACGCGCCAAATCTGGCGCGTACGTTGGGGAGGACAACTCTTCGTCGACTATTTCCAATTCATGTTTCGAAGCGGCCAGATCCGTCATTTGCTTAACAAAACTTTTTTTGCCCGAAGCCGCACTCTGCTCGCCGAACAGCCGCGAAAGCCTGATTAAATAGTACTGATCGCTATTTTGCATGAGAGCCCGCTCTCCTAAAAGCTTGGAACGCCCGTATGCGGAGATGGGGCTGGGGTGAGTATCTTCAGCATAGCCATCGTGGTTCTCACCATCAAAAACATATTCCGTGCTGAAATGCACGATTGGGATGTTCAATTTTTTGGCGACAGCAGTCAGATATCCGACAGCTGTGCCGTTAATAAGATTCGCAAGTTTCGAATCAGCTTCCGCACCATCTACATCTGTATACGCTGCAGAATTAATAATCACGTCAGGCTCCGCCTCAGGTATTTTACTATTCACTGCCCGCCCGTCAGTTATATCAATATTTTCTCTGTCCCAGGAAATAACCTGGTGCTCTCTTTGAAACTCTGCAGCCAGCGCTCGTCCCAGCAAACCGTTTGAACCAATAATCAATATTTTCATTGTTTTCTTTTCATTTCATTACGCAAAACCGCGCAATTGCTTGAAAATGCGTAATGAGAAAAAAATTAAGATCCGTATTGCTGTTCGAAATATTCTGCATTCTTTTCCTTTAGCGGCTTCCACCACCATTCATTTTCCCGGTGCCAGTCCACGAGACGGGCGAGCGCTACGTCGATTCCTATCTCCGGCTGCCATCCAAGCGTTTGCTCGATTTTACCGGCGTCCATAGCATAGCGCTGATCATGTCCTGGGCGATCTTTCACGAACTCGATCATGTCTTCTCCGAGATTCATGATTTTTAGAACCTTCCTGATTATTTCCAAATTGGTCAATTCCGGGTTTTCCGGCGCCACAAAATAAGTCTCGCCGATTTTTCCTTTTTGCAAAACCAGATCAATCGCGCGCACATGATCTGTGACCCACAGCCATTCGCGGACCTGGTTGCCAGGTTTGTATACTGGGACTTTTTTCCCCTCCAAAAGATTGGTGATGGCCAGCGACAAAAACTTTTCAGGAAAAAGATAAGGACCGATATTGTTAGCGCAGTTAGTGATCGTGACCGGCAAACTGAAACTTGCGTGATACGCTCTAACCAGATGATCAGAAGCGGCTTTGGAGGCCGAGTATGGCGAACGCGGGTGATAAGGGGTATCTTCGTTCCATTTTTCGGTTGAACCGAGCGGCAGGGAACCAAACACTTCATCAGTAGAAACATGGTGGAATCTTTTTATACCGAGCTTTTTTGCAGCCTCCAGTAAAACCTGGGTGCCTAAAACATTGGTGCGCAAAAACAGCTGCGGATCCATTATAGAACGGTCCACATGAGTCTCGGCCGCGAAATGAACAACCGCGTCAACGCCGCGCATTGCCTCCTCTACCGCTGCCGGATCGCAAATGTCGCCCTGGACAAATTTGTATTGCGGGTCGCCGGCAACGTCCTTGAGATTCTCCAAGTTCCCAGAGTATGTAAGCTTGTCAAAATTAATAACCTCATCCTTGGGATGAGTTGCGAGCCAATAGTGGATAAAATTGGAGCCGATAAATCCAGCGCCGCCTGTCACTAAAATCTTAGACATAATTTTCAATCCTTCGCTAAATCATTAAAAACAATCAGGTGGTGCTGGATAAACCCCGCGCACCCGGTGACAAATAGTTTCATGTGCCGAGTTCCCAGGAAGACAAATAGTTTGTTTGTTCTGGTGTCAGTTCATCGATTTTGATGCTCATGGCTTCGAGCTTGAGGATCGCAATTCTTTGGTCAATCTCTTCCGGGAGAGCATACACTTGTTTTTTAAGTTTGCGGCGATTTTGCGCGATGTACTGAGCAGCGAACGCTTGCCCGGCAAAACTCATGTCCATAACTGCGGCAGGGTGACCTTCTGCGGCCGCAAGATTCACGAGCCGTCCTTGCGCCAAAAGATAAATGGATTTCTCTTTATTGATTTTATATTCCACCATTTCTGTTCTGATCTGTTTTTTTTCTCTGGCAAGTTTCTCGAGTGCTTTTACGTTTATTTCTACGTCAAAATGCCCGGTGTTGGCAACGATAGTGCTGTTTTTCATTCGCTCAAAAATACCAAGATCAATCACGTTTACGTTTCCGGTAGCAGTCACAAAAATATCACCGACCAGCGCTGCCTTTTCCATCGGCATTACTTCAAAACCATCCATGCGTGCCTCCAGCGCCCTGATCGGATCTATTTCAGTAACTATCACATGTGCCCCCATGCCACGGGCCCGGTTAGCCAGTCCCCTGCCACACCAGCCGTAACCAGCAATGACAAACCTTTTGCCGGCAAGCAAAATGTTTGTCGCGCGCACAATGCCATCAATCGTTGATTGGCCTGTGCCATACCGATTATCAAACATGTGCTTGGTTTTACTGTCATTAACCGCGATCACTGGAAATTTGAGTTTTCCAGATTTGGCAAGGCTCTTGAGTCTGATTACCCCTGTGGTTGTTTCTTCTGAGGACCCCCAAATCTCTTTTGCCAATTTTTCGCGCTCGGTATGCAAAAGGCTCACGAGATCCGCGCCATCATCCATGGTGACATTTGGTTTGGTATCGAGAACTGCACTTAGATGCTGGTAGTAAACTTTGCGGTTTTCACCTCTGCGGGCAAATACCGGGATCTTGAAATGCTGGACCAGAGACGCTGCCACATCATCCTGCGTTGACAGCGGGTTTGACGCGCACAGCGCGAGCTTGGCGCCGCCCGCCTTGAGCGCGATCATGAGGTTGGCTGTCTCCGCAGTCACGTGCAAACAAGCGCCGATTTTGAGATTTTTTAGCGGCTTTTTTTTGGCAAACTCTTCGCGGATGGTAGCGAGCACTGGCATTTCTTTTGCTGCCCATTCTATCTTTTTTCGGCCGGCATCAGCGAGTTTCAAATTTTTTACGTCGAATTTCATTTCAGATTTTATTGTTAAAATTCTTATTGTATCTGCTTCTGATTATATCATAGTTAAACCGATGATTTTGGGTACCATGCTGCTCCACGGCAAAGCTCGCTACGGTCGCGCCCAGCTGGGCAGCCTGCTGTAGATCAAAGCCTTTCACCAGACCACAGATGAACCCGGCGCGGTAGGCATCCCCTGCGCCCGTGGGATCAACGGCCCGGCGCGCTTTAGCCGCTGCGATTTTGATCTTTTTGCCGTTGGGGTAGATAATTTCTGATCCTTTCGCGCCCAATGTTCGAGCCACCACAGATTGCCACATTTTCAACGATCGTTGTTTTTGCGGCAATCCGATTTTGGTGGCTATGTAATCTATTTCGTAATCGTTACCGATCACGATGTTGGCCCCCCGAATGCAAAATTTTAAATCTTTTGCAGACAGGACAATGCTCTGCTGCCCGGGATCAAAAATGTATCTAACTTTATTTTTCTGATAGTGTTTAGCAAGTGTAACCATGTTGCGCGGATTCTCCGCAGCAATGATTGCCCAATCTTGTGGTTTTATTTTTGGCAATTTTACTTTTTCCATCATGGCACCCGAATAGAACCCCGCGATCTGATTGTCCGTGCTGTCAGTGAGTATGTAGGCTGCCGCGGTCGGCTGGTGCGAAATTTTTACTGCTTTCACGTATACTCCCAATCTCCCCAATTTCTCCAATATTTCTCCGCCGTCCTCTCCAACCGCCCCCAAAATCTGTGGCTTCAATCCGAGCATTGCCAGATTGCAGGCAATGTTTCCTGCGGTACCGCCGATTGATTTTTTGACGCTGCCCACCAAAAAACTCAGGGAAAGGACATGCACTTTTCCCGGCTTGATATGATCTGCAAACCGCCCAGCGTAATCAAGAATGATATCAAAGGCGAGCGACCCGGAAACAAAAATTTTCACTTTATCAGTTCCTTTATCTTTTTGGCGGTAGCGCCCATTTCCCCTTCTGCGTATCGATCGCGGCCATGCCACTGTTTGTGACCGTCATCAGCGTACCGCGGAATAATATGCATATGGATATGGTGCACGGCCTGACCTGCTTCCTGTCCGCTGTTGAAAGTTATGTTAAAAGCCGGGGCTTTCATTGCCTCGAGAATCGCGGGAGCGATTTTTTTGGCTAATTTTGTCATCTCGCTTAGAACATCTTCCGGCGTCTCGATAAAATTTGCATAGTGCTCCCTGGGAATAATCAGCGTGTGGCCGAAATTAACCGGGTTGATATCCAAAAACGCGATGAATTTGTCATCCTCATAGACCCGCTGGGAGGGCGTTTCCCAGGCTGCAACTTTACAGAATACGCATTGTGCCATAGTTGTCAGTTAGTGCTCCAATCAAAACCAATACTCGGATCGTCATATGGGATTCTTTTTTCATCAGGGTTGGCGGCGTTATAGGGTTCGGTCGTATGGTAAAACATTATGACTGGTTCATCTGACAATACCTTGCAACCATGAGCTACGCCAGTTGGGATTACTACTAGTTTATAATCATCAGTCCCAGAATACAAAGTCTGGGTTTGTTTATAGGTCGGAGATCCAAGGCGAAGGTCGTGCAGCACCACGAGCGCTTTGCCAGCCGCCACGAACCACATGTCGTCCTGAATCTCATGATAATGAAAGCCTTTTATCGTGCCTTTATGCGCAACAGTCATGGTGGACTGACCAAATTTCTTGAAAATTCCTTCATCCGCGCGCAAAACTTCCATAAGGAACCCGGGTTTTACATTTGCCTGCTCTACGTCAGGGATGTCCTGGTGAACTGTCAAATTTTTTATTTTTACTCCTTCTATCATAGAGTTATCTCCAGCTCAAGCTCCTGCTTCCCGCGCAGCAGCTTCAATTTTATTTTTTCCCCGGCTTTCTTGGCAAAAAACATCCGCTGAAAATCATTTTCCAAAGTTATTTCCCGCCCGTCAAACATGAACACAAAATCTCCGGCTTCGAGGCCGCGACCACCCTGCCTGATCACCACGCCGCTGCGCGCCGGCAAACCCAGTAGAGGCGCTTGCGCGCTTCCTAGTATCAAATAACTGATAGGCAGCACTGGCCATGCTGTCCCCCGACTGCCGCTCGCAAGGAAATTGCTCATCACGAGGCGCAGGTCTTCAGAGCGGACATACTTCATGCCGCTAGGTGTTGCTGTCGCGAAACCCACAAGCGAGCCATCTTTGTCCACAATTACCGCGCCAGCACTGTTTTCAGAAAAAACCGGATCAAGGTCGAGGCCGCCGTTAAACTGGGTGAGGTTATAAATTTGCGAAAATCCTGGCTTCGGCGCGCTTGAACTGCTCATTGCCACGGTTTTCACATTCATACCGAGCGCTTCATCCAAATTGAGCGCAAGCAAAGTTTCTCCGGAGCGCTTGTTTTGACTGGAGACTTCACTGAGTACTGATAAATCATTGGCCTCGATTTTAATAAAAGCGATTCCTGACAACTCATCCACAAAAATCAATCTTCCCGGATGCGCTTGCCCGTTTGCGAGTACCGCAGTTATGCTGGCCCCGCCTCTTATGGCTTGAGCAGAGGCAATGACCAGGCCGTCATTCGTCGCGATCATACCGGATGTAACGCTTACCGGCCGGCCGAGAATTATTTTTGGCTCATGCATATATATTTTGACAAGTGAACCGCGGACGCGGTTGGTTATCTCCTGGGTATTGATATCCTGATCGATGCGTATTTCCTCGCGCCTGGTAATAATGATAGGCGCACCGCTTTCGAGAATATTAAAATCGCGCAGTACAGGCAGAGCTGAAAGATAAGGAAGCAAAAGCCGCTGAAAAATAACAGCACTGATGCCGCTCGCCAGTATAAATAGTATCGTGATCAATGCTACTCGTTTTACCGTCATTTGTCAGATCCTTGAAATGGGCTGCCAAGAAGAGCTGGCAAGCGTTACTAAAACTACAATCGATATAAGAGAAACCTGGAAATAAACTTTTCTACGGTTCAAGCGGCCTTTGAAATAAAACATTGCCAGCATATATATGAGATAAAAGGCGGAAAAACTCATAACTGCTGAAGTGAAAAAATGGACTGGCCAAAAGAGAACCGTCCAGGCCACTTCCATCATGACGAGCGCCATCACCAGCGCATAAAGCGCGGCTTCGCTTCCCTGTTGTCCCATCTTGTAGAAAGCCTGCCAGAAAAGCGGAAAGAACCCGGCGCACATCAGAAGGCTCGTGATCCACCACGGCGGCGTGAAGAAAAAATTGAGGCTCCATAGGAAAACAGCCAGCAGGAACGCACCATACAGAGTAAAGGTCTGCTCAATGTAAAGCGGGATCGGGGAAGGAAAATGCCGATGGTAAAAATAAAACAGGTAACCGGCAAACAGAGCAAAAAATATTCCGATGCCTGCCGAGGTCGCGGCGACCGTGCCAAATGTGCCGACCAAAAAAATGAACGGCATCACTAGCCACAATAGATCCTCGCGGTTCGCGGTTGTCCGGCGCAGCAAGCGCAGCTGCAGAAGCAAGATCAAAAACAAGCTTAAACCAGCCATTATATAGAAAGAACCGAAGCGCTGCGCTCCGCCTCGATTGGCTGATAGCGCAGTAGCAACGACCAAAATGGTCGGTAAAAAACTCAGAATTTTAACTAGTGGTTTTTTCACGGGCATAGTAAATGATACCCAATCCTATGGCGCACATCAATAGAGCGATCACCTGATCAGCCCGCGCGCCATTTATGATAAAACTATCCAGACGCAAGCTCTCGATCAAAAACCGGCCGATTGAATAGAACACTAGATAATAGCCCAGTAGCTGGCCAGTCCCGCTCATGGACGGCAGTCTTTTCCGAAACAGCAGCAGCATTATCGCAAAGACGGCAATGTTCCAAAGCGCTTCATAGAGAAATGTGGGATGATAAAATTTCTCCGTCAGATAATCCTTGGGCCGGTGAGCAGGTGAAATATAAAGCTTCCAGGGCAGATCGGTTGGATAGCCGAACGCTTCCTGATTAAAAAAATTACCGAACCGGCCGATGGCTTGCGCCAGCGGCAGTGACACTGCGGCCAGATCAAAAAATTTACCCTTTGGCAGATTATTTCTGCGCAGATAAATGTACATACCGATTGCCGCGCCAATGATGCCGCCGTAAATGGAAAAGCCGCCCTTCCAAATCTGCAAAATATCTCCGAGGCGCGAAAAAAAATGATCCCAGGTAAAAATCACAAAATACATGCGGGCGCCCAAAAATCCAAAAAAAATCAACCAAGGCAAGGCGGATTCAATGTGCTGAGGATTCACTCCAAAGCGCGGGGCAAGTTTTGCGCTCACCATGAACGCCGCCAGAATCGCCAGCGCCAAAAGCAGTCCGTAATAATGAATGCTGACCGTGCCGATGCTGAAACCGGAATCAATCGCAATATCGCCGCGAAAAGCCGGCGCAAAATAAAATACAATAGCAAACATTAAAACAGAAACCAAACTGATAGCGAGGATAGCTTTTTTCATATCTAAAACAAGCTTGATTGAACTATGGTGTTGAGGCGCGGAGCAGGTTCGAGAATCGTCAGCGGTATCTCTCTCACCTCAAAAAAATCCTGAAACAACAGCTTGCCGTTTTTCTTGGCAAATTCATAAATCTCGCGCGTCAGTTTCACGTCGCTGAGGCAGTACGATTTGAGCTCATCGAGCCTGCCCTGTTTCCATAACTCGATTGCCCTGAGCCCTGTTCCGGTTTTCCCAACGCCCAAAGTTGCCTGCGCGATAGCCTCGAGTCTGATGCGGTGGCCAAGAATCTTCTCTACCTCCTCAAGAAGATCGAGAGTCGGTACTGTATCAAGCGAAAAATTGAGATAAGGCTGCAAGACCTGAAAATCAAATTGTTTAATATTGTAGCCGATCACCAGATCCGCGCTTTGCAGCATTTCCCCCAGCTTCGTCAGATTTTTTTCATCAAAACATTGGTAATGATCAGATTCATAATCGTAAATCCCGCATACTGAAACCCGAAGCTTACTGTGAGCGCTTCTGCCGCCGACCTCTGCGAATTCTTTTTGAGTTTCCAGATCGAGAACTATTTTGTTTGCCATAAACTATATTATAACAGATAAAAAAACAAGGGCGGATTGAGGTCCGCCCTTTGAAGAATTAATAAGAAAGACGCAAGGGGACACCCATGCCGTCGTCAACGGTAAGCCGATAGCGCCCTTCTACAATACTCGCGCGCAATTGGAAGGATGGTGTCTTCCCCTTGCGGATATCTTCGAATGCGCGAATCGCATCTTCGTTATGCATCACAAGCGCCGCATGCTTGTCTTCCAGTACCCGTATTTGCTCTGCGCGATCACTGATCGCGTGAAACAAATCACCTTCCTCGTGATTCAGATTACCAAACAAGCTCTCTATGGTTAGGGCTTTTACTGGCACCAGTGCCGGACTGCTCATTATCGACCTCCTTAGGCTGTCATGTTCACCCCAAGAATATAGCAGAAAAACAGCAGTTCTGGTATAATTTTTCCATGGCTAGAACACACATTATCGACAGTTTGCAGCAAATTGACCAGGAAATAAAAGTGAACGGCTGGGTGGATGTAAGGCGCGACCACGGCAAGCTGATCTTCCTTGATATCAGGGACGCGACCGGCAAGATCCAGGTCGTTGTGAACCCCAAGGTCTCCGAGGACGCTCACAAAGCAGCAGAAAACCTGCGCAGCGAATTTGTCGTAGCTGTGACCGGCAAGGTTAACAAGCGTCCGGAGAAACTGATAAATCCGAATCTGCCAACAGGCACGGTTGAGCTGGAGGCCACACGACTAGAGATAATCAGTGAAGCCGCGCAACTGCCATTTGAGATAACTGATACAAAAAAGGTCAACGAGGAGTTAAGGCTCGAGTATCGCTATTTGGATTTGCGTTCAGAGAGGATGGCTAAAAATATTCGCTTACGAGCCAAAGCAACCGCACTTGTTCGCGAATATATGAACAAGAATGGTTTTATTGAAATTGAAACACCTACTTTGACAAAAACCTCTCCGGAAGGCGCGCGAGATTTCTTGGTCCCTTCACGAATGCAGCCGGGCAAATTTTACGCGCTCCCGCAAGCCCCGCAGCAGTACAAACAGCTCCTGATGATTGCTGGTTTTGAACGATATTTTCAGATCGCGCATGCAATGCGTGATGAAGATTTGCGCGGCGACCGACAGCTGGAACACACGCAAATAGATTTGGAGATGTCGTTTGTCACTCAGGACGATGTACTCAATATGGTTGAGGGGTTGATGATTTTTGTGGCAGAAGCCTGTGGAAAAAAAATCTGGAAAAAACCGTTTCCGAGATACACTCATGAACAGGCAACGAAAGAATTCGGAGCAGACAAATTTGACCTTCGAGGTGAAAACAAAGATCCGGACACGCTCGCTTTCGCGTGGGTTACTGATTTTCCACTCTTTGAATGGGATGAGAACGAAAAAAAATTCACGTTTGCACATAACCCCTTTTCTGCTCCCCATCCGGATCACGTGGAAAAACTTATGAAAGAAGAGGACTTGGGCGCCTTGCGAGCCCAACAGTATGACCTGGTCTGCAATGGCTTTGAGCTCGCCTCCGGCGGCGTTCGAATCTCTGATCCAAAAGTGCAAAGAAAAGTATTTCAAATTATGGGTCTTTCTGAAAAAGAAACTGAAAGCCGGTTCGGACACCTCATTCGCGCCTACGAATACGGCGCTCCGCCTCATGCCGGTATGGCGCCGGGTCTTGATAGGTTGATAATGATCCTGGCAGGTGAGGAAAATATCCGCGAAGTCATCGCATTTCCAGTTACTTCCACCGGCCATACCGCTGTCATGGACGCGCCGTCCGAAGCCGACCCCAAGTTATTGAAAGAG
>MFEF01000018.1:0-7689 GCA_001777515.1 Candidatus Doudnabacteria bacterium RIFCSPHIGHO2_01_48_18
GACTAAGCTCGAGGACCCTGCGGTATTCATCCAGGGCGCGCGCGGTCCGGCCCAGCCGTTCGAACGACAGGGCTAGCGAAAATCTCGAATTGGCATGGCCAGGAGCAGCGACGAGAATTTCCTGAAACTGCCGCGCGGCTTCATCTACCCGGCCAGTGTTGAAATACATCCGTCCCAAATCAAATTTGAATGTCAGATTGTTCGGAAGCTTTGCCAGCGCATTTTCCAATGTTTCAATGGCGCGCGGGACATCTCCTGACTGTTCAATAGAAAGGGCGAGCTGATAATAAGCGATGGCGTGGTCAGGTTTGAGCTCGATAGCTTTGCGGAACGCTTCTTCGGCTTTGATAAGTCCGTCTTGGCTGACTTTGACATATTTAGACAAAAAGCCATCAGGCAGCTGGCCGGAGGCGGCCGGGTTTAAACCAGCGAGAACCTCGTTGCCATCGGTAACACTATTGCCATTGGTATCACGGTCATCCAGGTTTGAACCCAGGGCGCGCTCCTGTTCATCGGAAAGTCCATCAAGATCACTATCCACTCCTTTGCCCAGAATCGCAGGATCAATCGTGCGCGCCGTCAATCGATACGCTTGACCAAGGTCAGTGTACAAGACTGGATTGCTTTTATCATTTTCTACCGCCTGCGTAAGGGAATCGATGATAAATTTATCAACGCCGGCGATCATCGGCCTTGCGTAACCATAGAGTCCGGCGAGCCGGCCCCAGGCCTGTCCGTTGTTCGGGTTGAGGGTTACGGCTGTTCGCGCGGTGTTGATAGAACGAGTCAGAAGCGATTGGATCTCGACGATGTTGGGATTCTTTTTTTCTAGCTCTCTGTTAACTTTTCCAAACAAATATTCGCCATAAGTCAGAAAATAGTCGGAACGGAATCTGTTCATTCTGGTAGCGTTCTCAAAATGCATCTCCGCGTCATCAAAAGTCTCCGCTTTGTTCACGGCATTTAAGCCTTTGCGGAAAGAGACATCAGCGGCATACACCGAAATACTGAAAAACATAAACACCACAATCAGCACCAGTCCGAGGGAGGATGCGGACACGATGCTGACTGTCTGCCGCGGCGAGGTCGCGAATGAAAAATCATATGATTTGATTTGTTCTTTGGACGCGAATCTCGAAAGAGTCATGAACACCGCGATGGTAAACCAAGAACTGAAGGCCATGAACGTGTTGAAAAACAGGAACCAGTGGGAGACCCACAACACCGCGTATCCAGACAACAGCGCCAACCCCATTGCCCAAAACGACTGTTCCCTGTTTTGCAGAAGGAACATGATGGCGTACGCTATAAACAAGAGATTAAAAACTTCAAATACCAAAAATCCCAATATACCGGTGCCTGTCAGATATTCAACGGCTTCGGACGGAGCCTTGTCGAACCGTACTGTCCAAAATTGGGAAAGGTTGAAAGCCTGATCGCGATACTGCGAAAACACGTAATTGAAAGTACCGGGACCCGAACCAAGGATGGGTTTGTCAAAAACCGCTCCTTTGATCGCTGGCAGGGCAGTGCTGTAATCAAGCCTTAGCTGGAGCGGCAGCTCGAATTTGAATACGTTGCCAAACGATTTTTGGAAAATAGTTTGCAGCACCAAAAACGAAGCCACCGCGATCACCAGCGCAAGCGGAACCACAATGCTTTTAAAACTGAAGCGGCTCAATGCGAACGAAAAGATCAGATGCAAAAGCAGCCCAGCGAGCAGAGCCACCCAGGCATAGAAAAAATTAATCGTAAGCAGAATCACAAACGCGGCGATTCCCAGCAAAAAACGCCACAGCTTACCGTTGGGGAATCGAAAAATTGATTTAGATTTGAACCCGAGCGATAAAACTATCGCGAAAGCCGCGATCAGCGTGGCGGAAATTAGCGTCCCGATCGTGTTGAACGAACCAGTCTTGGCGAACGGTGCCCTGAGCACAAACCACCCGCTGAACTGCAGCACCGCGTAAACCAGGGCTAAAAACACGGAAGCAAAAAAGAAAGAAAACAACTTCTTGAGCTGGGAAGGGCTGTCAAAATTGTTCACAACCAGATAATAGAAAATAACCAGGAAGAGCAGTTCAAAAAAATTACCGGAAAAAATGCCATACGGCCCCAGAAACGAGCTGATCCTATCAACTGAAAATATCGAAGCGAGCAAATAGACAGCCAGAAGCGCCAAAATCGGCAAATCAAGCGAAGTTTTAACAAACCGCCAATTGCGTGTTACCAAGAGTTTGAGGAGCCACAGCACTGCCGCGCTTGAAACCAGCACGTACAAAAGCATTTGTTTGGAGAGCTCTAGAACCTCAAAAGTCCACGGAGTAAAAATGAGGGGCAGCAAAAAAACGCAGGCGTAAATGAGGCCTCTGATCAATTTGTCCCAAATCTGTAATGAGTCTTTTCGGGCTATAGCCGGCGCGGCAGACAGGGGCGGCGGAGGTAAACTAGCAGGAGCTGCCGGAGGCAGGGGTGCGTGAGGTTCGTTGCTTGCAATTTGGCTGGTTTCTTCTGACAATTTGATTTTCTTTCGTTAATTCAATAAATCCAGCACCTTCCTGTTGGGGTATTGCACCCCGCAGGAAGATTGTATTGAGCCATTCATCCCCGCAGCAAGCTGCGGGGTATTCTGGAAAGTGCTGGATAAAACAGATTAGTTTGATAATATCAAATCCCCGAAAAAATTGACAAAATTTTATCCCCAGTCTAGTATGCATTCACTCGCACTTTTTTAAATCAAAAATTTCTCAGGACAAGGGTAAGTGAGGCAATCCACCCGTGGATATCCTCCGCTGTGCCGCAACCGTTTAGCCGGAAAACCTTCCCCGAGAATATATCTGCCTTTTTCTTCCGAGCAGAAGAGAGCGTTTTTTATTTTCTCGCCTCTCTTTTCTTGGAGAGGATTTTTTATCCAGCACCTTCCAGAATACCCCGCAGCTTGCTGCGGCGATGAATGGCTCAATATAGCCTTCCTGCGGGGTGCAATACCCCAACAGGAAGGTGCTGGATTTATTTTTAATCCAAGCACATGAAATCAAAAACAGTTTCAATGATCGTTGCGCTCGCGGTCATATTCGGCGGCTTTGGCAAGCCGCTTGCAAACAGCAGCGTGGATTATTTAAAATCGCAAATTCTGACCGATTGGTCAGTGATAACCTTGTCCGCGACCAATTCGCTCGACGGCGTGAATCTCGGCATTCTTGAAACCGATCCCGGGCAAACCCCCACAGATATCGAGCGGAAAATACTGGCCCGCTCGGCCGCGGGCGCGAATTCTGACCGATTGGTCAGCCGCTTGTCAGGCTATTTTAATGGCACGGAAATCGCGAATCCTGCCGTTCCGGGCCTGCTCAGCGATGATATTTTTGGAGTGCTTGCTTTATCTAGCGCGAACGCCAGACCCGAGATTCGCGCGGCTCTGGCTGATTTTATAAAAGCAGGACAAAATCCCAATGGAGGGTGGAGTCATTTCGTGGACGGCCAGCCCAACAGCGATTTTACAGCCATGGCTATCATGGCGCTAATCTCTGCGGGAGAAAACTCAAACTCGGATACCATCAATCGCGGGTTTGCGTTTTTGGAACAGTGCGATACCGGCGCTGGTTTTTCACATTTTTCCGGACAAGGCGCAGACGCATATTCAACATCGTGGGTTGTGCCTGCTTACCGCGCGGCAAACAAACCTTTGCCTTCTGGCGCGGCTGAATACCTGGCGGCCTTTATGGAAAATAATGGTTCGTTTGATAACAGCACTGTTCTCACTGCTCATGCCTTGATCGCGCTGAATAGCAAATATTATCCGGTGATCGGGCAAGCGACCATTCCTCCGCCTGCCGACACCGAGTCCCCGGCACAGGAAAGCAATCCAGTAAACGAGCGGCAAATTTTCGTGACCATCCACGGACCATCAGGCATTATTCATCAAGGCAATATTTCAGGGGCGGCTAACGCTCTTGAAACTATCACCAAATCCGGCATCGCGCACCAAACCAGAAACACGCCATTCGGCATCTACATTCAAAGCATTGCTGGTATCGCGGAATCAGGTTTAAACGGCTGGATGTACACAGTTAACGGCGGCAAACCGGGAATCAGCACTGCTCATTATGCCTTGTCAGCAAACGATCAGGTGGTGTGGTTTTACGGCGGACCCAATGACACTGGTCCTGGCACGGAGAATATTAATGCTAATCTTCCCGCCGGAGAACAGACCTCCGCGAGCGTGCTTTTGAGCGCGGAAATTACCAACCCTATCCCGAGCAGCAGCGAGACTGCGGAAGCCACCGCAAATCCCAACCGGCCGCCCATCATTATTTTTGGCGTGGATACCTCCTCGGTCAATTTCGGCCAGCTGCGCCCCGGCGACAATTCTCCTGCAAGACCTGTAAAGCTAACCAACAGCGGCAATGTAAACCTGGACGTTACCACTGCCTTGTCCAACGCTGACCCGCTCTTCCATCAGGGTCTCTACATTGAAAGCAATAAATCCAGCACCTTCCTGTCGGGGTATTGCACCCCGCAGGAAGGCTATATTGAGCCATTCATCCCCGCAGCAAGCTGCGGGGTATTCTGGAAGGTGCTGGATAAATGGAGCAGTTTTTCCGCGCCAGTGAATGCGCATTCGGAAAAAAATGTTAATTTATCGCTGCGCGTGCCGTCAGATTTTCAAAGTCTGGGACATAAAAACGGCACGCTTATCTTCTGGGCAACCGCAAAGTAAATGCAAAATGTAAAATTTTATCGTTTTACACTGTCACTTTACATTTTGACTTTTCAATTTTTAATTTTTTCTGTAACAGACGCTACTATTGGCATTTCCCCGGACAGAATCGTATTTGACAGGCAAAATAATGAACAAATTTTATTCTTGCGCAACCTCGGCACAGAGATAGAACAAATTTCTGTTACGAGTCAGTCAAAAGATGTACAGATTCACAGCGGACAAATGTATTTGCGGCCTGATGAAGCCGCGTCTGTTAGAATCTCCAAAACCAGCCAGAATGATTTTCGCACTGAACTCGCGGTCGTCGCTCTCTCCGAGAGCGGCGCTGATCTGGGCCTCGCCTCTGGCGTAAAAATCCCAGTCACCGCTAAATCCAGAAGCGCGTTTGTACTCGCGCTCCCCTATCTTCTGGCTTTGGCCGTGACTGCGGGAAGCTATTTTGTGTTGAAGAAACGGAACTAGAAAACTGAAACGGAGGTCTAAATGTTTGCATTGACGAGACGAAGATTCATTGGCTCTATGATTACGGCCGTGGCCGCGCCAGCGCTGTTATCAAACATCTTGCGGGCGCAAGACGGCCCATTTGTGATCCACAAGGCCGATTTCGAACTCCGGATAAAATCGAGCTGGCTGACGGAACGAATTCTCAGTAGCCTTTCGATCGAAGTCATCCCGCGATTCCCGTCCGTGGGGTACAACACCAACCTTCTCGAGAGACTGCGGGCCGCCCAAGTGCTGGAAGCAAACGACGCAAGCCGCGGTTTTTTCCCGGTTTATACTTCTCCGGTGGTGGGAGATCCGAATCGGGAGGGACCCAATGATCAGCCCTTTATCCGTATCGTGACCGTGGAACTCGACGGCCGCAAACACCGAGTAATCGGTGACAACGGCCGCCGTCCTTCAGGATCCCTGCACCTGGCGGTAAATGGCCGGACCATCGGCGGGCAGCATACAAACGCGGCCACTGAACTGGTTAAACCTCACGACACTGTCTCAGTCATTGTCCCAGTTGGAATGCATGCTTACTATGAAGTGTGACAAAACCGCCCGAAGTCTTTCGATTTCGGGCGGTCGCATTTAAACTACTATTATACCGGCGTAACCGGCGCTCTCCCTTCAAGTACCGCGATAATGTTCTTGGCGGCGAGTACTGCCATGGCATCCCTGGTTTCAATCGTGGCTGACGCGGTGTGCGGGGTCATCACTATGTTATCAAGCTTTAAAAGCTCTTTAGTAATTTGCGGTTCAAACTCGAACACGTCAATACCCGCGCCGGCGATTGTCTTTTTGCCGAGCGCTGACGCGAGAGCCTTTTCGTCAATCACCGGACCGCGCGAAGTGTTGATCAAAATCGTGTTTTTCTTCATGCTCTCCAGTTCCTGTTTGCCGATCAAATGTTTGGTTGACGGCAGAAGCGGCACGTGGATCGAAATCACATCAGCGCCCGTTAAAACTTTGCGCATGGAAACTGATTCAGAGCCGATCGACGCGTCCATTTCTTTGTTGCGGTTGCCGTTATCATAATAAATTATTTTCATGCCAAACCCCCTGGCCGCGATCTCTGCCACTCTGCCGCCAATCCGCCCAAGTCCCAGGATGCCAATGGTTTTATCTTTCAATTCGTGCCCCAAAAGCAATTCTGGCTCCCAACCTTCGTATTTGCCGCTTCTTGTAAATTTATCAGATTCCACCACTCGCCTCGCTACCGCCATCAGCAGTGCTATCGTATGCTCCGCCACCGCTTCGGTCAATACTCCGGGTGTGTTGGTAATCGCGACTTTGTGTTTTTTCGCTGCCGCAAGATCAATATTATCAAAACCAACCGCATAATTGGCCACAACCTTGAGCTGATGTCCCGCGGCAGCCAGCAGCTCTTCGTTGATTTTATCCGTCAGGAGCGCGAGGATCGCGTGAGCGCCGCTGGCTATTTTTTTGAGTTCGTCCGCAGACAGCGCGCGGTCCTTTGTGTTTACTTTTAATTCATATTTTTCGCGCAACAAAACAAGCCCCGCTTCCGGGATTTTCCTTGTGACAACGACAAGTGGTTTATCCATCAGAGTATAGAAGTCAGACACCACCGGCAGAGCCGGTGGCTTGGTGAGCAGGGTCGCCTCAAAGGCGATCGGCTAACCCCACCAAGGTTTAAGGTTTAAAGGTTTAATTGTTAAAAGCTTCCTTCTGTTGATTCTAATCTTTCCTGATCTCGAATATACTTTGAACTATATATATTATAGCACAAATTTTGATTTCTGTCTGGTTTTTCCTAGAAGGGCACCTGCTCTGGACCGCGGTTGATAAATGCGCCGATGAAGCCCCTGATCTGATCTTCGTCAAAATTATCAAGCTTCAGCAAACGGCCCCACGCTGCTACCGCGACTGGCGAATCATTCTGAGAGCGCGGCGTCAGGATGACCTTCAGCGAATAATCGTCGGCGATAGATTTCAGCTGATCAACCAGGCCAGTGTTGCCGGCATCGCGGTAAGAAATCCAGATCCCGCCATGTTCGAGGTTGTGAATGAGCTGTTCATCAGGAAGCGGCGCGTCATAAATCCCCCAGTTGGCCGGAGACGCGTAATGCTGACCCGAAGTCGGCGGGTTGGAGTTATAAGGCTCATGCTCGGCCCCGACATTAATGTGGTCTCGTCCCAGTTCAGGCACTGCTCCGCCCGGTTTGTTTTCCTGCTCTTGGCGCGACCAGAACACCAGTCCATAAATGACAGCGGCAATTACTGCTAAAACCAAAATCCAAGTCAAAGACTTTTTTATTTTTCGCTTTTTGACTTCTTTGAGGCGCGCCGCGCGTTCTTGTTCGTTCTTGGAAACAATTTGTTCTTCATCGTTGGGCATAGTTGAGATAAAAACTTTATGAATAATAAATCCAGCACCTTCCTGTCGGGGTATTGCACCCCGCAGGAAGGCTATATTGAGCCATTCATCCCCGCAGCAAGCTGCGGGGTATTCTGGA
>MFEF01000018.1:7702-25746 GCA_001777515.1 Candidatus Doudnabacteria bacterium RIFCSPHIGHO2_01_48_18
TATTCTGGAAGGTGCTGGATAAATACTTATCACTCCTGAGATCAGGCAATAAAAGCAATATTTTTTATGACCCAGATCTGCAAGCCAGTCAAAAACAGGGAAAAAAACGCGCCGCCGCAGCTGAATTATACTCTAATAATAGCACACTATTTCAGGGCACCGGGATCGCGAACCAAGATAAGTTTATCATCGCCGTCTTTGGGTTGGCCGCGGCCATCTCTGTTCGACGTGGTGAAATACAGGCCCTCCGCGCTGCTTTTCACGGCGCGCAGCCGGCCATAAGTTTTCATAAAAAACTTTTGCAAACCCGCGGCTGCGTTTTGCGAATCGGCCGCGTACAACGTCTGCCCGCGCAAGCCGGCAAAATAAAGTTTGCCGTTATGGAATGCCAATCCGGCAGGCGCCCAGGTTTCACTGGCGCCGGAATGGATAAACGGCTTGGTCATGCCGGCGCGCTCTTCATCGCCGCGGACCAGCGGCCAGCCGTAATTTTTCCCTTTCTCGACGAGATTCAGCTCGTCGTGTCCGGTTTGCAGGCCGGACGGACCGTGCTCCGTGCTCCAAAGCCGTCCCGAGCTGTCCCAGGCCAAACCCTGAGGGTTGCGGTGACCCATTGAATAAACAGCGTTGCCAAATGGATTATCTGCTGGAAGCGAACCGTCATCCCTCAGGCGAAGGATCTTGCCGGCGAGAGAATTTTTGTCCTGCGCCAAACTCTGGTTGCCGGCGTCGCCATTGGAAATATATAAATAGTGCTCGACCTGCCCCGACCCGGCAGGTGTTGGCGGTCCGAATTCGATTTGACCGCCATCATGAACCTCAGAACCGGGAATGTTATCGATAATTACCGTTCTTTCCGACAAATCGTTGTTCTCGAGACGATAGCGCTCTACTCGATTGATGACGCCGCGTCCCGATTGGGAGGTGATGTAGAGATATATCCAGCGGTTTTTAGAAAATTCCGGATGGACCGCGAGTCCCATCAGGCCCCCTTCGGCGGTCTGGCGAACTCCGGAAATCTTAATAACCTTTTTTTCCTGATCAATCACGAGCAAATTGCCTGGCCGCTCCGTTACCAAAATCTCGCCGTCCGGCAAAAAATCAACGTCCCATGGTATTTGAAGACCAGTGGCGATTATTTCCAGAGGCGCCGCGACTTGCGGGGATGGTGGAGGCGCGGGAGTAATGATTGTATTTTCTTCGGCCGGCTGGTTATATTTTATAACTGCAAAAACCAGAGCGAAGCCGGCAATCAGCAAAAATATTTTTTTCACCCGTTAGTGATTAGAATTAAATTGCCCCCGCCGAGTCGCCAGATATTTCTGACAGGTTCATAAAATCATTATACAACAAGACCCGCCCGCCATCGCCAGAAGGAAGCGTTGCGGGCGAACCTGTTTTAATATAATGTTTCAGCCTAAGCGCGATAGGTGCCTCCCCTCTGGAACAAACGCCCAATGTAGATGAGCACGACCGCGCCGAGTACGGCGATGAGCAAGCTATAGATGTTAAAACCGGTAACACCTGGCTGCCCGAAGAAATCCATAATAAATCCGCCGAGGAGCGCGCCAAGGATACCCATGACAATATCCATAAGCAGTCCCTGATTGGCATTGGTCCTCATGATGATTGAGGCAATCCAGCCCGCCAGTGCCCCGAAGATTATCCAAACTACAACGTTCATTGTTATCACCTTCCTCTCTATCGTTGGTTAAAAAATTAATGATTGTGCACAGGAGTCAAAGCTCTAACCAGTTGGATCAAAAGCACGGCCGCGAGCGCGTAAACAATCATCGCCATCAGCGTTGCCCAGTCCTTCAAAGCAATTCTAGATTCATGGCTTTTGTTTGGAACTAGCTATTCATCCAAAATACTCAAAACATTAACCGGCAAATTTTGTTAAATAATAGTTATTTTATACAAATAGGATCACGCACAGCGAAAAAGCCCTCTATAACAGAGAAAAGCTTAACTGCGGGCAAATAATCTGCTAGATTATCTGAGACATGCTCAAAATCCGCAACATTTTTGCCAGGGAAATTCTCGATTCCAGAGGCAACCCCACAGTAGAGGTGGACCTGCTTCTTGAGGACGGCTCTTTCGGCCGATCAAGCGTGCCGTCTGGCGCGTCAACGGGCAGCCATGAAGCTGTAGAACTGCGCGACAAAGATAACCGGTTCCACGGCAAAGGGGTTTTGACTGCGGTAAAAAATGTGAATGATTTGATCAAGCCCCAAGTGATTGGAAAAAACCTTGATCAAACCTCGCTTGATGATCTTTTGATCGCGCTTGATGGCACAGAAAACAAATCCCGGCTCGGCGCCAACGCGGTCTTGGGAGTGTCGCTCGCCTTTGCCAAATCCGCCTCAGGCGGACAAGGAGCGAACCTCTATGAATATTTCGCCAGGTTAAGCGGGAACGACAGATTCATCATGCCAATGCCAATGATGAACATCCTCAATGGCGGCGCGCACGCGGCCGGCTCGACTGATCTGCAGGAATTTATGATCGTGCCGGTTGGCGCGCCCTCTTTCAGGGAAGGTTTGCGCTATGGAGCAGAGGTTTTTCACACCCTGAAAGAAATTTTGCGCCAAAAAGGGCTTCGTACTACCACTGGCGACGAGGGCGGCTTTGCGCCGCAACTAAAAAACAATGAAGCGGCATTAGAACTCATTTTGGAAGCCATTGCTCATGCTGGTTACGCGCCTGGGAAAGACATTGCCATTGCCTTGGACGCAGCCGCCAGTGAATTTTACAAAAACGGCAAATATGAACTGACCACAGAAAACAAAATACTCGCTTCTGATGAGCTGATCGACCTCTATGCTTCGTGGCTTTCAAAATATCCGATCGTGTCTATTGAAGATGCGCTGGCCGAAGATGATTGGGCAGGCCACAAAGCTATTACCGATAAACTAGGCCGTAAGCTGCAGCTTGTGGGCGACGATTTGTTTGTGACCAATCGGGCCCGCCTGCAAAAAGGAATCGATGAAGGCGTCGCCAATTCGATTTTGATAAAGCTAAACCAGATCGGCACTGTCTCGGAAACGATCCAAACCATGAACCTGGCCAAAAAACACGGCTACAAAACCATCATCTCGCACCGCTCCGGCGAAACAGAAGACACAACTATTGCGGATTTTGCCGTGGGGACCGCGGCCGGACAAATTAAAACGGGCTCTCTTTCACGCTCTGAACGCACTGCCAAATACAACCAGCTTTTGCGCATTGAGGAAACGCTGGAAAATATTCCACGCTTGGATTAGAATATACAAACGAGTCGTACCTGAGACTTATCCCTCAACAGACAACTGAAAAGCCCGATAGGGCGCCTCGATAGAGGAGGAACTATAAATTGACCACTGCAACAGCGCAACTTCAAGTTGAATTTGGGGCTGCCGATTTCACTCTCGCGAATCTCAGGCGGGGGTCGGAAGTCCTCAATCAGAAAAAAGCTGACATTGATTTCCTTTTCAAAACAGTTCTCGGTGCATTCCGACTGAGCGATTGCGAAGGATATCGACAACGCTACATGTTCGTGCGCTTCGAAACCTCGCGTCCCGTGCCCGCAAAAGGCGGGGCTTTCGAGATCGATAACCTGGATTGGCACGGATTTCTCATCGGCGAAGAGTTTGAAATGTACATCTGGGACGGAAACGATCTGGTTTATTCTCGTGAACTGGGTGCTGCTTCCATCCCGATGTCCTATGTCGAAGAGATTCACGATGGAGCGGATGTTTTCCTGGCACACGTGGCCAGTAATTATCCAACTGTCGTGGAACGGTGCCGCCCGCTGTTGTTGGCCGCAGCCCAAACGCGATAGGCGCTGACTGCAAGGATCCTGCATTTGTTTTATACTAACGAATGCAGGATCCTCTTTTTATGGCTAATTTCTCCCAACTGGTTCTAATAATACTCGACGGCTGGGGCTGGCGTGATTCCTCTGATCACAACCCAATCATGAGCGCCCGCAAACCATTTTTTGATTTTTTATACGCCAACCACCCGCATGCCCTCCTCGAGGCTGCTGGCCCGGCCGTGGGTCTGCCGGAAAACACGATCGGCAACAGTGAGGTCGGCCACGTGACCATTGGCGCCGGCCGAGTCATTGATACTGATGTGGTTCGCATCAGCAAAGCCTTTGCCACGAACCAAGCAAAAACTAACCCGGCTTTTCAGACTCTTTTTGACCACGTAAAAAAACATAACTCAACCCTGCATATCAAAGGTCTCGTCAGTCCGGCAAAGGTTCACAGCACGAGTGAGCACCTCTACGAATTTTTAAAACTGGCCAAAGATGCTGGCCTGAAAAAAATCGTTATTCACGCTTTCACTGACGGGAGAGACACTCCCCCGCAAAGTGCTGACAAATATATGAGAGAGCTGGAGGATGTGCTAGCCGAGCTTGGCATCGGCCGCATCGCCACTGTTTCCGGCAGGTACTATGCCATGGACCGCGATAAAAATTGGGACCGGATCGCCAAGGTCGAACATGTTCTGTTCCATGGCAAAAGCGAACATACTCATGAGGGGCGTCCATCCAAAATGATCAAGCTGCTGCATGAGCAGGGCAAAAGCGACGAACATTTTGAACCTATGATCTTTCTCGATGATTCCGGCAAAAGTCTGACCGTCGGCGAGAACGACGGCCTGCTGTTTTTCAATTTCCGTCCTGACCGGGCAAGGCAGCTTAGTCAGAAAATAATCGAGCGTTCCCATTTGCAAAATATTTGCTTTGTCACCATGACCGAGTATGATGAATCGTTTCAGTGCTTGGTGGCTTTTCCTGATGAAAAAATCGAACAGACATTATCCTCAGAAATCTCCCGAGCGGGCCTCACGCAAGCGCACATCGCTGAAACTGAAAAATACGCGCATGTCACCTATTTTCTCAACGGCGGCAGGCAGCAGCCGCACCCAAATGAAGAATTCATTTTGATCGACAGCCGCAAAGACATCAAAACGCACAACCAGGCGCCGGAAATGCGCGCCCGCGAGATCGCGGACGAGGCCGTCAAGCAGATCAACAAAAAAGTAAATTTTGTTGTGTTAAATTTTGCCAATGCTGACATGGTTGGACACACCGCTGATTTTGATGCGACCGTCAAAGCGATCGAGACTCTGGATAAGGAATGCAAACGCGTGGTCGAAGCCGCGTTGAAAAATAATGCAGTCACTGTGATTACTGCAGACCACGGCAACGCTGAAATAAGCCATGATATAAATGTCGGCCAAAAACACACAGCTCACACCACCAATCCTGTGCCGGTGATCCTTGTCGGAAATTTACAACTTACAACTGAGACCTTGCAACTGAAGAATGGCACACTGGCTGATGTCGCGCCTACGATTTTAAAATTGCTGGGGGTAAAAAAACCGGACAGCATGACCGGAAAAAATCTTATTTTGCGAGCTTGTTGTACAGCATGGCCCAGACATAGCCGACAATCCACGTTGTGACGACAAGCGCGAACAATCCCCCGAAATTGAAATCCGGAGTGGCGGGCGCGACTTTGGCGCCAAAAAACTGCGCGTCAAACAAAAACTGGAATAGATCCGGCGAGATTTGTGCGATCATGTAGAACACTACGTACATGATCGCCGACAAACCAGCCAGTGATCCAGCCATTGCGTGAGGTTTGAGCATTTTTTTGTTTCCTTTTTGTTAATTAGACCTTTGATTTATCCAGCACCTTCCAGAATACCCCGCAGCTTGCTGCGGGGATGAATGGCTCAATATAGCCTTCCTGCGGGGTGCAATACCCCGACAGGAAGGTGCTGGATTTATTATAGCAAAAAAAGCTATTTTTGTTTCGCGATTTTGTTCAAGATTTTTTTGATCTTTTCAATGCTGTCAAAATCATATATCGAAACGGGCAAAACTCTGCTGTTCAATTTTTTCATTTTCGCGATTATTTTTTTCAAATCCTTGGGCGGGACAACATCGCTCTTGCTGATAAACAAATATTCAGTTTTCTTCAATAAGGGCTTGCTGTAGGCCCCGAGCTCCTTGCGGATTGTTTTGTAGTCGCCTGCCGGATCCACGGATTCCGCTGAGACAAAATGAAACAGGGTCTTGGTCCGCTCAATATGCCGCAAAAATTTCACGCCCAGGCCTCGCCCCTGCGATGCGCCCGCGATGAGCCCTGGGATATCAGCCAAAATCAAATCATAATACACGCCCAGGTTTGGCTCGAGCGTGGTGAACTGATAGTTGGCGGCCTTGCTCCTGGCATTGGTCAGCTCGTTGAGCACGCTTGATTTGCCGACGTTTGGCAGCCCGACAAATCCCACGTCAGCGATCATCTTCAGCTCCAGGCGCAGATTAAAGGTTTCGGCAGGACGGCCTTCCTGATACTGCATGGGAGTTACATTTCTTGCGCTTCGAAACAAAAAATTGCCTTTGCCGCCGCGGCCGCCCTTGGCGACCAAAACGCGCTGGCCGATTTTTACGACATCGATTTTTTCGCCGGTATCAAGATTGTGGATCACTGTCCCCGCGGGCACTTTGAAAACCAGGTCCTCGCCAATCTTGCCGTCTCTGGTCTGGATCCTGCCGTCCTGTCCATTCTCGGCCTTGAGCTCTTTCTTGAACCGCAGACTGTTGAGAGCAGAGAGATCAGAGACGCCTTCAAGGTAAACATCTCCGCCGCGGCCGCCACTGCCGCCGGTTGGCCCTTTGCTCATTTTGACATTGCTAAAAGCCACGGCGCCACGGCCGCCCTTTCCGCTCGAAACTTTGATTGTAATGTCGTCAATAATCATGACTGTTGCTCTCTCAATCTACCTGCCGCGCTTATCTTTTCCGAAAACACTTCGGTCGCTAGCTAGGATTTGGCCCCTCCCGGTTCCTGAACCGGCGGCAGATCCTTGCCATAGGTTTTCAAAACTTTACCAATGAGCTCGTAGAGCTCTTTGAAATCAACGCTTTTGTGAATATAGGCATCAAGGCCGATTTCTTTCCAGAATTTTTGCGCCTCGATGGAGACATCCTCGTTGGTCAGGAGTATCACTGGCATGTTTTTTGTCGGCTCCTCGCGCTTCAGATATGTGGCGACCTTCAGTCCGTCGAACAGCGGCATGCGGTAATCAAGCAGCGCCAGTTCTGGCTTGAGACGCCTGGCCATTTCTCTGGCTTCATTGCCTTCGGTCGCGTAAAAGACCTCGAAGCCATGCTTGGCCAATTGCCCCCCGATTATCCGCCGGATAATCGGATCATCGTCCGCGTAGAGAACATGTAATTTGTCTGCCATATATTTATTAAGACTCTAAATCGTCCCTCCGACTATCGCAATGTAAAATTTGAATAATTTATTCTTGTTCGACTGACAGTTCTTTTAACAAATTGTCTATTTCCATCTCCAAATCGCCGATATTTTCCAGTCTTTGGCCGTTCAGGAAAAATGTCGGGGTAGAGTTTACCCCCAAAGCCTCGCCGTCTTTTTTATCCTGGGTAACATTATCGAGGTGCCGCTGGTCTGCCATGTCACTTTCAAATCGTTCGACATCAAGATCAAGCTCGGAAGCGTATCTGATAAAATAACTCTTTACATTTATAGCGCCGGACCAGTCGTCTTGCCGTTCGTAAAGCAGATTATTCATTTCCCAAAATTTTCCCTGCGCTCCTGCGGCTTCCACTGCCAACGCCGCATCTACCGCGCTTGTATGCTGCGGTAGAGGAAAATGGCGGTAAGCAAAACTAAAGTCCTGATTATCCTTGTATTTGCTGACAATCCCTTTCACGAATGGACTGACCTGCGCGCAAAACGGACATTGATAATCGCCAAACTCGACAAGAGCCGCTTTTGCGCTGACACCGCCTGTCAAATGAGAATACGGCCGTGCCAATATTCTTTCTCCTTTGATGTCCGGGTTAATTTGTTTGCTATCCGGCGATAGCGTCATCAAAAAAATCCCAAGGCCGAATGTTGCCACGAGTGCCAAAACAACAAGAGTATTCTTTTTCATGTTTGCGCCTTTCTATAAATTAATATGCAAACCGTTATTGCCGCGAATGTAATAAACGATAGCAGCGGTATGGTGAGAAAATTAAACGCGATGTGATACGGAATAGTGCACGATATGCCGCTGGTACAGGGCGAGAATTGTTCCGGAATGATACCATACTGCAGCAAACTATGATACAAGGACAGCGCCAGTCCCATAAGACTCAGCGGCAAAACGAAATACTCGAGATCGCGCGTTTTTCTTAGGGTACCGGCAGCAAGAATAACCACCAGCGGATACATGAAGATGCGCTGATACCAGCAGAGAACACACGGCTCCCAGCCGAGCGCTTCGCTCGCATATAGACTAGCCAAGGTGGCACAGATGGCCAGAGCCAGAGCGATATAAAGAATATTTTGCTTCATCTACATTGGATAATAACAAAAAACCGGGAAATCGCGCCATATCCGCAATTCCCTTGGGTGTGGCGGCGCTTTAATGACCTTTATCCAGCACCTTCCAGAATACCCCGCAGCTTGCTGCGGGGATGAATGGCTCAATATAGCCTTCCTGCGGGGTGCAATACCCCGACAGGAAGGTGCTGGATTTATTCTTATCATCAAACACTCCGTCGAAAACCTCTCTATTCGGTTCGCCGACAAGTTCCAATATTCCCCATGCCCCGCGATCAAGCCGGGAAAGCGCGTGATCGACAAAAATGTATTTGCCAGGCACCTCAGTGCCGAATTCGACGATTGCCGCTCCGCCCGCGGGAACGAGAGTCGTCTGCACATTTTTAAACATAGCGCCGCCTATTGACCCTTCTGGATACACATCGTCAAAAATTTCTCCGATCACATGAAAAGAAGAAATGAGATTCACGCCTCCATTACCAACAAATACACGTATTTTCTCTCCGACTCGCGCTTTCATTTTATCGTTTAATCCTCCCACGCGCCCATTGAAGACCACATATTCCGGTTTTCCGTCGAGCATTTTCTGCGCATCAAATATTTGCAAACCTTTATCGCCGAGCGCGCCAGTACTGTAAAATTCTCCCTGCATAACATAAAATTCTTTATCGACTTTCGGTAATCCATCTTTTGGTTCAACTAAAATCAAGCCGTACATGCCGTGAGCGTCGTGCGCGGCAACATTAGGGTGGGCGCAATGATATGCATAGAGGCCGGGATTGATTGCTTTGAAAGTGACGGTTTTGGATTCACCGGGGGCGATATTGGTGACGGCCGCGCCTCCGCCGGGGCCGGTAACCGCATGCAGATCGATATTATGAGGGTTAATGCTGGATGGGTGATTTTTCAGGGTTAACTTCACTGTGTCGCCTTCGCGCACTCGCAAGAACGGGCCGGGCACGGTTCCGTTAAAAGTCCAGTAATTGAAAAAAACGCCGGTGGCCATCTCGCCGATTACCTCTTTGGCTTCAAGACTAATTTCCACGGTTTGTGATTCTTGGCGGCCAACCGGTGGCGGAATATCGTTGGGATCGCGAGTGATATCAGGGATATGCTCAATGTTTTTTGATGTGAAAAAAAAATTTATGACATTTTTGAGGGGAAGTGCGGGCCCATCGGCGGGGCCGAAGGTCTTCAGAAAGAATGGATATTGAATAGCATGCAGCGCGGCGCGCGGAGCAAAGAAAAAGAGGGAAATGCCAAAAAATATTGTGAAAAGCAAAATCGTTGTTTTCCGCGAATGAAGCTTTCGGAGCATCGGGAATACAAACACGGCTCCCGCGACTACGGCAACGATTAGTCCGAATATTTGAAAAAAGACATATTTAATTAATGAGAAAAGCTCGAGCATAATTTAGTAATTTTTCTGCTAGTTTTATAATACATGTTTTTAATATTTATTTCCAACGTACCGCGCGGGGCATGCTTTTGAAATCATTTTGCCAAATCTGACACACAAATCCAAAACCATCCTTCGCCAAAGTTACGTGATCATTTATACTCCTCCGTGCTTGGCTTGGAAATATATGCTATAATATAGACAGGCTTGATCCTTGATCAGGGATCAGGGTTAGAAACCAAACAAGATGCGAGATATTTTGAAGGGCAAAATCGAGAGAGAGAGAGAGAGAGTAAATAAATCCAGCACCTTCCTGTCGGGGTATTGCACCCCGCAGGAAGGCTATATTGAGCCATTCATCCCCGCAGCAAGCTGTGCGGGGTATTCTGGAAGGTGCTGGATAAAACTCGCCGGATTTTTGGTTTTGGCCGTTTTGAAACGCCGTTTTTGACGGCGCTTTTTTGCGTTTTATTAAAGGAAACAGCCGAGTATTCAAAATAAAAATATATGAGAAAAAAAGACCGATGGGTAATCCATAATATCTCTACCGGGGAATCAAAAAAATTTGATATCAAAACTCCCACGCGAAGCCCGCGCTTTTACATGTATTATCACATTAAAAGGTCTTACAAGTGCCCAGGATTCTATTTCCTGTTATTCAGGACGCTTAAAAGATTTAAGATTTTTTTTGCGTTCACAAAAAATACTCTCAAGAAAAACCTGCGGCTTTCTGCAATGCGGACGAAACGCACCCAGGTTGAAATTCCGCAACTGCGGTGGTTGTTTTCTAACACCCTAAAAGGCGGACTTTCAGTTTTGATTTCGGTCTTGGTAATTTATGGAGTCGTCCATGCCGGCACCATCACGCCGCCAAGCGGTACGCCTGCCGCGCAATTTTATTCACTTTCGGAAATCTATAATTTTATCACCGCAAATACTACGGCAACTGAAGGTAGCCCTGCTTTAGATTGGTCTGCTGCTTTGGAAGGCACCGGCCGCACCTTGACCGAAATTTACAGTGCCTTGGCCAGTTTGATTTCCGCCGACAAGGTTAAATCAGGCACGACCTATCTTAATGTCGCTGGTACTCTTGTTCCTTCGGGCGGCACAGCCACGACATCCAATGTTTTAAGCGGCAAAACCTATTTCGGCGATTCGCAAACAAATTGGACTCTTCAAACTGGCACTATGACAAATAATGGTGCATTCTCGCTAACTGCCAACTCGACAGATCAATCTATAACGGCTGGCTATTATAGCGGCGGCACTTTGGCTGGGGACGCGGATTTGGCAACAGGAAATATTAAAAAAGGAGTTAATATTTTTAGCACCACTGGCGCCTATTCCGGCTATCCGGGTACAGGATGGTCTGGTACCGCCATAACTCAAGCCGCCTGCGACGCCCAAAACCCGACTTGGTACTGGTTTGCGGATGGAAACGGCGATGGCGATACAACTGACCCAGAAGATGGTGTTTGCGTTCGCGCCACAACGGTTACCTCGCTCTCGTGGAACGGCTCCGAACAGATGGCGGCGACGGCCATTACCGCTCAAGCCGCAACAGCCGGCACGGCAAATTCAATCACTAAAGACAGCGCCGGCTGGACGGCGAACGCTTATACCGACATGGTTGTTGACATTACTTCCGGCACCGCTTCCGGTTGTTGGGGTATTGCCAAATCAAACACGACCGACACCATTACCGTCTACGGTTCGTGGCTTTCTTCCGCTTACGCTTCCAGTTGCGGCACGCCGGACGCGACCTCTGTTTTTTCCGTGGAAGATGACGGTTTCGCGCTTTATGATAATTCTTGGATCGGCGATTGGACATGCACAGGCAGTTTTCCAAGCGGCGCGCCCTCTTGGGGTTCTTACCCGACTTCAGCCAAAGCCGGCAGCGGCAACATCGCGCTGGCCATAGCGGATTGCTATGACGGCACGAGGGATTTGCTTCCGACCGAAGCGAGCCGAGCAGTCAAGACCGGCACAGCTACAGCAGCGGACGCGACTACTATAACTGACACCGCACAGTCGCTGAATACCAATGCATGGGTGGGGCAGAAAGTGCTTATCACGGGAGGGACGGGTTCTGGCGGTTACGGGCGGATTGAAAGCAATATAGGAACAGTAATTACGGTGGATTCGTGGACGGGCGGAACGCCTGATGTCGGGTCAACCTTTGCCATCGTCTATCTTATCCCGCATGCCAGCTATAATCCCACGACCGATGTTGACGGAAATGATGATACTGAACTGAACGGCAACAACGGTCCGCTAACGCAAGAGGTTTTGAATAATTGGAAAGGCACAAGATTGCCCACGGCCAGCGACTTTTTCGGTTTTTGCGGATATAAAGACGGTGGGTCTAATTATGAAAGCACCACCGGGACTTATACGGCAGACAAAACCTATGGCAATTATGGCGGTCAAGTCGGCAGAACAGACGAATTTTTGGACTTAGCTAATAGCGGAAGCTGGGAGTGGCTTTCAGAGCAGCACAATCAGAACGGTGCGCGGGTAGCCGGCAATTACGCCTGTTCCAACGTCCATTACCGGGATGTCCACAATGGCTACAGGTTCCGCGCCGTCTTCCGCCCGTAGTGATTTCCCATCTTGATAATTTGGTAATTGGATTGATTTGAATATTTGAATTTCGAAAAATTTTTTTGAAATCGATGTCTCGCTACGAACACATAAGAATATTCCAATGCGCTTATATGTTGACCATTGAAATATACAAAACGACCGGCAATTTCAGCAGGGAGTTCAAGTACTCTCTCGGAGAAAAGCTGAAAAACTCGGCCCACGAAATTTTAGACGCGATAATGAGAGTAAACTCAATGCCAGACAAAGAGAAAGAGAAATGCTTTCCAGAAATTGATTTCAAGAAAGAAAATTTGCGCGTGTATTTAAGAATCGCCGCTGATTTAAAATTAATCAGCCCGGGCCGGCTTGGAGTTCTCAATGAGAGAATCGAAGAGCTTGGCCGGCAGCTGGGCGGTTGGTCCCGTTGGACAGCTTCGCGTCCAACGGGACAGGCAAAAATGGGTAGCGAAAGATAACTTTGTTTGGCTGTCCATTCTTGCCAGAGTTTCCGCTTGCCATGGGCGGCGGGAAGCGCGCAAGAGAAATGATGGGAATCACAGTCCCGCTCCCTAGGAAAATTTTCTAGGATATTTGACAAAGGTCATACCGAGCTTCGGCAAAGATTGGCCGGGAAAATGAATAGTAGCGGGACAATGGCTTTCAGAGCAGCACAATCAGAACAATGCGCGGATAGCCGGCAATAACGCCTGTTCCAACGTCAATAACAATAATGTCAACAATGGCAACAGGTTCCGCGCCGTCTTCCGCCCTAATGATTCCCGAACTTGAGCCCTTAGCTCTTTATTGGGGCTAAGGGCTCAATCTTAGTAAGGTTCTTTCCAAATAAAATAGTCATAATTTCGGTTAGCCGGCTGGAGATACATCTTTAATATCCCGAAATGTTTTTCGTATAATGTTTTTCGCAGATTGCAGCAGTTGGCGTGCTTAAAAAATCCGTAAACGGAATTGATTGATGAAAAAATGTGGCGAAAATCATCCGTAAACTTCCCGTTGTCAAAAACAATAAATGGATCATTGAAAATTATGTCGCAAGCGCGAGATGTGTCGTCTGGGTCGAGCGCTTTCAGAACTTTTTGATTGAAATGCCACAATTTGTTTTTTAGTTTTTTTACGGTTCGCCTCCTGATAAGCGTATAGTCCGGCTTGATTATGTAGCCGCAGAAATTGGTGCCGTTTGTTGCCGGCTGGAGAATCTGCTTTTTGGGGTGAAGTTTGAGCCGCAGTTCGGTTTCCACAAAAGTTTTGATGTCATCGCGCCATATAAGCAATTGTTCTCTTGAAGATGAGAGAAGCAGGAGATCGTCCATATAGCGAAAATAATGCCGGCATTTGAGCGAGTGCTTAATAAATTGATCGAGTTCGTTTAAATACACATTGGCGAAAAACTGGCTGGTCAAATTGCCGATAGGCAAACCGCAATTAACTTTGCCGAAAAGAGATTTATGCGGCGGCACGGATTGCAGAAGCTTCAGATCGCCTCTCGGGATATAATTCGTGGTCGGATCGTGAAAAATGATTTTTTCGGCCAGCCATAGAATTTCCGGATTCTTTACATACTTTTTAATAATGGAAAACAGAATACTTTTGTCTATAGTAACGAAAAAGCTTTGGATGTCGGCTTGGAGAAAAAATAAATCCGGCGCAATAATTTTCTTGACATATTTAATAGCTTTATGTGCGCCCCTGTCCTGCCGGCAGGCATAGGAATGAAAGACAAACATCCTTTCCCAGATTGGCTCAAGATAAGTGACGAGCAAATGATGAACGACGCGGTCGCGAAAATCGGCAGCCCAGACCTCGCGAAGCTTGGGATCGGAGATGGCGAAACAGATTGAGGGGCCGGGCTGGTAATTATGACTTGTTAATTCTTCTCCCAGCCTCAAAAGCTCCGCTTCAAAGCTCATTTCAAATTTGGCAGCGTGATAAGTTGTCCTTTTATTTTCCCGGCATCCAAGATACGCCTTATAAAGATTTTTGAAGGTAAAAAGATTCGCTTCGCGCTTTTTGACATTTTTTTCACAGGATTGCGGTTTGTTGCGAGAGGATTCTATGGTATAATTATTCATAAGCATTTATGGGTAAAGTAACATCAACTAAAGGCTTAATTTATATTTTATTTTTAACGCTTCTCATAAGTGGATTCTTTGTGGTTTTTAATAAATCCGCTTTGGCTTCGTCCACCGATGGCACGATAGATAGTACCTACAAATACGCGTGGGGAGAAAACATCGGCTGGGTGAATTTCGGCTGTGATAATTGTAATGTTCATGTTACGGACTCCGCACTTTCTGGCTATGCTTTAAGCGAAACTGTCGGCTGGATAAATTTGGAAGATGTGGTGAACGACGGTCAGGGCAATTTGTCAGGGCTTGCTTGGGGAGAAAATGTCGGTTACATAAAATTCAATCCGACTAACGGCGGGGTGATTATCAATTCTTCGGGTGAATTCACTGGCTCGGCCTTGGGAGAAAACATCGGCTGGATAATTTTTGGCGGGGATTACAAGGTTAAAACCGATTGGCGGCCGCAAAGCGCGAGGCCGGCCTGCAATAATTCTTCTGATGATGATGGCGATGGCAAAACCGATTATCCGGCAGACCCGGGATGCTCTTCTTTGGATGATACAGATGAGACGGACCCTGCTGCGGTGTCTTCCGGCGGAGGCGGCGGTTTGCCGCCTGAAGCGTATAATTCGCCGATAGTGCCCGAAGGGGGATTCAAAATTTTAATAAATGACAACGCCACAGAGACCGATTCGCGAAAAGTTACTTTGACTTTAAAAGGCGGATCGAATACCAAGGCGGTTTGGATTTCTGAAAGCTCTCAATTTCCAGAAGGTTTTCAAGTTTCCTATAATTCTTCCTTATCTCAGGTGTCCATTACTTTTGATTTGTCTCTCGGTGAAGGTACAAAAACCGTTTATGCCAAGTTTTGCACTCAGTGGGGTCGATGCTCCAATGTTGTCTCTGACAGCATCACAAGAGTTGGAGAAACGGTAATTGAAAAGATAGTAGAAGTGCCGAAGAAAATTATTGAAGAAATCAAGAAGGTCCCAGAAGCCATTGCTCCATTAATTCCCGGCTTTCTGAAGCCCAAGCCGTCAGAAACGGCGAAGCCGCCTGAAGTACCGATAGAAGAATTGGTATCTAAGGAAGCGCCCTTGGCCTTTCAAGGTAAATGGCAGCTCCTGCCGTCTGAACAAATCAGAGAATTTGTTTTGGCGCCCCTGCCCAAAGGGATCAGAAATCTGGCTCAAAAATTTCCAGAACTTGAGAAAACCCTTGAAGATGTAGGCATTGTCAAAATCACTGATGTCGCAAAACTCAAAACTGTTAAATTAACTTTGCCCGGGTTAACAGAAAGAGTCGGCCCCGAAGGAGTCGGCTTTGAGCCGACCCTACGGGGTAAATTTGCCTTGCCCAAAGGTCTTCCAATTGCAAAATTATCGCCGCAGATGAAGCAGCAATTGCCGACAGAAATCGTCTTTGCCAAAACTGGCGGCGAGTTGGTGGATTTCAATATTGCCTTGGCGGTTAACGATAAGGGCGAACCGCAACAGAAAATTCAAACAATTTCCGGCAAGCCTCTGCAATTAGTGGTAAAGCCCGATAAACCAGTTAAGAGCGTCAAGGGTTATCTGGTATTTAAGTCAAAGGCGAGCCAGCCGACTTCTTTGGAACTTCCGCGCGATTCATTATTGGCATCTGTAATTTTTGCCATTCCAGTTTTTGCCAAGACCCAGGATCAGCCTGTCAGGGTTGAAGAAAAGCTGGTTTTGCTGGAGTTTGAATATACCGATCCCGACGGCGACGGAATCTATACCGCGGAAATCCAAGCTCCTTTGATTGAAGGCGAATACGAAATCATCACCGTTATGGATTTTGACGATCCAGAACTGGGCAAAAAAGAGATCAGATTAATCACGGTGGTTGACCCCGAAGGGTATATCTACGAGCGAGACGGCGACAAAGAGACCCGTATCCCCGGCGCCATTGTTTCTCTCTGGTGGCTAAATCCTGAAACCAAGCAATACGAACTTTGGCCGGCCAAAGAATACCAACAGGAAAATCCTCAAACCACTGATGTCCGGGGCACTTATTCGTTTTTAGTGCCCGAGGGCTACTATTATCTGAAGGCCGAGACCCCGGGTTATCTTGTTTACGACGGCAAGCCGTTTCAGGTTAAAGAAGGCAGCGGCATCCATATCAATATTGAACTCAAGACCAAGTACTGGTGGCTGAAGATCGTTGATTGGAAAACGATTTTATTGGCCGTCGTCATAATTTTATTGCTCTATAACTTTTATCGTGATAAAATTAGAGAGCGATTGGCGAGATCAAAAAATCTATGAACCCCGCTAGAAATTACAAATTTCAATGGGTAAAATAAATAATATGGACTTACAAAATTCAAAAATTTCTAACGGGGTGAACAAACCAAAGACAATTTTAATCATTATTTTGATTCTGCTTGCTGGTAATGTCTTTTTGGGCGTCAAATATTTTTCTGTTGTCAAAGAGCTTCGCCAAACCCAAGCCGCACTGCAAACTCAAACGACCAACGAAAAGGTTTTAGAGTTCTCCAAGCTTTTCATTGGCAAAGTTTTGAAAGCGGACAGCGAAATTGATTTTGATACAAGATTGAAATTGGAAACTGCCGTCAGAAATCTGAATGATGAGGAAATTTTGAACCAGTGGCAAAAATTTGTTGACAGCAAGACCGAAGCCGGCGCGCAGGAAGAAGTCAAAAATCTTTTGGAATTGCTGGTGAGCAAGATGAGGGTCAAATAAATCCAGCACCTTCCTGTCGGGGTATTGCACCCCGCAGGAAGGCTATATTGAGCCATTCATCCCCGCAGCAAGCTGCGGGGTATTCTGGAAGGTGCTGGATAAAACCACAGTTTTTCAGCTGGCCGATTTGTATTGAGCGATTCAAAACAATCGGCTTTTTTGTTTTTTGATGAATAATTCGTTTAGCCTCACACGAGTCTCTCGCTTTCGCAAGACGCACAGGTTTCCCCATACGGCCGATCAAGCAGCCCCATGACGGGTTCTTTATGCTTGATCGGTCTTTTCTTGATTGGAAAATACTTTCTACGCCGATCCCTGTCAATTGTATATATCACAAAAGAACTTGGCGGCGCTCTGATTTTCTGGTATTTTAATGAAAACCTCGGAAAGGAGGACTACTGATGTACGATCCAAGAACAAACAGCGGTATCGGTTGGCATGATCTCACTGCTGAACAAAAGATCAAACACCTGGTGGATGAAAATACGTGGCTTGCTGGGATGCTGTCCGCGCGAATGGGGAAAGAAACAACGCACGAACAAAACGTGAAAATCGCCAGGCGGTTTGTCAGGGAGCACTATCACGAGTTATGGGAGGCAGTTCATCGCGACAGAGCATGCAATACCTGGCCAGCGAACGGTTCACTGGAAGCAATGATTGCGGATCGCTAAAATCATGCTTGTCAGTCTAACAAAGGCGCTATGCTTTGCCGCTAGCGCCTTTTGATTTTGGGAACTGTGTGATTTTGAATGCCCTGTCTTTTTTATCATAGGTTATCCACTCGCCAACCTGTGTGCCTTTTTCAAATTAATGTCCTCATTTGCCTTGGGCGCCGCCTTTTTTAGGATAGCGCGCATCTCGCGCAGATGCTTTTGCGCTTCTTTGGGA
>MFEF01000019.1 GCA_001777515.1 Candidatus Doudnabacteria bacterium RIFCSPHIGHO2_01_48_18
TACCAACATAATACCCTTCAGCATTCTTATTTTCATAAAAGTTTAATTAATAATGGATATGAATTACGAACAAGGATTAATTAATAAAGTCTAATTGGAACAGCTTGGGCATCAAAAAAGGCCACCCGCTTGTCCACCCAGCCTTTCGGCAGGGGACCAGTGAAATGGCTTAGACAAGACGGATGACCGCCTCTGCATTTCACTGGTTTTTCTGCCATGCCCGTTTTTCGCTGGGTTTAGGCAAAATTATTCAATTGTGCGCGTATTATGTGCTTGTTTTTGACAGATGTCAAGGAGTTGTCAAGGGCGAATCGAAACTCTATCGAGAGATGGGAGGTGAGCTAAATGGCACAAAACAATAGACGCGGTAATCGCGGTGGAAATCGAAGCAAATCGCGAAGAGGGTTTGCTGCCATGGATCCCGAGAAACAGCGAAGAATCGCTGCTGCCGGCGGTAGAGCAAGCCATGGCGGAGGACGCCGTGGTTAATTAGTTAGGCGACACAAAACACCCAGGTTCGGGTGTTTTGTGTTATAATAAAATAAATAATGGAAGACCTCTCTCCCGCCCTCGGTAAGCTCAGGGCGGCACTCTCTCCTGAACAGGAGAGAGTAATATTGAAGAATCTAATGAAACAAAAATTAAAATTTCCCGAAGGTTTTCTGTGGGGCGCGTCAACCTCTTCGTATCAGATAGAAGGCGGCATTGATAATAATGACTGGGCGATATCAAAAAAAGTGCCGAGGGCTGGCAAGGCCTGTGACAGCTATAATCGATACAGGGAAGATTTTAGTATGGCCAAATATCTGCACCACAACGCGCACCGCATGTCTGTTGAATGGGCGAGGATTGAGCCGAAAAAAGGTCAGTTTAATGAAGACGCCCTCCATCGTTATCATGAGATGCTTCAGTATCTGAAAGACCAAGGACTAAAAACTTTTTTAACACTCCACCATTTTACAAATCCGATTTGGTTTGCAGAACAAGGCGGTTGGAAAAACAAGCGCGCGGTAGAAGACTTCGCAGATTATACAGCCAAAGTTACGCAGAGTCTTGGCCACCTCGTGGATTTTTGGATCACAGTCAATGAGCCAAAAATGTACGCTGGCATGGCGTTCGCGCAGGGAATCTGGCCGCCATTTGAAAAAGGAATCATCAGTCCAAAACGGGTGTACGATTTGATGCTCGAGGCTCATAACGAAGCTTATGATGTTATTCATTCTTATTATCCTCAAGCGCAGGTAGGATTTTCGCAAAATATTGCATGGAGTGAGGCAGAGCACAAAGACATTATAGACCGATTGGCCATCAAGTTCGCGGATTGGCTTAGCTATTTGGCGCTCGACAAAACCCGGTACGATTTTATCGGCCTTAACCATTATATGTATTACCGGGTGCATCTGGCGTTCAATCTTCGAAAATATTTGCACATCGGCCGCGGTGACAAGCTGACCGAACGAGGCTGGGCGATTCATCCGGATGCTTTGTATCTTGTGCTGATGAAGCTCAAGGGTTATCAAAAACCGATTTATATTACGGAAAACGGCATTGCTGATTCCACAGACCGCTACCGCGAGCAGTATATCCGCGATTATCTTTTGGCAGTGCATCGCGCCATCGGGGACGGTGCTGATGTTCGCGGGTATTTGCACTGGTCGCTTTTGGACAATTTTGAATGGGAAGACGGTTATAAATGGAAATTCGGCCTTATCAAAGTTGATTTCAAAACCCTGGCCCGGACCATAAGAGAGAGTGCGTATTCATATTCACATATTTGTCAGGATAATGCTTTGACTGTATGAGCTATATTGCGATCGCGATAGTCGCGTACATGCTTTATGCCATCAACGGGGTCGTTGATAAATTTTTGCTGACCAAGGCTGTCAAAAGTCCGGCCGTGTATGCCTTCTATATCGGCATTACCAGTCCCATGACCTGGGTCCTCGCACCGTTTGGTTTGAAATTTGTCGGCCCTTTGGATTTGCTGATCGCGATCATTGGCGGCGCTAGCTTTGTTGTGGCGTTGTATTTTTTGTACGTAGCAACCAGGCAGACCACAATCTCGCGGCTGCTGCCGATTGAAGGCGGATTGGTGCCGATTTTCACGCTTGTTTTCGCGTATTTATTTTTGGGTGAACGCTTGAGTCAAACGCAGCTGCTGGCCTTTGGTTTGATGGTGCTTGGCGCGGTGCTGATTGCTTTCAAATACGAAAAGGGCGGTTGGTACGCGAAAGCCTTGGGCAACGCGACAATCGCTGCTGTCTTTTTCGCGCTCTCGTTTGTTCTAACTAAATATATTTTTGATGAAACCAATTTTGTGTCCGGCCTCATTTGGACTCGCTTGGGATTTTTTCTCGTGTCCGTGAGTATGCTGATTCCCAAAACCACACGTCAGAAAATTTTTAACGCTCCCAAAGAAACCAGTAAGGGAAACATATTTTTGTATTATGGAGCGCGCGTGTCCGGCGGGCTCGCGGGGCTGCTGCAAAATTACGCCATTTCTCTTGGCAGCGTGACTCTGGTTAACGCTATGCAAGGGACACAGTATGCGTTTTTGCTCGTGATGGCGATTCTGCTGTCGAGATATTATCCCCGGGTTCTCAAAGAACAAATCAGCTTCGCAATTTTTTTGCAAAAAATAGCCGCGATTATTTTGATCAGCGGCGGACTATATTTCCTGGCACGATGAAGAAATTCGTAAAAATTTTGTTTCTGATCATTCTGGTGTTGATTTGCGCCGCAATATATTTTGATTGGCAATATGAAAACGCGCCAGCGCCGCAGTGGGGTTTAAACTTCTCTACGACAAAACCAGCCTATCTGGGGCTCGATTGGCAGAAAATGTATCATGAAATTCTCAGTGATCTGAAACCGCAGCGGCTGCGCGTGATGGCGTATTGGGAGGTAATCGAGCCGAGGCCTGGCGAATTCAATTTTGCCGATATAGATTACATCCTAACGGAGGCAGGAAAAAGAGACATCAAGGTGATTTTGACACTTGGACACAAACAGCCCGGCTGGCCAGAATGCCACCATCCTGAGTGGTATGACAAACTGCCAGAGGAGCAGCGGAAGCAGGCGATTCTCAAGGTGATCGAGGACAGCGTCAAACATTTCAGGCAGTTTAAATCGATCGCGGCTTGGCAGGTTGAGAATGAGCCGTTTTTTGTGTTTGGTCCGGATTGCCCGCCAACTAGCAAAGAAATGCTTGCTCGCGAGGTTGCCCTTGTCAAAAGCCTCGACTCGCGGCCGATACTGCTTACTGACAGTGGCGAGAAAGGCTGGTGGCTGCCCACTGCCAAATACGGCGCAGATATTTTTGGTTCGACTATGTATCGCAACATCTATCATCACAAGCGGCAAAAATATGTGGAATATTTTGTGCCGCCGATCTGGTACCGCATCAAAGGCGGGATGCTGCGGGAGCTCCTGGGAGTAAGAAAAGTCATTGGGGTGGAGCTGCAGGCTGAACCATGGTTTGATTCGGATGTCTTTACTATGCCGTGGAGCAGGCAAAAAGAACTGATGAATGGGGATATACTGAGCGCTTACGCCGAGTACGCAGCCAAGGCCGGATTTGCGGAAGATTATTTTTGGGGAGTAGAATGGTGGTATTATGCTAAACACGTGAAAGGAGATGACGAGCTATGGCAAGTCGCAAAGCGGATATTGTCGCAATAGACATCGGCGGGACAAAGATAGAGGCGATCTTGTGGCGCGCAGGTAAAATATTGGTCACGCAAAAAATTCCCACTCCAAAAAACAAGCACGATTTTTTTAACGCAGTCTATAGCGTGGCTGAATCGCTGAACGCGAAAGGACAGGCGCGCGCTATCGGCATTTCCCTGGCCGGTGCGGTTGATTTTCGCACAGGTACCGTCATTAACAGTCCCAACCTGCGTTTTCTAGAAGGAACAAATGTTCAGAAAACAGTGGAACACAAACTCAAACTTCAGACGCTAGTGGAAAATGATACGCGTTGTTTTTTGCTTGGCGAGGTGCGTTTCGGTTCTGCCAAAGGAAAAAAGAATGTTATTGGCATGATTCTCGGCACCGGGCTTGGCGGCGCGATTTATCTCAATGGGCAAATGGTTTTAGGAATGCATGGTTTTGCCGGGGAGCAGGGACGCGTCAAGATAGCGATTGATAGCCATGTGTACAGCATTGAGGAGCTCATCGCCAGCCATGGTTTCGCGAGGCTCGGCGTTACTGATCCTCTCGATTGCCAAAATAAAGCGTTTGCCGGCGATAGAAAATCCATTGCCGTCTATAACAAGATTGGCCGGCTTCTGGGACTCCACCTGGCAAATCTCACAGAACTTTTTGATCCAGAACTAATCATAATTGGCGGGGGGATCTCCAGGGCGGGGAATTTGCTTCTGGATCCGGCTTTTTCTGAGATGAAGAAACGCGTTGCTGTGCCGAAAAAGTATTGGCCAGAGATCCGAGTCTCAAAACTGAAAAACGCGGGCCTTCTTGGTGCCGTAGCGCTTGTGGAAAACTCGTAATAAAAAGCAAAAAGCGCCCAATTGAAAGCGCTTTTTGCTTTTTTGATCTCTGTAAAAGATACTTTGCTGCAGGCATTATGACGCAGTAGCAGGGTTATTTGTTACACATCTTCACCAGTGGCTTCGATGTGCTTAAGCAGCTTGTTTGAAAGCTTCGGGCGGGGCTACTTTGCTTGTCAGATCAGCGAACTCCGGCAGGTCTTTTATGCTCGTTATCCCCAGGTGCTGGAGAAACTCGTGGGTGGTTTGATAGTAGTTAGACCGGGCATCTTTGCCCGCAGCTTTTTCGATGAGTCCGCGCATCATGAGGAGCCTGATCGTGTACTGCGAGTTAACGCCACGTATGGCTTCGATCTCAGCCCTGCTGACTGGTTGCTTGTAGGTGATGATTGCCAGCGTCTCGATCGCCGCGTCAGTGAGCTTTTGCCTCAGGTCAGTGTTCAGAAACTCTTTGACCGCGGTTGTATGCTCCGGATTTGAAGACATTAGAAATTTTTTATCCTGCTCCAGGATTATGATGCCTGAATCTTCCCTGGCTTTTTTTAGCTCTTCCAGCACTTTGACAATGTCGTCTTCCGGCCGGCCAGTGGCTTTGTGAAGCTCCTTGAGGCTGACCGGGCGCCCGGCTACAAACAGCAATGATTCGATTTGTGATTTTAAATCCATCATAGAAAGAATACACCAATGACTACTAAAATAAAACCGATCGCAAACAAACTGCCATTCGGACCAATATGTTTAATGATTTCCGCGTTTTCTGGTTTTGCAAATTTTGGCGTAACAATACCTTCGTTAAACAGCCGCCGCAGAATCGGACCCCGAAACCGCGGATAAGCCAAAAAAATTATAATTATTCCAAACCCGACCGCTGCTATCCGTTCCATTTTTTTATCGTAATGTCAGCAAAGATCGATTCCTGATCAACGATGAGTATCTTTTGTTTGACCATCTCGAGGAGCGCCAGGAATGTCACAATAACCTCGGTTTTCGATTTCGCTCCTGACACGAGGTCGCGCAGCTTCACCTCCACCTTTTCCTGAATAGATTTTTGCAGATGTTCGATCTTCTCACTAATGGTTACCACCTCTTCGAGAACTTTTTTCGGCAAGGAAACGATTTCCTCGAGAGTCTTGGCAAGATACTTCATCGCTCCCTGCAGGGCTGCCGCGTCTGTATCCGGGTCAGGATAAAAACTGATTTTTTCGGCAAACACAGCGTCGCGTCCCCAGCCTTGTTTGCCCACATCCAAAGTTTTCAGATATTTGGCAACCTCTTTGTAGCATTTGTATTGATAAAGCTGCCAGGCGAGGTTGGTGGCATCCTGCTCTTCCTCGGCAGAAAGTTCGAGGGTCGGCACCAAAACTCGCGATTTGATAACCAGGAGTTTGGCGGCAACAATAAGCCAATCAGCCAAATCCTGGGGCCGCAGATTGTTTGGCGTGCGAATGTAAGCCAGGAACTGTTCGGTGACATGCGCCAGGGAAATGTCCGTAATAGATAATTTTTGCTCCTCGATGAGTTGGAGTAGCATATCAAGCGGCCCTTCAAATTGTGCGGTTTTAATTTTCATCTAAATTTAAATGGTTGTCATTCCGGGCTTGACCCGGAATCCAGGACTGGATCCCAAATCAAGTTTGGGATGACACTTTGTGTTATTTCGCAAAACTACCTTTAATTGGCTGAACCATTTTTGTAAAGTCACTGACTTTCAATTCAATGCTTTCTGTATAACTGCCAGCGCTAGCCATCAGCTTTTTTTGTTTGGCCAGGGAATTATCGAGAAGAACTGGCAATTCGTAGAGATTGCCGAATGGATGAATCAAGCCAACCTTGGTTTTGAGGACCTTGGTAATGTCTGATTCTTTGGCCATTGATACCTTCTTCGCTTTCAAGCCTTTTTTTACTTTTGCAAAGTCAACATATTTCTGCGCTGGGACAACAACCAACGCGAACGCCCCCTTCGCCCCCTCTTTGATTAAAGAGGGGGTTGGGGGAGTTGTTTTAACTAAAACAACCTTGGCAATCTCTTTTGTCTTGATGTGCTGGGTTTGCGCTTCATCGTGAGCCGTAAAGACTTTTTTGTGCTCATGAATCTCAAATTTGATTTTGTTTTCCGAGAGAAACTTTTCGAGTTTTTTATCCATTTTTATTTCTTTGACTTCGGAACTTCGACTTTGATGTGGAGCTCTTTCAATAACTTGGGGTCGGCTTCGGACGGCGCGTCCATGACAGCGGTATGGCCGGTGGAAGTAACTGGAAATGCGATG
>MFEF01000020.1 GCA_001777515.1 Candidatus Doudnabacteria bacterium RIFCSPHIGHO2_01_48_18
ATGATTCATAGATGTTACTAAAGCCACCCTGCCGGGTGGCTTTAGTATACGGCGTCGCCTTCAAACGTACACCCCAGCTAAAGCTGGGGGTTTAATCAGTTCGAGTTTTGCAAATCTACCATAACGCTTAAAATTCGTGCGTTTTAACGATCGTGTAAAACAGCAAATATAGATTATAGCTTATAATCATAGATTGAATTTTTTGACTAGTGCAGAGTCGCTGGGGAATCGATCGGCGACAAGAACATGCACATTCGGTGCGATCTCCAGATAGTTCGCAAGCTCCTCAATTTCGTCATTGCATGGAAAAGGAAGGATGAACACGCTTCTTTGAAAATGAAAAAAACCCAGCTGTTTCAGCTTGCGTCGAAATTTGTGCCTGACCAAGTTTTTATTTTCCGGGATGTCGAAGGTCAGCAATCTCCACTTGCGATCCCATGGCCGCCGTTCGATTTTTAGTGAGTTGAATTTTATTTCGTTAAGCCTCCGCCATCCCAATTTTGTGATCACGATGCGCGATTTTGGATTGCGCGCTGGAAAAGCAATAAAATTGCGCCGCCTCAGCCCATAAAGAGTGGTTTTTAGTTGTTTTTTGCTGTATGGACCAATTTCGAGGGCTTTATCCAAATCATCGTTAAGCTCGCTAAGGAATATTAATATTGATTCGGAAATAGTACGATATTGATTTTCTTTTCTTTTCCGTGTGACCACTTTCATAAAATTACATTAGCACTTTTGAACGATCGTGCAAAACAGCGATTTTTTGAGTTTAAAAAAATCCCTTCCAAATTGATTAATCAAATTAACAAACTTGGAAGGGGAGCGAATCGCGAGCATTTGCATGTCGCGATTCGCTGTGGTGCTTTTAAGTCAAGGTTGGGGGCGTTGTCTCATTCAAGAAGTAGTCGTACCACTTGTCGAATTCGAGAACATCGATGAGCCGGCGTCCGTCGTATTGCCGACCAAAAGTGTACAAAACTGTGTCGTGAGGAATTCGATACTCGAAATATCCGTTCCCGACAGATCTGCGTCCATCCTCTGCTGTATAGTACCGACCCATCTGCTTCGAGTAGATCGCGACACCTTGGATGATGGTGTGGGAGTTGCGAATAATGCGGAATTCCTGAATGCATTGATCGCGCTGTGCTCCTGCGCTATCGCAGAGCTGAACCGAAAGCGGCTCTTCTTCGGCGTGGTCTCGACGCGCGGGGTAGTAATACCAGATCCCATCATCTTTCATGATCATGGGCAGATAGCGGTTGAAGTACGGTTGACGACAGTTTGCGTACCAGCCGCAGGTTGCGAGCGTTGCCGTTACGCGATCATGGCAGACCACGAACATTCCAGCAGAAAGGTTTCTAATCCAAAAATGCGTGTCGGCTGATTCCGCGGCTTTACGCAATTTGAAATTGGTCAATACCGCGATCACTCCGTTGTTCTCCACTTCCTTGTCTCTCGGAAGCAGACAGAGGCAGCAGATGATCATCGCTGCAACGTTGTGCTGTCCGTTTTCGATAAGTTTGGTGATCGCCCACGCAAGTACGCCATAACCATTGTCTCTAACTACTCTTTTCATTTCCTTGCTCATAAGCATTGGCTTCTCCCTCCTTTGGGATTCTTTGAGTTAACACTGTTCTGTAATCCGTACGTTTTTGGCGAATCGGTGTCATCAGAATTAACAACCGATTCTAGCATATTTTGACGGTTTTGTCGAGCAGCCGGAAATCCTCGACCTCCCTTGATTCCTTTCCAGGCATGGAGAGGGAAAAATAATAAAAACGCCCGGAAAATGGGCGTCGGATTGAATAGGCACAGATATATATGATACTCCTTTTGCCGTTACTGTCAAGACTTGTAGTGCTGTTTTTGGCTTAAATAAGGCACTGCAGTTTTCAGCTTTGGCTATAGTAAGCCAAATCAGACCTTGACGCAGTTGTTCGTTACTGCTATATTTTGACAGTTAGCCGTAAAAATTATTATAAACCTTAAACAATATTAATCTTTTTTAGGAGTTAAATTTGCATGGCAGAAGGAAAGTTTGAACGAAATAAACCCCACATAAACGTTGGAACGATTGGTCACGTTGACCACGGAAAGACCACATTGACCTCGGCTATTACGCATTACCTGGTTTCCAAGGGTATTGCCGGAAACAAAGAGCGCTCGTATGACTCGATCGACAACGCGCCGGAAGAAAAAGCGCGCGGTATCACCATCAACACTTCGCACGTCGAATACGAAACGGACAAGAGACATTATGCTCACGTTGACGCTCCGGGACATGCTGACTACATCAAAAACATGATTACTGGCGCGGCTCAGATGGACGGCGCGATTCTTGTCGTGTCCGCTGCTGACGGGCCGATGCCGCAAACCCGCGAACATATTCTGCTGGCCCGCCAGGTCGGTGTGCCGCACATCATTGTTTTCCTCAACAAAGTTGACATGGTTGATGACGCCGAGCTCGTGGACCTCGTGGAAGAAGAGGTTAGGGACCTTTTGACCAAATACCAATATCCGGGCAAAGATACTCCGATTATCCGCGGCAGTGCTCTGAAGGCGGTAGAAAACGATGCGGTTGGCCTTGAATCCATCGGCAAGCTCGTTGAAACCATGGACACCTATTTCCCAGAGCCGGTGAGACAGACAGACAAGCCATACCTGATGCCGATCGAAGACATTTTCTCTATTGAGGGCCGGGGCACTGTCGTAACCGGAAGAATCGAAAGAGGTATTGTCAAAGTAGGCGATGAAATCGAAATTGTCGGTCTCAAGCCAACCGCGAAAACTGTTGTCACTGGTATTGAAATGTTCAACAAATCGCTGGACGAAGGACGCGCTGGCGACAACGCGGGGGTACTGCTCCGCGGTACCAAGAAGGAAGATGTCGAGCGCGGCCAGGTTCTGGCCAAGCCCGGTTCGATCACTCCGCACACCGAGTTTGAAGCAAACGTTTACATTCTGACCAAAGATGAGGGTGGCCGCCATACTGCTTTTTTCTCCGGCTACAAGCCGCAGTTCTACATCAGAACTACTGACGTTACCGGAGACGTTGTCTTGCCTGCTGGCAAAGAAATGGTCATGCCTGGCGACACAGTTGACCTCACTATCAAATTGATTTCCCCGGTTGCCATGGAAGACCAGATGAGATTCGCTATTCGCGAAGGCGGACACACTGTCGGTGCGGGTGTTGTTACCAAGATCATTAAATAATAATGACGGCAAAGGCAAAAACAGCAGAAGAAGCAAATCCGCGGATCAGGATCAAGATCAGGGCCTACGACCACAAGCTCATTGATCAAAGCGCCAAGCAGATTGTGGATACAGCTCGCAAAAGCGGAGCTTCCATCTCAGGACCAGTGCCTCTGCCCACAGAAAAGACGAAATACACTGTTCTCAAATCGACTTTCGTCCACAAAGATTCCCGCGATCAGTTTGAGATGCGCATCCATAAGCGGCTCATCGACATCCTTTCTCCCACGCAAAAAACGATTGATTCACTGACCAATCTCAACCTTCCTGCAGGGGTAGACGTTGAGATCAAGATGTAAGGCAGTAGTAAGTTGTAAGTAGTAAGTTACAAGTTAGTAAGTAGGTTCTAAAAGTGTCAGTCCAGAAAACTCGCATTTTTAGATAACGACTTGCTGGTAATAAGAATCCTAACTAGATTTTATTGCTGGCCGGTCATGGCCAGCAATTTGTTATGAAGCATATCAATGCCAAAAAAGTAAATATGACCCAGGTCTGGACAGCAGAAGGAAAAGTTGTGCCGGTTACGGTGCTGCGAACTGTTGGGCAGATCACAGATCTTGAACCTGGTCAGGTTATAAAAATCAGCGGCAAGAGCAAGGGCCGCGGTTGGGCCGGCGCAGTCAAACGCCATGGTTTTCATGGCGCGCCAGCAAGCCACGGACATGATCATCCGAGGGCCGTGGGTTCAATCGGTAACCGATTTCCTCAGCACACCAGGCCAGGCATGCGCATGGCTGGGCGAATGGGCGGCAAAAACGCTACTGTGAAAAATTCCGTCGTGGTTTCGATCGACCAGGAGAATCATTTGTTAGTCGTAAAGGGCGGCGTCCCAGGGCATCCGGAAGCAGACGTGAAAATAGTTGCCACTGGCGAGGTAAAACCAGCATTTGAGATTGTCAAATATGTAAAGGAAGCGCCGAAAGCGGAAGCTGGAACTCCAGCGCCGACACCGACTGAGAACGTCGGAGAAGAAAAATCTGCAAAGGAAGCCAAGCAATAATATGAAGACCAGTGTTTACAACCAATCCGGCCAAGCTGTGGGTGAGATTGAACTCAACCAAAAAGTTTTCGGCATGAAAAACATCAAGCCCGAAGTTGTACACCAGGTTGTGACCAGCATGCTATCTTCCGCGCGCAACGTGGTGGCTAGCACCAAGACTAAAGGCGAGGTTCGGGGCGGCGGTAAAAAGCCCTGGCAGCAAAAAGGCACGGGCCGCGCCAGAGCCGGCAGCAGCCGTTCTCCTCTATGGAGAGGCGGCGGTATCACTTTTGGACCGAGATCGAATCGCAATTTCGAGCGCAAGATCAACAAGAAGGAAAAAACCATTGGGTTGTTTTCAGTTCTGTCCGACAAGATTAAGGACGGAAAACTCGTGGTCGTGGATAACCTTGAACTCTCCGCTCCGAAAACCAAAGAGTTAGCAGCAAAACTCAAGGACCTTCAAGGTAAGATCTCAGGACTCGGCCGCAAGCTGACGATAGTTATTTCCGATAAACAGAAAGCCCTTGTCAGAGCGGGGAAGAATCTGCCGAACGTGACGATTTTGTCCGCCTCTAGTTTGAATATTTTACAGCTGATCTCCAGCCACGGCATTATCGTCATGCAGGATGCCCTGCCAATTATTGAGAAAATTTATTTGCGGAAGAAATAATTTACCCACCAAAATTTTTGTGAAATTATGACTAAATTAATTAACATTTTGATAGGCGATTCTAGAAATATGCTTAATTTTATAAGTAAAAATTTAGGTGGGTAAATGGGTATTTTAGATAAACTCACAGGTAAAAAACCGGAAGAACAGCCGACTGCCGCCGAATCTGCCAAGACTGAAAAACAAAAGACTGTTGCGTCCGCGGGAGCCGCTGTCCATCATGGCTCCGGCATCCTGATGCGTCCGCAGCTTTCCGAAAAAGGCATGCACCTAGCAAATACCGGAAGATATATTTTTGCTGTCACGAAAAACGCCAATAAATCAGAGATCAAAAAAAGTATTCAGAAAATTTACAATGTCCATGTCACTGATGTAAATATTGTAAACATTCCTTCCAAGAAGCGCAGATACGGCAAGACACAAGGCGAAACATCGGCGTTAAAGAAAGCCATTGTCACTCTAAAACGAGGTGAGAAAATTTCTGGCATTATCGAATCTGTAGGATAATCCCTCACCCTTTCGTGAGGATAATAATTATGAATTATTTCAATAAATTAAATAATAAGATCGGGAAAGGGTGAGGGATGGCAATCAAGATTTACAAACCAACTACAGCAGGGAGACGCAAGCACTCGGTTACCGATTATTCGGTCTTGACCGCTGAGTCGCGCGCGCCACGGTCTTTGCTTGTTTCAAAAAAGCGCAGCGGCGGCCGCAATAACGCTGGAAAAATTACGGTTAGACATATCGGCGGCGGTTTCAAGAAAATCATGCGCGTCGTGGATAGTAAGCGCGACAAACTGGATATTCCGGCAAGGATTTCGTCTCTGGAATACGATCCGGGTAGATCCGCTTTTCTGTCACTCTTGGTTTACAAAGACGGCGAAAAGCGCTACATTATTTCTCCGGCTGGGGCTAAAATCGGAGATGTTATCACGGCCTCACTAAAACCTGTAGAAATCAAACCAGGTAACCGCACTCAGATTTTAAACATTCCCGCCGGAACTTTTGTGCATGATATCGAGCTGACCCCGGGCCGCGGCGGGCAGATGGCCAAAGGCGCGGGCAACTACGCTGTAATCACTGCGGTCGAGGGCGGCATGGCCATTCTCAAGCTTCCGTCAGGCGAGATCCGTAAAGTTTTTGGCAACAGCATGGCCACCGTCGGACAGGTTTCAAATACTGACCACATGAACGTGCGCATCGGCAAAGCCGGCCGCAAGCGTCTCATGGGCATCCGCCCGGCTGTTCGCGGAAAAGTTATGAACCCGGTTGATCACCCGCATGGTGGCGGAGAAGGACGCAACCCAATCGGTATGAAATATCCGAAAACCCCGTGGGGCAAACATGCTCTCGGCGTCCATACTCGCAAAAAAAACAGGTCTTCCAGTAAATTTATAGTTCAGCGCAGAAAGAAATAGCATGAGCAGATCACTGAAAAAAGGTCCATACGTTGACCCAAGGCTTCTCAAAAAGATGGCCAATTTGAAGTCGGGCGCGAAAACCGCGATCAAAACCTGGTCCAGGGACAGCGCAATTACGCCGGAAATGGTTGGCTTTACCTTCGCGGTTCATAATGGGAAAAATTTCATAGACGTTTTTATTACGGAAGATATGGTTGGCTATAAACTTGGCAGTTTTGCTTTGACTAGAAAATTCACAAGGCACGGCGGACGCATGGCCAGAGAAGAAGCTGCCGCCGCAGCCGAGGCGGAAAAAGCCAAGCTGGCCGCCGTTCAAAACACAGCGGAGAAGAAATAATAATATATGGCAGAAACAGCTAAACAGATAACAGAAGTCAAAGCGTACGCACGCGGAATCCATATTGGGCCGCGCAAGGTTCGCCTTGTTGCCAATCTTGTGAAAAATCTGCCAGTAGAAGACGCCCTTAATAACCTGACTTTTATCACCAAAAAAGCAGCTTTGCCGATCAAGAAGCTCGTGAACTCTGGCATTGCCAATGCCAAGCACAACTTTCAGATCGAAATGGGACGCTTGTTCGTGAAAAGCCTCACTGTAGATGGCGCGCAGGTTATGAAACGCTTTAAACCGCGCGCGCAGGGCCGGGCATTTCCGATCAGACGGCGCACTAGCAATATCAACCTGATTTTGGGGGTTGCGGACAAAGCAATCGCCTCCAAGCGCAAGATTGTGACGGCAGTCAAAGAAGAAACCAAGGTTGAGCCGCTTGCCGAGCCGGCGGCGGAGAGCAAATCGCGATTTGGATTCTTGCGCGGCAAGAAGGAAAGCGATCCAACGCAGGTTCCACCAAAACAGGACGTAAAAGGTAAGCATTATACAAGCTTTGACAGGAGAGCAGGGGAATAATATGGGTCACAAGGTAAATCCGAATAGCATAAGGCTGAAGATAACTAATACGTGGAAATCACGGTGGTTTGCGCGCGGCAAAAAATTTGCTGATACTTTGCGCGAGGACAACCTCATCCGCGATATGGTGATTAAGAAAATGGCCAAAGCTGGCCTTGTCCGCGTGGACATCGAGCGCACTGGCAGAGAGATTAACGTTATCATCCATTCCACCAGGCCGGGCATGATCATTGGCAAGGGCGGAGTCGGAATCGAAGAGCTAAAAAAACAGATTAAAAACGCGCTCAAGATAAAAACCGAGTTCAAAATCACCATCGAAGAATCAAAGAATATCAATATTGAAGCGCAGGTCTGGGCCAGCACTTTGGCCGAACAAATTGAAAAGCGCATGAGTTTCCGCCGCATTGTGAAAAACGCGCTTGAACAGATTATGGACGCGGGCGCGCTGGGCGTTAAAATCGCCGTCTCGGGACGCCTGGGCGGCGCGGAAATCGCGAGGACCGAATGGTTGTACCGCGGCAAGCTGCCGCTCCATACTTTGCGCGCGAATATTGATTTTGCCAGAGCCACTGCATTTACCACCTACGGCACAGTCGGGGTGAAGGTTTGGATAAATAAAGGTGAAGTTTTTGGAAACGGTAAAGTTGTAAGCAATAAGCTATAAGTTTAAATTATGCTGATTCCCAAGAAATTAAAACATCGCAAAGCGCATCGCGGTCATACGCGCGGCAAAGCCATGGCTGGCAATTACATCAGCTTTGGAAGCTTTGGTTTGCGCGCGATCACCAACGGCTGGGTAACTAGCCGCCAGATTGAAGCCGCGAGACGCGCCATGACGAGGTATGTCCAGCGCGGCGGCAAAATTTGGATCCGTATTTTTCCTGATAAACCAATCACCATGAAGGGCAACGAGATCCCGATGGGTGGAGGCAAAGGAGCCGTGGATCATTTTGTCGCGGTTGTAAAAAAGGGACGCATGATGTTTGAAATTGATGGCGTAACTCCCGACCAGGCGCGCGAAGCCATGAGGCTGGCTAGCCACAAGCTGCCGGTAAAAACCCGTTTTGAAGGAAGGCAAAAAGTATGACCAAGATAACTGACATTAGAAAGAAATCAGATGCGGATCTCGAAAAATTGCTTTTGGAGCTCAAGGGCAGCGTTCGGGATTTGCGATTCAAAATCGCCAACAAGGAACTTAAGAATCACCAGCAGTTGAAGGCGACCCGTAGAGATATTGCGAGAATTTTAACTGTTTTTAAGGAAAAGGGATTGAAAGGATAATATGGAAAACCAGACACCGAAAATCCACCGCCGGCTCGAAGGCGAGGTAACAAGCGACAAGATGACAAAAACAGTCGTGGTCAAGGTTACTACTCACAAGCGCCATCCAAAATATCACAAGCGGTATTCTGTTTCCAAAAAATACAAGGCTCACGACGAGAATCGCGAATACCATGTCGGTGACGTAGTCGAAATCGAAGAGACTAAACCCCTTTCCAAGGAAAAGAAGTGGAAAGTTGTAAAAAAAGTTAAATAACTATGATTCATTTAAGAAGCAGATTAACAGTTGCAGACAACACGGGCGCCCGGGAAATCGCCGTGTTTAGCATGTCTGGAAAAAACAGCCAGCGCCATGTGCGTCTCGGTGACATTGTGGTTGCTTCAGTAAAGGAAGCAACCCCTACCGGCAGCGTGAAGAAAGGCGACAAAGTCTACGCAGTGATCGTCCGCACCCGCAAGGAGCAGCGCAGGTCTGATGGATCATATATTCGTTTTGACGAGAATGCCGCGGTGTTGATTAACAAGGACAGCAAAGAGCCAAAAGGTACGCGTATTTTCGGACCAATCCCCAGGGAACTCCGCGATTTCGGATTCACCAAGATTGTAAGCTTAGCGCCAGAGGTTATATAAATATATGTTCCATATAAGAAAAGGCGATACAGTAAAAATATTATCGGGAAAAGACCGCAGCAAGACCGGTAAAGTTTTGAGCGTGGATGCTGCCTCCGGCAAAGCGATCATCGACGGAAGGAATATTATGGTCAGACACGAGCGCCCGAAGAAAGCCGGACAAAAAGGCCAGAAAATCCAGTATCCCTCGCCGATTTTCGCGTCTAACCTCGCCCTGGTTTGCCCGAGCTGCGGTAAAGCGGCCAGAGTTGGATTTAAACAAGATGACAAAGGCCAGAAAATCCGAATCTGTAAGAAGTGCGGCAAGGAGATTAAATAAACATGACGAGATTACAAGAACTCTACAATAAGCAGATCTTGCCAGCCCTCAAAACTGAGTTAAAGATCGACAATATTCAGGCAGTACCCCGGATCCAGAAAATCGTCATCAATGCCGGTATTGGACGCATTTTGCAGCAGAATCCCAAGGCTCTGGACGCGCTGGTGGAAACCATGAGAAAGATCACAGGGCAGCAGCCGGTTATTACCAAAGCATCCAAAGCTATCGCCGGTTTTAAGATAAGACAAGGTCAGACCGTGGGTTTGACTGTAACCCTCCGGCAGAAACGCATGTATGACTTTTTGGATAAATTTATTAACGTGGTGATGCCTCGCACCAGAGATTTTCGCGGACTGTCGCCGAAGGGCTTTGACGGACGCGGAAATTACAACTGCGGCGTAAAAGAAGTTTTGGTTTTTCCGGAAACAGGCGAGGGGGCGGGTGAAACAAGTTTTGGCCTGGAGGTCACGATCGTTACCACTGCGAAGAATAATGAAGAAGGCTTTCAATTGCTAAAAAAATTCGGTTTCCCGTTTGCGACAGAAGAGGTGACCGCTAGAAAGGCAGCAAAATAATATGGCGACAAAATCACAGATTGCAAAATCCAAAAGAAAACCGAAATTCTCCACCAGATTGGTGCGCCGCTGCAACCGCTGCGGACGACACCGCGGATACATTCGCGATTTCGATATTTGCAGAATTTGTTTCCGGGAACTGGCAAGCAAGGGAGAGATTCCAGGAATTATTAAATCAAGCTGGTAGAAAAATATGACGGATCCAATTTCAGATATGTTAACACGAATACGCAACGCCGCCGCCGTTAAAAAAACGGAAGTGGTTTTGCCGTACTCCAAATTGAAAATGAATCTTGGAAAGCTCCTCGAGAAAAGCGGCTGGATCGAATCGGTGCAGGAGGCCTCCGAAGGCAATATGAAAGTTTTGAAACTGAAGCTTAAGTACGACGACCAGGGTCTTTCCGTCATCTCAGGCATCAACCGCCTGAGCAAACCCGGTCAGCGCATTTATGCCAAAGTTACAAAAATCCCTCGCGTCGCTCTCGGGAATGGAGCAACAATTGTTTCTACATCTAGGGGGCTGATGACCTCTGATCAGGCGCGTAAGGAAAAACTAGGCGGCGAATTGATTTGTGAAATTTGGTAAATAGTAAACATATGAGTAAAATCGGTAAAAAAATCATAGCAATCCCATCAGGCGTCGAGGTCGCGGTTGCGCCAACAGAAGTCAAAATCAAGGGCCCGAAAGGCGAATCTGTTGTAGCGCTTCATCCGAAAGTGGCCGTAACAGCCGCAGACAATACTCTTTCTGTCAGCGTCAAGAATCCGGACGATCGCCGTCAAAAAGCGCTTTGGGGAACATTTCGTTCTCTGATCGCGAACGCGGTCACCGGGGTCACGGCAGGCTTTGAGAAAAAGCTGGATATTGTCGGTGTCGGTTACAAGGCGCAGATGAGTGCAGACAAACTTATTTTGAATCTTGGCTATTCGCACCCAATCGAATTGGCAGTTCCTGCTGGCCTCGATGTTAAGGTCGAAAAAAACACTATTACAGTCAACGGTTTTGATAAGCAGGCTGTCGGAGAGTTCGCCGCACTTGTGCGCAGCCAGAGAAAACCTGAACCATACAAAGGTAAAGGAGTCAAATATCAGAATGAAGTTGTTCGCCGCAAAGCAGGTAAAGTTGTTAAAGCAGTCGGAGGCTAGTCAGAAAATAATATGAATAACACACTCAAAAGAGAAAATAGAATCAAGCGGCACTCAAGGATTCGGGCAAAGGTTGCCGGTACGGCTGTCCGGCCGCGCCTCGCGATTTTCCGCAGCAACCGACACCTGCATCTGCAGCTTATCGATGATGTGGCCGGTAAAACCATTGCTTCGGCTTCTACCGTAAAGCTTACCGGCAAAAAGCCCGCTGATCGGTTGTCCGCGATTTCGCAGACCCTGGCGGAAAAAGCCGGCAAGCTCGGCATTAAGCAAATCGTATTTGACCGCGGAGGTTACGGCTACCATGGAAATATTTCCAAGGTCGCAGAAGAAATTCGCAGCAAAGGATTAAAGTTTTAAATATGAGACCACAACAGAGACAAGGCAGAGACAAAGAATTTGTGAAGCGCGAATTTGAGACCAAGGTCGTGGAAATCAAGCGCGTCACGCGCGTGGTCGCTGGCGGCAAGCGCATGCGTTTCCGCGCCCTGGTGGTAACTGGTGACAAGAATGGCCGCGTTGGAATTGGCTTGAAGAAAGGCGCCGACGTTGCCGAAGCTGTCGCCAAAGCCACCGCCCAGTCAAGAAAGACCATGGTCAAGGTTCCGATTAAGGACGGCACAATCCCGCACGCGGTGAAGATCAAATACAAGGCAGCGGTTGTTTTCCTTAAGCCAGCCAAAACCGGTTCCGGCATCACGGCCGGCGGTCCGGTGCGCGCAGTCGTGAACCTGGCCGGCGTCAAAAACATCTCCAGTAAAATGCTTGGCGCATCCAACAAAGTCAGCAATGTCAGAGCGACATTTGAAGCACTCAAGACTTTTAAAATGAAAGACGAGATACATGCTTAATCTATCTACCCTCAGGCCAAAGATTAAAAAACCATCACAGGTTCGCCGGGGACGCGGCTTAGGTTCAGGACGCGGCGCGTATTCTGGCCGCGGTATAAAAGGCCAGAAAGCCAGAACAGGCGGCAATATCAAGCCGGGTTTTGAAGGCGGACGGCAGCCGTTTATCCGGCAAATGCCAAAGATGAAGGGTTTTCGCTCCCCTCATGCCAAGGCGCAGGCCGTGGATCTGCGGATTATTGCCAAAGCTTTTGGGGACGGCAGTCATATTTCGCCTAAGGAATTGGAACAGAAAGGTTTTATCAGAACCGCTGCTATTCCGGTCAAAATCCTGGGGAATTCAGAAATCAAGCGCAAATTTCAGTTTCGCGGCGTGACGTTTTCAAAATCCGCAAAAGCGGCAATTCAAAAAGCGGGTGGTATAATAAAAGAGAACGAAACTCCTAAAGAATGATTCGTAAATTTCTACAAATTTGGCGCGTCGCTGACCTGAGGAAAAAAATCCTCATGGTTTTGTTTTTGCTGGCGGTAACGAGAGTGCTGGCGGCGATTCCTATTCCAGGGGTGAATGTTGCCGCGTTGCAGCAGTTCTTCAATCAGAACCAGCTTTTTGGCCTGCTTGATATTTTTTCCGGCGGCGGTCTTTCCAATTTCTCTATCGCGATGATGGGCGTAGGTCCGTACATCACCGCCTCGATTATTATCCAATTGATGGCCATCATTATCCCTTCTTTGGGCGAGTTGCAGAAAGAAGGAGAGCAGGGCAGAGTGAAGATCAATCAATACACTCGTTACCTCACAGTGCCGCTCGCGATTTTGCAGGGTTTTGGAACAATCGCGCTGTTCACCAGAGGTTCTGGCGGTCCGCAGATCTTGGGATTTCTTGCGCCCATGGATTGGGTCTTGATCCTTATTTCCATTACCGCAGGAACTTTGGTGTTGATGTGGATTGGCGAGCTTATCACTGAGTACGGCATTGGCAATGGCTTGTCTTTGATAATTTTCGCTGGGATCGTGGCCCAGATTCCGACGTTCCTGAGCCAGGCGGCTCTGACCTACAATTCTTCGCAGCTGCCCACCATCATCGGTTTCGCGTTGATAGCAGTATTTGTGATTCTCGCGATTGTGACCATGACTGAGGCAACGCGAAACATCCCCGTGTCTTATGCCAAGCGTGTCCGCGGCAACAAGCTTTATGGCGGCGTTGATACTCATCTGCCGATTAGGGTAAATACCGCCGGCGTGATCCCGATTATTTTCGCGATTTCCGTGTTGCTGTTTCCGGGTGTGATTGCCAATTTTTTAGTGAATGCTAAAACTCCGGCCATTGCCAATTTTGCCAGAGAGGTGAACGAGCTGTTTCAAAACCAGACTTTTTACGGCATCGCCTATTTTATCCTGGTCATGGCTTTTACGTATTTTTATACTTCCGTTATTTTTAACCCGCAGGATATTTCTGAGAACATCCAAAAGCAGGGCGGTTTTATTCCAGGCCTGCGGCCTGGACGGCAGACTGCCGAATTTTTGTCGAAGGTCTTAAACCGCATCACTCTTGCTGGCGCGATTTTCCTGGGGCTTATAGCGGTGCTGCCGTTCCTGATGCAGCTCGTCACCAAAACTCAGGCACTAACCCTCGGCGGCACCAGTCTTTTGATTGTAGTGGCCGTGGTCATTGAAACCGTCAAACAGCTCGAATCGCAGCTGACAATGCGCGATTACGAAGGGTTCTAAAGTCCTTGGAGATGGAGAAACCATTAAATTTGATTATTCTCGGACCGCAGGGGTCTGGGAAAGGCACGCAGGCTGCGCTTTTGCAGAAGCGGTTTGACGCCGCCTATTTTGGCGCCGGCGACGCGCTCCGCGAGATTGCTAAAACTGACACAGCTCTCGGCCGCAAAGTTCACCAGACAATCAACGTGGAGGGAAAGCTCGTGGAACCGGAACTCATTTCCGAAGTAGTGCGCGAAAAAATTCTCACTGTTCCGAGGGAACAAAACTTGGTTATCGATAGTTATCCGCGGTCGCTTGAACAGTACGAGCTTTTTAGACAGTTCTGGTCCGATATGAACCGAGGCCCCTATACCGTCGTTTTTCTTGAGCTCTCTGAAGAAGAAGCGGTCAAGCGGCTCATGCAGCGCAAGCGTCTTGATGATACAGAAGAAGCAATCCGCCAGCGCCTCGCGCTTTTTAACTCACTAACCTTGCCAATGATTCGCCAAATGGAGATGGCTGACGAGGTCATTTGCGTTAACGGCTTGCCATCCATCGAGCAGGTTCACCAGGAAATTTTAGCGAAATTAAAATGAAAAAACAGATCATTACCATCGCCGGAGTACCTGGCAGTGGAAAATCCAGTACCGCAAGAGGAGTTGCGCGCGCGCTTTCTTTTGAGCATTTTTCTTCAGGAGACTTGTTTCGTAAAATGGCCGCCGATAGGGGACTCTCAGTCGAAGAGATAAATTTCGCCGCCGAAAAACAAAGGCAAATTGACCGAGAAGTCGATGATTTACTGGTTAAAATGGGCAAGGAAAAGAATAATCTGGTAATTGATTCACGCATGGCGTTTCATTGGATGCCTGATTCGTTCAAGGTATTTCTTGATCTGGATCCGCAAATCGCACTCGAGCGCACATTCGCTCAGATACAAAAAGAGGGGCGCGCAAGCCAAGACGCGTCCACCATTGAGGAGGTTCGTGAAAACACGCTGAAGCGAGTTCAGAGCGAGCAAAAGCGTTATTGGAATTTATATCATGTGGACATTACCGACAAAAAACAATTTGATTTAGTTGTGGACACCGGCCACAAAAGCATAGAAGAAGTGGTTAGTATCATTCTCGAAGAATATCAGAAATGGCTCTCATAAAAACCAGACTTGAGTTGAAAGATCTCGCAGAGGGCGGGCGGATTTTGTGGCGAATTTTGAATACTGTCGCGGACGCGGCAAAGCCAGGGATATCAACTCACGAGCTCGATTTGCTTGCCAGGTCAGAAATGAAAAAGGCCAAAGTGCAGCCTGCGTTCGAAGGCTATCAAATCAGTCCCGATATACCCAAATATCCTGCGGTACTTTGTTCTTCTGTTGATCACGAGGTGGTTCACGGTATTCCCCATAAAGACAAGATTTTAAAGGAAGGACAGATCATCGGACTTGATTTGGGAATAGTCCACAGGGGTCTCTACACTGATGCTGCCGTTACCGTGGCTGTTGGACAAACGTCCTCCGAGAATGAAAATCTAATAGACACAACGCGCGAAGCGCTCGAGGCAGGCATTGCGATGGTCAAGCCTGGCAATCGCATTGGCGACGTGGCGCACGCGATCCAGAGCGCGGCCAAGGCTGCGGGTTTTTCTGTGATCAGAGATCTCATCGGTCACGGCGTGGGACACGAGCTCCATGAAAAGCCCGATGTGCCTAACTATGGCCGTCCGGGAACATTGGAAATTCTGCGCGAAGGAATGGTAATCGCGATTGAGCCGATGTTTACGAGAGGGGATTGGCGTATAAAATTTAAGGAAGATGGTTGGACAGTGGTCACGGCTGACGGGAGTCCATCTGCGCATTTTGAGAAAACAGTAGCGGTTACCGCTACTGGCCATGAAGTATTGACAAAGTGACTTTACAGCACCAGCAATAGTGCTATTGTACAGGTATCAATGTCCGCAACGAGAAGGAGGTTGCACTATGTGGGTTCTCTGGGTTTTCAGAGTTGTTCAGTGTCTGCTGTTCATCGGGGCGTTCTTGTTCGGATCGTATCTACTGCTGCCTTCTCTAAATTTTTTGCAATATAAAAAGGACGCACCACTGAAGTAACATATGAGATGCATCCTTTTTGTTGGAACAGAGTCTGAAGGACTCAAACTCTAGAACACGGTTGGAATTATGTTCTTGGTCGGCCTGCAAACTTTCTCGCTTGCTGTTTTTTACGTTTGCCTATCAACGCTAATTCTACACGAGAGAAGCTCGCTGAATCTCCCGGCAGAGCAATCGGAGCCATTCTTGGCCTATAATGTTCTTGACGTTCCCTCGGGGCTACACGGTTTACTGTATCAATTGTCGCATAATGCAACCCGTCTTCGTCGACCTCGTTGATGATCACGAGTTCGTCTCCGAAGCAGGTTTTATCCTTCAATCGAACCTTGTCGGTTGCGATTTCATACCCGATTTCTCCTGAAGCCGCAACCGCTACTCCTTGTACCCCCTCGAAGATTCCCGCATAAAGACGCCCATTCGGATCTTGAAAGACGAGTATCTTTTGAGCTGGGTTCGCGCTTTTAATACGCTGACCTACTTTCAGTTCCATCAAATTCCTCCATTGCAATTGTGTTGCTTTAAGTTAAAAGTTTACGCGAAAAACGAAGTTTCGTCAATTCCTTAGGGCGAGCATACAAATATGGTAGAATGAGCCTATGATACACTATATCTGCACCGGCGGCTGCAAAGGCGAGTCAGAAACGCCAGGCACCTGCCAGGCTGTGACCTGCCCTAAACACGGCCAGCCGCTCACGGCTTGCGACTGCACTGATGGCAAGCATCACGGTCAGTTTGATCAGGATAGCCGGGAGAAATAAATGTCGAAAAAATATCTTCTTATTTGCCTTGGGATTATCGTTCTGGCAGCGGTTGTGCTTTTGGCAATGGGCCGCATCCCGTTTTGTAAATGTGGCGTGATCAGCGTCTGGTCCAGCGATGTTACTTCAAACCAGCAATCTCAGCAGCTCACTGATCCATATACTTTGACTCATGTGCTGCATGGTATCGCGTTTTATCTTTTTATCTGGCTGTTTTTTGGCAGACGGCTGACGCTCGGACAACGGCTTATCCTCGCTGTCGCGCTTGAATCCGGCTGGGAGATTTTGGAAAACACAGAGTTCATACTGAACCGCTATCGAGCCGCCACCATATCCTATGATTATTGGGGCGACAGCGTTCTAAACTCAGTCGGGGATATTTTCGCAATGATGATTGGATTCTGGATGTCCGCGAAACTGCCATGGTGGGGGAGTCTCATTGCGTTTATCGCGCTTGATTCGCTATTGCTCTTTTTTATTCGCGACAGCTTAATAGTTAATGTTATTATGCTTATCCGTCCGATTGACGCTATAAAAGAATGGCAGACAGGGAAATGAATTGAGTTCGACCCGGCCACGATCAGTTACCAGCAGCTGCTTTCTGTTTTTTTACCACTCATGATCCAACAACCCTGGTAAATTTGGCGGGAATTTTGTCGCCATCTGCAAATTGGGGGCTTTGAATGGTCATGCACTTATTGTATTACGGTTCGGGTAATCGTTGATACTGTTAGACTAACTAAAAAAACAAGAGCTTGCTGTGATATAGTTAAGCTATATGAAGCATTTTCGCCTATTCTTGGCAGTTGTCGTATTCGCGGTCGTGGCGTTTTTGCTGCGCGATCAATTTCTTTTATTGTCGGAAACCAGCAGCCTAAATGTCCGGATTCAAGACGCAGTAACACATATTTCGACCCCTGACCCACTGCGCGGCGAGGATGATTTTCCCGACGCGCGCTTAACCAGGCAAGGGATCATTTCATCAACTAACTCGCAGCGGGGCGAAAACAATTTGCCGCCGCTCGTGGCCAGTACGAAACTACATGCCGCTGCTATGAAAAAAGTTCAAGATATGTTTTTGAAGCAATATTTCGCTCATGTCTCGCCTGACGGCCGCCAAGCGTCGGATCTTGCCAGTGATCAAAATTATGAGTACATCGCGATTGGCGAGAATCTGGCTTTGGGTAATTTTGAGAATGATAAAATTCTTGTGCAAGCCTGGATGGACTCCCCGGGACACAGGGCAAACATTTTGGATAGGCGGTTTCGAGAAATTGGCGTGGCTGCCGCGCGGGGCATATATGAAGGCAGAACAACCTGGCTCGCGGTACAGATTTTCGCCCTTCCAAAATCCGCTTGTCCCGCCCCCAGTGAGAGTTCTAAAAACCGAATCGACAGCAATGAGAAAACTCTTGATTACATGCAAAATGAGATCACAAGATTGAAAAATGAGATTGAGACGATGCGGCCCGGAGCCAAGCGCGGGGAATACAACGCAAAAATAGCCGAGCATAACGAGCTGGTCGGCCGATATAACGCCCTGGTTGAGATCACGAGAAATCTCATCAGTACATTTAATAAAGAGGTTGACGATTTCAACGCGTGTCTTCGTGGTTGACAAAATTCAAAGAAAGCGCAAAATATAAAAACCAGTCTCGGCATCGAAAAAAGATGGGTGCTTGGACTCACCCGTCATCTCCTTTCGAGTCGTACTGTCAGCAAAGCTGGAAACGGAAAATTTGGGGGTTTCCAGCTTTGTTGGACTCATACATTCATAACAGAGGGTTATCAATATTCGGGCTGGTGTCGTCCTCCCGTCAAGCAAGACGAGTTGGTTTTTAACGCATGAAAACCAGCCGCCAGCCCGAATCCCTACAGCCTCTTTTCTATGAAGAGGCTTTTTGTTTGTCCGATCGCATTTTCCAGTTTTACGGTTTTATGTTATAATTTATTGTAGTTTTATGGCAATAATTACCAGGCTTTGATTGTTATAACTTTAGAGAATAATTAACTATCGAAGTTGATATACCGGGTATGACACAAACAATAGAAACAAATAAGGATTTATCAGTCCTGCCGCCAGAGCCGGCAAGAAAAAAAACCGAGATAAAGCATTTGACCACTCTGGTGGCGCTTCTTGCTGGTCTCGCCGGCGGCGTTTTGGGATCGATTTACGTGGCCCCGTGGTATCAGCAAGAGATTTTGAACCAGGCGCCCGGAACAGTTACCGAACGCAAACAAATAGTCGTGGACGAGCAATCAGCGATTATCTCTGCCGTGGAAAAGGTTAACCCCAGCGTGGTGTCGATTGTGATTACCAAAGATTTGCCGCAGTTTGAACAGTTCGGTTCTCCTTTTGGAGGGTTTTTCTTTCGCGCGCCAACGGGGGAGACTCAACAGCAGCAAGTAGGTGCTGGATCTGGATTTATTATTACCGAGGACGGCTTGATCATAACAAATAAGCATGTGGTTTCTGACACAGAAGCGGAATACACCGTGGTTACGAAAGACAATCAAAAATATCCAGCTCGCGTTATCGCTACAGATCCGTTCAATGACATCGCTGTTGTAAAAATCGACGCAAAAAATTTGTCTGTGGCGATCTTTGGCGACTCGGATAAGATCAAGCTTGGCCAAAGAGTCGTAGCGATCGGTAATGCCCTCGGTGAATTTCAAAATACGGTTACTTCAGGCGTCGTTTCCGGGATCGGCCGCAACGTCACCGCGACCGGCGGCGCTCAAAGCGAAAGCCTTTCAGAGGTTATTCAAACCGACGCGGCAATAAATCCGGGCAATTCTGGCGGGCCGCTTGCGGATCTGGATGGCAATATTATTGGCGTGAATTCGGCCGTGAGCCTTCAGGGCCAGCTTATCGGGTTTGCGATTCCCATAAATCAGGTAAAAAAAGTCGTTGATGACGTCCGGCAGTTCGGGAAAGTGCGCCGGGCTTTCCTGGGAGTGCGCTACGTTATAGTTACTGAATCAGTAGCTAGCGCGGAAAATCTATCCGTGGACTACGGCGCTTTAATCGTTGATGACGCGACTCCTGGCATTGTTCCGGGAAGCCCGGCTGACCGGGCCGGACTTCGGGAAGGAGACATTATTCTTGAAGTTAGCGGAGAACGCATTACGTTTGATAATCCACTTTCAGAAATAATGAAAAAGCGGAATCCAGGCGACAGGGTCAATCTCAAGATTCAGCGCGGCAGCAGCCAGCTCGATGTGGCAGTGACTCTAGGAGACGCGCAGTAAAACGTGGGCAGAGTTCTGGCAATTGATTATGGGAGCAAGCGGATCGGGATCGCTGTCTCTGACGAAACCAAAACCATTGCCCAGCCGAAACCATACGTACCGCGCGACGAGAAAGAAAAATTAATCGAATATATAAATCAAAATGAAATAGAGGAAATTTTGCTCGGACTGCCGATCGCGCTTTCTGGTAAAGAGACCGCCGCGACTGAAAAAGTCAAAAATTTCGCGGCATGGCTCAAACAAAAAATAGATTTACCGCTAACAATGATTGACGAACGCCTGACCACAAAAGAGATCCTACGCACTGAGAAAGACAGAGAACTGATCGACAGCCTGGTCGCGCAAAAAATGCTTGAGCGCTATTTGGAAAAAAATAGACCAAAACAATAAACTATGCTTCGCGTCATTCATCCAAACCGCTGGTTTTTATGGGCAATCACGTTTTCGGTTGCCGTGGGTTTGCTGCTGATTTTGTCCATACAGAAGCTCGCCGAGGAATATGAGGAGCAGGCGATAAACGCTTATGAATCAATTGTCTGGAAGACCTTCGCTTCAAAAACCTTGGGCATTTCTGTTCGTTATCCGCCGTTTTGGCAGATTGAAATCGATCCCCTCGACGTCCACGCGGTTTATTTTGAGAACTCGCGCGACTACAACGAAAATATCTCAGTCTCTGTGCGCGAACCGCGGCTCGAGCCGGTGATCAGAAGCGCTTTGCGCATCTCTTCTGAAAAGAGCGTCACCATTGACGGACAAAGCGGCCGGTGGATTGTGGGCCGTGACGCCTCGGACCCGGCGACCGGCAACGTGGTTTTGATCAGGCGAGGCGAAAATCTCTATATCATAACCGGATCCGCGAAGACTTTTGAGAGAATCATAAAAGGAATAAAATTTATTAACATATAACCCTCCCCCTTCTGAAAGAAAGGGGGAGCAGGAGAGGGTAAGCCGTTGACGGATTTTCTACCCCCACTTATTCTCCCCCTTAGCATGGGGGGGCATTAAAAGATTATGAGCGAATTTAGACAAGATATTGTCAGCAAAAATTGGATACTCATCGCCGACCATAGGGATTCGCGTCCGAACGATTTCAAGGAGATGCCGGCAACACCGATTGATCTGCCTGAGATTTCAAAAGAATGCGCTTTTTGCGCGGGCAATGAGACGCAAACCGGACCAGAGATCGCGCGCTATCCGGCAAAAGGGGAGTGGCTCGTGAGAGTTGTCCCCAACAAATACGAAGCCGTAGGCCACGTGATCGGCAAGCGTTCCGAAGATTTTTATATTTCGCGGCCAGGGATTGGTGATCACGAAGTCGTGATCACAAGAAACCATAATCAGCCGGTCGCCAAACAGGATGTTGAGCTCATTGACCTGAATCTCCAAGCTTACATTGACCGTTTCAATGATCTCTCCCTGCATGACGAAGTACAGTACATTCATACGATACAAAATCATGGTTTGCAGGCGGGCGCGTCGATCGTGCATCCACATTCTCAGATTTTCGCGATTCCTTTTTTGCCGCACCGTATTATTGCAGAACTCCTCGGCACAAGAGAGTATTACGCGGTCAACAATACTTGCGTCTATTGCCAGATAGTTATGTTTGAGATGAAGAGTCAAGGGCGAGTGATTTTGGATACCCAGGATTTTTTGGTAATCTCCCCATATGCCTCGAAAATGCCTTTTGAAGTCCATATTCTTCCCAAGAAGCACCGCGCGTCGTTCAACAAAATCACCATTTCGGAGCGCAAGGCGCTGGCCGCGGTCATGAAGGACATTTTTTCACGGTTTTATGACCGCATGAAAAATCCGGCTTACAATTATTATATCCACAGTCTGCCGGCAAGACTCTCGTCTTCGCGGCGGACTTTCACGGATCAGGACTGCTATCATTGGCACATTGTGGTGCTGCCAAGAATCAATGTTTGGGCGGGGTTTGAGCTTGGCACCGAGGTTTATGTAAATCCTATGCCGCCGGAAAAGGCCGCGGAATTTTTAAGGTAAATATATGAGACTGGTCGCCGCAAATTGGAAAATGAATCCGCAAACAATCGAAGAAGCAAGAAAACTTGCGGCCAGGGTGGAGCATGGCCAGCTTGGTACGCACCGGCATGTGGAAACTGCGATCTGTCCGCCGTTTGTGTTTTTGCCTGCACTCAAACACACTATTCATCATGTAAAGATTGGGGCGCAAAATGTTTCAGCGGAGGAAAAAGGTCCGCATACGGGCGAAGTGTCAGCAGTCATGCTGGAACATCTTGGCATAAAATATGTGATCGTTGGACACTCTGAACGACGCGCCCTTGGCGAAGACGACGAATTTATTAACCACAAGATGAAATTGGCCAAAGATCACAAGCTTCATCCCATACTGTGCGTGGGTTTTGGCACGACAAAAAGCATGGCCGCGTCCCGCGTCAAGACTATTATTTCCAAACAGCTCAAAGCAGGATTGGCAGGACTAAAATTTGAGAAAAATTTCCTGACCATTGCATACGAACCAGTTTGGGCTATCAGCAAAGGCCCCGGTACGGCTGTTACAGTCGCGCCAGAACACGCCGCCGAGATTACCGGTTATATCAAGGAAAAACAGCCGGAATCTAGGGTGCTTTATGGCGGAAGCATAACCTCGAGGAATGTGGATGAACTTTCTGTGTATAATGAGATAGAAGGAGGGCTGGTCGGCGGGGCAAGCCTGGATGCCGCTGAATTTTTGAAAATTATTAAAAGTTTTGCAAAGGAGACTTAAAAAATGATTTATTTGGGGTCAGACCATCGCGGTTTCAAACACAAAGAAGAGCTCGAGGCGTTTCTCGCAGAGCAGGGTTACCAGGTTACAGATGTTGGAACTGATTCTGAGGAATCAGTGGACTATCCGCTCATTGCCCAAAAAGTCGCGCAAAAAGTCGCCGAAGATTACAACAACCGCGGCATTTTGCTGTGCGGTTCTGGCGTGGGCGTATGCATTGTCGCCAACAAAATCAAAGGCATCAGGGCGGGATCTGCCTGGACCGCGGAGGTCGCCAGGTCCGCGCGCGCTGACGACAACGTCAACGTGCTTTGTATGGCCGCAGACGATCTCAATCCTGGAGACGTCAGAGAAATCGCTCGCGCGTTTTTGAATACGTCGTTCAGATCAGAAGAGAGATACAAGCGCCGTATCGCCCAGATTGAACAAATCGAGAAAGAGAGTTAATTTCCAATTTTGCAATTTTCAATTTCCAATCAAATCTCAATGTCTCAATTTTCAAACATTGAGAATTGAAAATTATGGCCACTTTATTACCAGCAATTCTCAGCAAAGACACTGATGAGGTTCACGAGAAAATCAAGTTTTTAGAATCAATCCCGGAGATTACCGAGGTCCATATTGATTTTGAGGATGGCAAATTTGTCCCCAACACCACGGTTTTACCAAAGGATTTGTTTGGCCTGAAGACACGCCTCAAAATCGACGCGCACATGATGGTCACGGAACCTCAGGCATATTTCCATGACCTTGAGCATCTTGGCGCGGACACTGTGGATGTTCATTTCGAGAGTTTTAACGGCTTCCGAGAGCTCCTGAATGCTGCCTCGAATCTACGAACCATGAAAATGCGCGCGGCAGTAGTAATCAATCCCGAAACAGATATCGCGGTTTTTCAGGCCGTAGCGCCGCAAATCGACATCATGTTTGTGATGTCGGTTTACCCCGGTTTTCAGGGCAAGCCGTTTTTGCCACAGTCCCTGGACCGCATCCATTCTTTACGAAAAAGCTATCCTGGTGGCATAATACAAATAGATGGCGGGATCAGCCGCGCGAATATTGAAGCTGTACGGGGCCACGGCGCAGACCGCATCGTGGTCGGCTCAGGCATCTGGCAGAATATGGACGTGAAAAAAACAATTTATGAGCTCCTGGAACTAATAAAATAAAAATATGGAAATAGAAACACAAACACCAACACAAATTCAAACCCCACCTCCTACGGTAGTGCTACCACCCAATCCGCCAGCTGGCGGACCACCACCTGAGAATCCATCTACCCCGACTGGAACGTCGGGACACCGCCATGTCACCGCATGGGTGGCTCTTGTGATTGTCGCCGCGATCGCGGCGACTGCCGGTTATCTAGTCTGGGCCAAAGCTCACGAAGCCTGGCCGTATGATAATGAGACTCCACAAACACTCGAGAACCCCTCAAATTCCTCCCTGAGCGAAGTCGAAGGGTGGCAGACTTACCGCAATGAGGAGTATGGGTTTCAGGTTCGTGTTCCAAATGAGTGGACGCACCATGAGGAGTATAGCGCAACCAAACCGAGCTCAAAAGTATTGATTATGAAATCAAACGATGAAAAAGAGATGCTAACAATAAGCACTAATCCTTTAGAAACAGGGATTGTGGGATATGAAGATTTAAAAACTGATGATATTCTAGTTGATGGCGTTAGGGCTACAAGACAGTTTTTTCAAAGCAGTGCTGATAAGAGTTTTGTTGAGGTTTGGGTTATATTCGATAGAAAAAGACCGAATTCGTCTGCTGTGGACGCATATTTGATCACTTATTCTCCAAGCAGCAAGGTTTTGGAAGCAATTACTTCGAAATTAGACCAAATCCTCTCCACCTTCAAATTCATTAAGTAATTAATTACGTAATTAAATCAGTATTTAAATACCGATATGTCATCCTGAACTTGATTCAGGATCCAGACTGGATTCCGGCTCGTAGGCCGGAATGACAAAGAAACGAAAAGGAGAGGGTATTAAAAGCATGATCGGCGAAGATATACACGAAAAGAAAATTGAGGAAACACGCAAAATATGGTAAAATTTAGCTATGAATTTTAAGGGCAAAACCGCACAAGAAATACAGGATGAGATTTTCCGCCAAATGCCGGCGGAGAAAAGCTTTGAATTGGCGGCAAACCTCTCGACATTCTTACTGGAACTAAATAAACTAGGGGACCCGAATGACCGAAGAATTTCAGCAGCTTTTAAAAAAAATCGCCGTAATTCTTGAAAGGTTAAAGATCCCTTACGCAGTCACCGGAGGGTTCGCGGTGTCAATTTGGGGCAAGCCCCGTTCCACCATCGATGTCGATGTTTTGGTACAGTTATTTGAAAATAAAACTGGCAAACTGCACTCTGAACTTGTGAAAATTTCTGAATTGAATTATTTAGATAAACAAACAATGATCGACGAGGTTGCTAAGGGCGGAGAATTCAATTTTATTCACGGCGATTCAGGAATAAAATTTGATTTTTTTGTTGCAGGAAAAAATAACATTCATGAGCTGGAGTTAAAAAGAAGGGTTCCTGTAGAAATAGACGGCCAAAAAGTTTATTTTCTTTCTGCTGAAGATCTGATTTTGAGCAAGATACGCTGGTATAAAGACAGCCATTCTGATAAGCAAATGGAAGATATCGAATCAGTGATTGCCAGACAAAAAGAATTGAACTTCGATTATTTGCGAAAGCAATCCAGGGTGCAGGGCACTTATGAATTTTTAGAACCATTACTAAAATAACGGGTGTATGATAGACTAGTCTACCAAACTCCATACAAGAAGATGGACGAACAAATAGAAATCCAAAATCAAATCAGTAATCCGCAGACTCCACAACCTGCATCTACTCCGACGGAACCGTCGGGACACCGCCATGTCACCGCATGGGTGGCTCTTGTGATTGTCGCCGCGATCGCGGCGACTGCCGGTTATCTAGTCTGGGCCAAAGCCCACGAAGCCTGGCCGTATGATGAGGTTGATCTTTCCAGTCCCTCGACTTCGCTCGGTACAGCTAGCGATCTAGCTGGGTGGAAAACTTATCGCAATGAGGAGTATGGGT
>MFEF01000021.1 GCA_001777515.1 Candidatus Doudnabacteria bacterium RIFCSPHIGHO2_01_48_18
CGGAAAATTCCCCCCGCGAAAATTCGGAAAGGCGGCGGCCTGTACTGAGCGACTTGTCCTGAGTTAATCGAAGGAAGTCGAAGTGAGCCGCACCGCTCAAAACCGCAAAAGAACTCGGAGAAAAACATCGGCTCGAACCATATTTTAATTTTGGGGGAAGAAAAATTTTTAATCATATGAGTCAGAAAAATATTATCTTGATAATTGTGGTAGTTGTTATTATTGGTGGGATTAGTTATTTTGCTTTAGTTAAAAAACCGCAACCAATAGTTCAAGTTCAGCAATCGCCTAATCAAAACACACCCACGCCAACACCAGAAAATAAAATTGCAGCTTGGAAAACATATAAAAATCAGCAATTCGGATTTGAGTTTAAGTATCCGGAGACTTACGAAGTTGTAGTTGAGACTAATCGTAGTTTGGGTCATGGATTATTTTTTGTTGGGCTTCGACCAAAGAGTTGGACTGACACAGAACAGTTCAAGTCCTATGATGAATCTGCTACTCTATTAGGAATTTGGGTTGATGTCATGAGTTTCAACGAAGCCGCAACACAAGCTGGATTTGAGAAACAAAATGGTAATTGGGTTTTATTGGGTAGACAAGGAATTCTCGGTGAAGCTAAAGAAATAACTGTACAAAAGTGGAAGGGATTATCAGGTATTACTTCGGTTGGTTCTTTTCAAAAAGGTGGTGGTTATGCTGGCCTTGAAGATAGTGGTCGAGCAATTATCAATCGGGATAATGATTTGTCTGCTTTCTTCGAAATGACACCTTTAATTTCAGAGGAAGTTTTTAATAATCTAATTTCGACCTTTAAATTTTTGAATTAATTTGCCGCCAAAGAAAAACTTGAAATTGTCAGCGGTGCGGCTCACTTCGACTTCCTTCGATTAACTCAGGACAAGTCGCTCAGTACAGGCCGCCGCCTTTCCGAATTTTCGCGGGGGGAATTTTCCGGAAAAAATGCGTTCGGACTAATTCAAGAATACTGCATAGGTAACGGCAGAATCTAGTTTCTCGCGACTACCAAGCCCCAGATTTCCGCGGGCGCAAATTGTTTTAAGGTCAGCGCGCATTCGTTAAGAGTTGCGCCCGTGGTAGCGACATCATCAATGAGAAGAATCTTCCGTCCTCTCAGTTTTTCCCCGTCGAACCGCGGGTCAACCGCAAACGTATTTTTTATATTCTCGAGGCGCGCATCGCGGGTAAGTTCAACCTGGCGCGTGGTATTTTTGGTTTTGGAAAGGAGCGCGGTCATTTCCATGCCCAGATTTTTTGCCAGCTGGCTGGCTATTTCCATGGATTGATTAAAACCGCGAAATCGGAACCTGCTCGCATGAATCGGAACAGCAACAACGATGCTTTGCGCGAAATAATCCACAAGGTCATTGTTTGCCAAAAAATCGGCCATGAGCAGCGCTAAAGTTTTACTGATATCTTTAACCGAGTTATATTTCAAATGCCAGATCAGATTGCGGACGGCAGGAGCGCGGTATTCTGCGGCAATCATGAGCCCGGTGAGTCCAATCTTTTTACTCTGGCATTCAGAATGAATTTGTCCAAGTGGAGAATTTTTACCGCATACCAGGCAGCGGTGGATCGGCGCCTCGATTAACGTTTGGCAAGCAAGACACAAATACCAACCTTCCCGGCCGCAACCTTGGCAAAAAACAGGGAAGATGAGATCAATGCCGCCAGAAATAACTCGCCCTAACGCTTTGAGCGCGTTAGTGCGCGCGAGATTTCTAACAGAGTCAAGCAATAACTCTGGAGGAAATTTTAACTTCAAGGGTTTTTTTGCCTCTCCGGGGCGATGAGGAAATAGTCAATTCAATAATTTGTCCTGATTTCAATTTGCCCGCGATAATCTTTTTGGCAATCAAATCCTCCACGAACTCCTGAATATTCTTGCGGATTTTTCTGGCTCCTTGCTCGGCATCGAAGCTTGTTTCGGCCAAATAAGTAAAAACGTTTTCCGACACAAGCAAATTTATGCCAAGCTCTCTGAGATGCAGTTTTAAATTTTCGAGCTCAAGCCTGGCAATCTTTTTTAAATCATCGGGTTTCAGCGGCTCGAACACGAGGATTTTATCAATGCGGTTGAGAAATTCAGTGCGGAAATGAGATTTTACCGCATCCATGACCGAGGCTGTGGCCTTTCGCATATCGAGCGCCGCTTTTTGGTTTTGGCCAAAGCCAAATTCTGCCGCAGCTTTGTTGAAAGCGCCAAGGCCGAGGTTCGAGGTCATAATGATGAGAGTATTGCGGAAATTGACGGTTTTGCCGGCAGCGTCCGTGAGTTGGCCTTCTTCGAGAATCTGCAGCAAAAGGTTGAACACATCAGTATGGGCTTTTTCAATTTCATCGAACAGTACGACCGAATAAGGTCTTCGGCGCACAATTTCTGTGAGCCGGCCTCCTTCCTCAAACCCGACGTAGCCGGCCGGCGCGCCTATGAGCCTCGCGACATTGTGCCGTTCCATTAGTTCGGACATATCAATCCGCACCAAGGCTTTTTCGCTCCCGAATAGCTCTTTGGCCAGAAGCTTGGCCAGCAGAGTTTTTCCCACGCCGGAAGGGCCTAGAAACATGAAAGAACCGAATGGCCGCACCGCAGCAGAGATTCCTGCGCGAGATCGCCTGATGGCGGAGGCGATTTCGGCGAGGGCCGCGTCTTGGCCGACGATTTTCGTTTTCATTTTCTTTTCCAGATTTATGAGCTGCGCCCGATCTTTCTTGAGCAGAGTACTTACGGGTATGCCGGTTATGCGCGCGACTGAAGCGGCGATGTGCGGCCCCGTGATCTCCAGGGTCCCTGTAGAGGGGAGCTTTTTTTTACCCAGATCGTCCTGATACTTCATGAGCAAGCCCTCTTGGCTGCGGATAGCAGCCGCCTGCTCAAAGTTGCGATTCAAGACAGCCTGTTTTTTCTTGGAGCCAAGCTCTGCGAGGTCCTGTTCAATGTTCATTCTCACAGGGCTGGGATGTTTTTGATCATGAAGCATTTTGTGATAGGCCGCTGTTTCGTCAACAAGATCGATGGCTTTATCGGGCAGAAAGCGATCAGTAATATAGCGGACCGAAAGTTTTACCGCTTCATTCAGAGCGTCATCGGAAATTTTTACCTCATGGTGGCGTTCATAATGCGGGCGGAGTCCTTTCAGGATTTCGAGGGTTTCTGTGTGGTCTGGTTCCCTGACGTGAATAGGCTGGAACCGTCGCTCTAGGGCAGGGTCTGATTCGATGTGTTTTTTGTATTCCCCAAAAGTCGTCGCGCCGATCGCTCTGATTTCTCCGCGAGCCAGGGCCGGCTTTAGGATATTTGCCGCATCAAGGCTGCCAGCCGTCGCGCCCGCACCCACCAGAGTGTGAAGCTCATCAATAAACAAAATGACGTCGCCGGCATCTTTTATTTCTTCAAGGACCTGTTTGAGCCGGTTTTCAAATTCACCGCGAAACATGCTACCCGCGACCATGAGCGCGAGATCGAGGGCAAGGATCCTTTTGCCGGCGAGGCTACGCGAGACTTTTTTTTCCCGGATAGCCAAAGCAAGTCCTTCCACAATCGCTGTTTTGCCGACGCCCGGTTCGCCAATCAGAACCGGATTGTTTTTATGCCTGCGGTTCAAAATACTGATGAGCCGCTCGACTTCATCTTTGCGGCCAATGAGCGGATCAATCTGACCGTTTTTGGCCCTGGCTGTCAGGTCAGCGGTGAAAAAATTTAATGCTCCAGCCCCTGCATTCATCTCTTCCTGGATTTTCGGCGATTCGCGGACGATTGGTTCGGGGAATTTGGAAACGTTTTCAAAAATTGACAGCAAGTTCTTTTTTATTTCAGCCGGAGAGATTTTCAGGGTGCTGAGAATCTGCTGTGCCTCGTTTGGTTCGCTATCCACGATGCCATACAAAAAATGCTCCGTGCCAATGAACTGATACTGATATTTGGAAGCGATGATGGCGGCTTTTTCCAGGCAGGCTTTTAGTTCGGGTGAAATTTTGGCCAGAGGAATAAGCGTTTGCTTGCGCCGCCTAGCGAGCTCCAGCCTCAGGACTTCTTCGTTGATTTTGTTTTTCAATATCACTTCTGAAGCAAACGAGCTGAACTCTGAAACTATGCCGAACAAAAGGTGCTCGGTTCCAGTGTAGTTGTATTCCAGTTCGCGGGCAATATTTTGCGCGGTTTTTAGCGCGTTCTTGGCGCGGCTCGAGAATTTGTCGTTTATAAAGTCGATCACCCCATTAGAAATCCTGTATTAATCATTAACCCATTGTCCCGCCATCCTGTTAAAACCGGGATTTCTAACGGGGCAAGTGTTATTATTATACTATGAACCCCGTTTGAAATGTCTAGTGGGATGATCGGGGAGCGTATTTAACTATTTATTTCTAACTGGGTGAATGAGAAGGTTTACGAAAAAGCCATACGATTTTTATCGATGCGCCTGCATACGACTGGCGAACTCCACCAAAAGCTCCGCCGGAAAGGTTTCGACGACGAAGTCATTATTCCCGTGCTCAAACGGCTTGAGGAGCTCGATTTTTTAAATGATCAGCGCTTCGCGGAGATTTTTATCGATAACCTGAAACGGTTCAAAGATTGGGGTTATTTTGGGATTCGTTCCAAACTCGCGGCTCGCCAGATCCCGCATCAGCTGGCCGTGAAAGCCATGGCGGAGTTTTTCACGGCAGCCGACGAGCTTGCCGTGGCAAAAAAATTATTTTCGAAAATAAATCCAGCACCTTCCTGTCGGGGTATTGCACCCCGCAGGAAGGCTATATTGAGCCATTCATCCCCGCAGCAAGCTGCGGGGTATTCTGGAAGGTGCTGGATAAAAAAACGCCCGGTAACGCGTGAAAAATTGCTGCGGGCTTTTTCTTCGAGGGGTTTTAGAACTGAGGTTATCCGAGAGATTTTGCGCGAGGAAACCTAGCCACCCATGCTGCGCAATCGGCGGATCCTTTCGGCAGCTGGCGGGTGAGTGTTGAACAAGCCCGCGAACCAGCCGATAGAGTCGTGATGATTTTTCAGGGGATTGGCAATGTAGAGGTGGGCTGTGGCTTTGTTCGCTGCTTCGAGGGGTTCAGTGTCTCCGGAGATTTTTTCCAACGCTGAAGCAAGGCCCTCAGGGTAGCGCGTTAGCAGTGTCCCGGAAGCATCAGCAAGGTATTCGCGCTTGCGAGATATTGCGAGCTGGATCAGGGTGGCAATAACAGGGGAGAGAATAGCAAGAACTATGCCGAGCGCCATGAACAGCAGTTGCGCTTGGCCGCCGTTGCGCGACCGCCCAAAGCGAACCCGAAGACCAACCCGAAGAAAAAAATCCGCAAGCAAAGTCAAGACTCCGACGAGAATTACCACCATAGTCATCAGGCGGATATCATAGTTGCCGATGTGAGAAAGTTCATGGGCTACAACCCCTTCAATCTCGGTTCGATTCAATCGCTGGAGGATGCCGGTCGTAAACACCACGACCGCGTTCTCCGGATTCCTTCCGGTGGCGAACGCGTTCATGGCCGTATCCTCGATTATATAAATTTTTGGCGTTGGAAGACCGGCGGTGATTGCCAGATTTTCTACAAGATTGTAAAGATATGGATTCGCAGCTCTGTCCACTAGTTTTGCTCCGGATAGGGAAAGAGTTATGTTTGCGCTGAAATAGTAGCTCACGAGAGCATAAATTACGCTGAAGGCTACCGCTGCATAAAGGATCTCAAGCGCGCCATAGGCCCTGCTGAACACAAATCCCAGGACAGAAATCAGGACCAAAAACGCGCCCAGGAGCAGCGCGGTTTTGATTTTGTTTCCGGTGATGTGTTCGTAAACAATCGCCATTAGAATTCGACCTTAACCGGTTGTCCTTCCGCGCCTTTTTCGTCGATATCGAAAAATTCGTTCGGCTCAAATTTTAGCATCGAGGCGATCATATTGGTAGGGAAGACCTGAAGCTTGGTGTTGAAATCTCGAACATTGCCGTTATAGAAGCGGCGCGCAGCCTGGATTTTGTTTTCCGTGTCAGTCAAATCATTTTGCAGGCTCAGGAAATTTTGATTGGCTTTCAGATCCGGATAGGCCTCGGCGACCGCGAACAAGGATTTCAGCGCGCCGGTTAGCATGTTTTCTTTTGCCAATTTGTCATGTGGATTGGTCGCTCCCATTGCCGCAGACCGCGCTTGGGTGACTTTGTCGAAGACTTGATTTTCGTGAGCAGCATAGCCTTTGACTGCGCTGACCAGGTTAGGGATGAGATCATATCTTCGTTTCAACTGCACCTCGATATCGCTCCAGGCTTCCTGGACGCGATTTCGCGAGCGAATTAGGCCGTTGTAAGTGGCGATTAGCCATAGCGCCACGGCGGCTAACGCTATCAAAATAATGGTGGTTGCTGTCATGTTTTGGGTCCTTTTTTAATGCTTGTGGTCCTTAATGCTTTAAGTTTATACTATTAGCTAGGAGTGTCAATTTACCCACCAAAATTTCTGGTGGAGTTAGAAACAGGCCGGTATTATTATTTCTGAGGTTATTCATGAGTAAAATAATTAAACAAGAAATTTAGGTGGGTAAATGATAAAAAAAGAAGAAGTCGCTTATATCGCCAAGCTGGCCAGAATCGAACTCACGGATGAGGATCTGGTCAAATACCGCACAGATTTAAACAAGATCTTGGGATACATCGAGGTACTCAAAACCGTTGACACGGAAGGAGTAGAGCCCCTCGCCCAGGTTACTGGACTCGAAAATGTGTATCGCGCCGACGAGGTAAACACAGCCGATATCGCAGACGAGCTATTGTCTAGCGCGCCAGAGACATCCGGACGTTTTATCAAGGTCAAGAAAGTCCTCTGAATATGGATTTAAGTTTCGCGACTATCACCGAGCTTCGATCCGGACTCGATAAGAAAAAATTTTCCGCGGTGGAATTGGCGCGGCATTTTTTGGATCGTATAAAAAATCATGACAAAAAACTGAACGCTTTTATTACTGTAACCGAGGAAGCTGCGCTCGAGCAGGCAAAGCGCGCTGACAAATCTATTGCTGATGAAAAACAAACTCTGCTGACAGGTATTCCGTACGCGGCCAAAGATTTATTTGTCACCAAGGGCATAAAAACCACGGCCGCTTCAAAAATTTTGGAAAACTATGTGCCGCCGTTCGACAGTACTGTAGTCTCGAAGCTGCAGAAATCCGGGGCTGTGCTGCTCGGCAAAACCAACCTAGACCAATTCGCGCATGGTTCATCCACGGAAACTTCATACTATGGTCCGTCCCGTAATCCCTGGGATTTGGACAGAATTCCGGGCGGTTCGTCCGGCGGCAGCGCCGCAGCCGTGGCGGCCGGCCTCGCGCCTTTGGCTTTGGCCACGGAAACTGGAGGATCGATTCGACAGCCAGCGAGCCTTTGCGGCATTTCTGGCTGGAAGCCAACTTATGGCCAGGTCTCAAGGTACGGAGTCATTGCCATGTCTTCGTCGATGGATAGCATGGGCACCGTCGCGAGGACCGTGGAGGATCTGGCGATGAGCGCCGAAATCATCGCGGGTATAGATCCCAAGGATGCCACCTCTGCTAAAGCGCGTACTCATGAATGGTCGCAGATGCTGGATCGTGATCTGAAGCGACTGCGAATTGGCGTACCGCAGGAATATTTTGTTCCCGGAATTGAAAAGGATGTAGAAACCAGCGTACGGCAGGCAGTCGAAGATTTGAAAACACTCGGACCGGAAATAATCGAAGTTTCGCTTCCTTTCAGCGCCTATGGCTCAATGGTTTACGCCATTGTCACTTCATCAGAGGTCAGCTCAAACCTTTCGCGTTATGACGGTATTCGCTACGGACACGTAACATCTGAGGCAAATAATATTTTTGAGGTCTACGCGAAATCCCGCGCTGAGGGTTTCGGGCCGGAAGCAAAGCGCCGGGTCATGACTGGCACATACGCGCTATCTGCCGGCTACCGCGAGGCATATTACCTCAAGGCACAGAAGGTGCGGCGTTTGATTGTAAATGAGTTCAACGAAGTTTTTAAAAAAGTAGATATTTTGCTTTGCCCGTCGACTCCCAACTTTGCTCCAAAAATCGGCACCGCTGCCGACAATCCCTTGTTTGGTTACATTTCAGACCAGCTCAACATCCCCGGTTCTCTGGCTGGTTTGCCTGCGCTTAGCGTGCCGTGCGGCTTCGGTAAACCGAAAAAAGAAAAAAACAAAGCGGAGCTGCCGGTGGGATTGCAGATCATCGGGCCGCAGTGGGGAGAGGGTCTTGTTTTTCAGGTCGGACACGCTTATCAAAAAATCACTGCCTGGCACAATGCCAAGCCGAAAGCATTTACTATCTAGATATGGCGAAATTTGAACAGATTATCGGACTGGAGATCCACGTCCAGCTCAAGACCAAATCAAAAATGTTTTGCGGTTGCCGCAACAATCCAGACGAAATAGAGCCGAACCGCAACATTTGCGAGATTTGCACTGGTCAACCTGGCGTTTTGCCAGTAGTAAATAGAGAGGCGATTCGTAAAGCGCTCATGGTCGGGCTGGCGCTGGACTGCGAGATACCTGAGTACTCCAAATTTGATCGAAAAAATTATTTCTATCCGGATTTGCCGAAAGGCTATCAGATCTCCCAATTCGACCAGCCAGTTTGCGCCGCTGGTAAAGTTACTATCCACCACGACGGTAAGGAGAAAGAAATTCGCATCACCCGGGCGCATTTGGAAGAGGACGCAGGCAAGCTGATCCACGATGGAGCAACGACGCTGGTAGACTTGAATCGCGCGGGGGTGCCGCTGCAGGAGATCGTTACTGAGCCGGATTTTCGTCTGCCAAGCGAAGCCAAAATATTTTTGCAAAATCTGCGCAACACAGTCCGCTACCTCGGCGTTTCGGACGCGGACATGGAAAAAGGGCATCTGCGCTGTGACGCGAACATTTCTTTGCGTTCGGTGGGAGAGGAGGGGCTGCCGCCTTATAAAATCGAGATCAAGAATCTGAACTCATTTAAGGCGGTCGAGGCCGCATTGCATTACGAGATCAAACGACAAACGGAAGCACTCGAGGCGGGAGAAACTTTCATGAACCAAACTCGCGGCTGGGACGATGCCAAAGGCATTACTGTGGAGCAACGCACCAAGGAAGCCGCGCATGACTATCGGTATTTCCCCGAACCAGATTTGCCGATTATGCGTTTTTTGCGAGAAGAAGTCGAAGCCGTACGGGTCCAGCTTCCGGAACTACCGCACCAAAAAGCGCAGCGTTTTGGTGCCGAGTTTGGACTAGCTGCAAAAGACATCGAGGTTTTAATCAATGACAAGAGCCTCGCGTCCTATTTCGAAGACGTGGTGTCAGAGCTCATGGAATGGTTCGCTGCAGAGAGGCTCGAAGGCGACGAAAAAAAACTGGCAAAGCTGGCGTCAAACTGGATCAGCGGGGATCTGCAGGCCATGCTGAAGGAAAGCGGCTCTGGCGTTCGCGATTCCAAAGTCAGCGCTGAGAACCTCGCCGAGCTGATAAAGATGATTCATAAAAATGAAATCAGCACCACCGCCGCAAAAAAGATTCTTGAAGTTATGTTTACCACGGGCGGGGATCCGTCTCACATTGCTGAGGACGAGGGACTTGGGCAGGTTTCAGATGAGGGCGCGATCGCGGCTGCCGTTGACAAAGTCATCTCTGAAAACGAAAAAGTCGTTGCCGATTACCGATCCGGCAAAAAACAAGCCCTCGGGTTTCTCGTGGGCAAGGTCATGGCAGAAATGAAAGGCAAAGCCAACCCCAAAATCGCCAGCAAGCTATTGGCGGATAAACTTGGCTAGCATTTTTTCTGCCTGCCCCTGATTATTTATCCAATTTATCGGCAGTTTTCGAAACCACGTATTCTGGCGCTTGGCAAAGTACCAGGTGTTTTTTTTGATCTGCGCGATCGCTTCCTTGAACGTAATTTTTTTCTCGAGATAGGCAATAACCTCCCGGTAGCCAATAGCATCAAAGGCCTGCGGTTTTTTGCCGTACCTTTTTATTAGATTCTTTACTTCTTTGACCAAGCCGTTTTTGATCTGTATGTCCACACGGCGCTCAATGTTGCGTTTCAATTTTGCGCCAGGAGCATTGATCCCGAGAACGAGCATATCAAACAGCTGCGGACCCTTTTTTCTAGTCTGCGAATAAAGCTTGCCAGACGCAGTTATCTCTAGTGCCCGGATTATTCTTCTGGGGTTTTTTGGGTCAATAATGTATGCTGCCTCGGGATCAAGGCTGACCAGTTTTTTGTAAAGTTCGTTAAGAGAAAGTTTTTCCAGTTTTTTTCTCAGTTTCTTGTTTGGTTTTACTTCTGGAATCTCCAAATTGCTGACCAGCGCATTAATGTAAAGTGCGGTACCGCCAACTAGAAAGGGGACACGGCCGCGTTTTTGAATCTGCTTGATCGTTTTTATGGCATCGCGTTTAAACTGCGCCAGGGTGTAATCTTTGTCAGGGGTTCTAACGTCAATGAGATGATGAGGCACATTTTTCAATTCTTTTTTTGTTGCTTTGGCCGTGCCGATGTCCATTTGCGTATAAATCTGCCGCGAGTCAGCCGAAATAATCTCGCCAGTGAATTTTTTTGCCAGTTTCAAGGACAACGCGGTTTTACCCGCAGCAGTGGGACCGGTAATGATAACCAGCTTCGGCAAGGTCATGAGCGCGTTTTTTTGTGGATATGCAAAACTGCTCGCTGGCTTTGCTTCTTGAGGCTTTGTCCATGAACGCGCATCTTCGGCCGTTTTCTGGCGGCGCGGCGCTCTGCCCGGTCATCTTTCAAATCGTCAAGATTATTGTTATGATCTATTTTAGCCATGAAGTTTCTTACCCCTATTATTTTTATTATACTATTTTTTACCTCGCAAGTGTCAGCCCACGGCTTGGCGCCTTCGCTGCGCGCGGACCCGAGCGCCCTGCCCGGCAGTTTCAAATATGTTTTCGAGCGGCCCGCGGAGTGGATCGATGTTAATCTTTTGACGTTCAGTACCAAACAAAAGCAGTTAAAAAAGACGCAGCTTGCTAGCGAACGCGTAGCTGAGATGGGAACATTGCTGTATACTGCCAATCCAAAAGAAAAAAGATTGAGAACCGCCCTCGTCCGCTACCGTTATTATCTCGAGAGCGCGGAAGATATGGCTGAAAAGATTATTTTTCTCGATGGCGCGGAGATTGGCGTTGCAGAAGCTTTTGAAGAGGAAACCAGGCTGCAGGAGAAATCTTTGCGGGAGCTCCTGGAGGGATCAAGCGCAGTCGAGCTCGCAGCTGTTTTGAATGAAGCATTGATCCTGGCGCGCAATCAAAACAAGAAAATTTTTGAATTTATGGTAAATAATTACCAAGGCACTGACGCTGAAGTTAGAAAGCATCAGGATATTTTGGGAAAGCACATAGCTTTAACTCGCGACTCTTTGCTTCACGCAGAAGATGATAAAAAGAAAAAAGCAGCGGAGCAGCTTGCCGAGGCGGAAAAATTCCGCAAGGCCGGACTCAACATCCAGGCCTATGACTGGATAGAAAAGGCAAAAAATACTCTATACTAGCAGGCGAACCGCTGTTTTCCGCGGAGCATTTTTTACTCGGGATTCTGCGAGAAGAAAAATCCCTGGCAGCGGACATACTCCGCAGGCATGGGTTTACCCTGGAAAAAACCCGCGAGCTAATCAAAAAATAAATCTTGCGCCTATGAGGCGGCCTTCGCGACTGCCTCATTTTTTATTTTCTCGATAAATTCTTCATGCTTCATAACACCAAGATCTTTTTCGCCGCGACCGCGGATTGATACTGTTCCGGCTTCAGCCTCTTTTCCGCCGATGATGAGCATATAAGGGATTTTCTGTTTCTCTGCTTCTCGGATTTTTTTGCCGATAGACTCATTGCGGTCATCCAGTTCCACGCGCACATTGTTTTGCATGAGGTCTTTGCTTATCGAGCGGGCATAGCTTGCAACTTTGTCATTGATCGGCAAAACCGCGACCTGAACAGGGGACAGCCACAGCGGGAAGGCGCCGGCGAAGTGCTCGATTAAAACTGACATAAATCTTTCGATTGAGCCCATGATGGCAGCGTGGATCATCACGATCCGTTCTTGTTCGCCTTTTTCGTTTACGCATGATAGATCAAATCTTTCTGGCATGTTCATGTCTAGCTGGATCGTGGCGACTTGCCATTCTCGCCCAAGAGAATCATTTGCCATAAAATCGATTTTCGGTCCATAAAAAGCCGCCTCGCCAATGGCAATTTCTGCTTTCGCTTTTTTACTTTTGACAAGCTTCTCAAGCTGAGCTTCCGCGGTTTTCCATAGCTTTGGCGTGCCCAGGTATTTTTCCTGAGCTTTGGGATCATGAAATGAGAGCCTAATCTCTAGCTCGGGAAAGCCGCAGCCTTTGTAAAACTCTTCGATAATCTCCCAAATTTTTGACATCTCTTCTACGTTCTGGTCAGCTCGGCAAAACACGTGAGCATCGTCCTGGGTGATGCTTCGGACGCGCGACAATCCAGAGAGCTCGCCGGTTTGCTCATCGCGATAAACCATAGTGGTATTTGCGTAGCGCTGCGGCAGGTCGCGGTAGCTCCACTGTTTTCTGGCGTAAATTTGCGTGTGATGCGGGCAGTTCATGGGTTTCATGGCAAACACATGGCCTTCGCGGGTTTGGATGCGGAACAGCTCGTTTTTGAATTTGTCCCAATGTCCGCTTTTTTCGTATAAATCTTTTTTAGTGATATGCGGAATCTCGACTCTGTGGTAGCCGAATTTTTTGCGAAGCTCCCATACAAAATCATCAAGCAGTGTCCGAATCAAAGTTCCTCTTGGTGTCCACAATGGGAGTCCTGCCCCCACGAGTTCAGAAAATGTAAACAAATCAAGCTCGGGCCCTAGTTTTTTATGGTCGCGTTTTTTTGCTTCTTCCTGGAACTTCAAGTAATCGTCCAGTTCTTTTTTGGAAGCAAAAGCCAGGCCATAGATGCGCGTGAGCATCGGATTTTTTTCATCGCCGCGCCAATACGCTCCGGCCACGTGCGACAGCTTGAATGAATCAGGCGCAATCTCTTTGGCCGGGTTTTCCGCATGTCCGCCGCGGCAGAGGTCAGAAAAATTTCCGGATTTGTAGAGTGTTAAGCCGCCTTTGGCATACTCTTCGATAAGCTCAAGCTTGAATGGATTATCAGCATATTTTTTTTTGGCATCCTTTTCGCTGACCTCTGATTTTTCAAATTTGGTCCAGCCTGGTAAAAGCTGTCTCATTTTTTTTTCAATACTGGGAAGATCGCTGTCAGAGATTGGCTTCGTAAATTGAAAATCATAGAAAAAGCCATTATCGATCGCTGGGCCGATAGTGCGTTTGGCATCTGGATACAGCTCCATTACCGCTGCGGCCAAAAGGTGAGCGAGGGAATGGCGGTTGTTTTCGAGGGAAGCGGTTTTCATGCTTTGATTATACTTTCACGCAACAGTTCGCGCAATTCGGTTTTAAACTCGTCGGTGGCGTTGACCGCGAAATCGGTTTTGATTTCGCGCTCGGTTCCTTCCCGGTCTGGGATGACCAATGACACAGAAACCTGTCCGGGAAATTTAGTGAATACGGTTTTGAGCTTGGTGAAAACCATAGGGCTCGCTGTTTTTGGGATTTTTATTTTTAGGATTCTTGCTGGCTCCCCGGGATTTTCCGGTGCCGGGATGGGTTCTGATCTTTTTTCCGAGTAGCTCGCTGTTTTTTGCGGCCAGGATTTCCTAGCGGGTTGAGGCTTTTGCGTCCAGGTTTCTATGTCCTGATCAGTGATCGATTTGAACGAGTCGGCCAAAAGTTTGATCTCGCCATCTTTGTCAGAGACTTTACCGCGTACCAAAACCATGGTGTCAGCCGTTAGCAAGGATTTGTATTCATTGAAAACATTGGGAAATACGACCAGCTCGAGCTTGCCGCCCTCATCCTCGATGTCTGCGAAGCACATCTGGTCGCCCTTTTTAGTGAGAATGTTTTGCACACGCGTAACAATGCCGCCGATGGTAACGTAAGAATTTTCGTCAGCAGAAGACAGGGCACTGACTGGTCTGCAGTATTTTTGCAGGGTCCCGCGATGGCCGCGCAGTGGATGAGCGGAAACATAAAGCCCAAGAAATTCTTTTTCCCAGGAAAGCCTTTCCTGGTCAGAAGCTGGCGGCGCATCCCGCAATAGCAGTTCCTCGCCGCCATTTGCCATTCCCGTTCCCAGGAGCGTGACCTGGCCGGCGGCTGCTTGTTTTTGTTCGTTCCTTGAGAATTCTAAAATATTTTCCGTGTTAAGCAACATCTTGTTTCTCTCGTCAAACCGATCGAGGCTGCCGCTTTTTACCAAAGCTTCCCAGGATTTTTTATTGAAATTTCTCGTCTTCACGCGACGGACAAAATCACCGATAGTTGTGAACTGTCCATTTTGTTTGCGCTCTATGATAATCGTTTCGATTACATCAGATCCCAAATTTTTTACAGCATTCAAGCCAAAGCGGATCTGTTTATCTCCAATCACCGTGAAATCGGCCAGGGACTCGTTGACATCAGGTGGTAAAACCTCGATACCGAGGGCCACGCATTCATTCACTGCCTCAGCGATTTTTTCATTGTCACCTGATTCCGCGGTCATTACCGCCGCCATAAACTCGACAGTGTAGTTGGCTTTCATGTAACCGGTTTGATAGGCGACCATGGCATAGCTGGCTGCGTGCGCCTTGTTAAACCCATAAGCCGCGAACGGTTCAATCAAGGCCCAGAGTTTCACGGCTGACGGCAGGGACATGCCGCCCGTGATTGCGCCCTGAATGAATTTTTCTTTTTGAGCGGCCATCTCGATGGGGATTTTTTTGCCCATAGCCTTTCTAAGCTTGTCTGCTTCCTCCCAGCTGTAGCCGGCCAGCTTGATCGCGATGAGGAGCACATCGTCCTGATAGGTGATGACGCCGTATGAAAGATCAAGAATTTCTTTGAGCCGGGGGTCGAGGTAGGAAATGAGCCGGGGGTCATGTTTGCGGGCAATAAATTCCGGGATCGATTCCATTGGCCCTGGGCGGTACAGAGAAATCATGGCCATGATGTCAAAAATATTTGTAGGTTTGAGATCCACAAGATATTTGGTCATGCCGCTGCCGCCAAGCTGAAACACGCCCATGGTTCGTCCTGATGCGAGGAGCTTAAATGTTTCTGGATTGTCCAGAGGGATTTTTCCTAAATCGATTTCCAGCCTGCGGTGATCGCGCACAACCTGCACCGCGTTTCCCAAAATGGAAAGATTGCGGATTCCCAAGAAATCCATTTTCACTAGCCCTGCGTCCTCCACTGAGTGCATGTCGTACTGAGTGATGATGTTTTTGTTGTCAGTATCAAGCTGCAGCGGGGTATAGTCGGTCAGGTCCGTTGGCGCGATGACTACGCCGGCGGCGTGCACGGAAGCATGCCTGGCGGAGCCTTCGACCTTGCGGGCAAGAGTTATGAGATTTTGAGTTTCCCGGTCTTTGCCATAAGCTTCCTTGAGTTCAGGAGAAAGCGACAGAGCCTTTTCGATCGTCATATGAAACCCCTGTTTTCCAAATGGGATCATTTTAGCGATGCGGTCGCATTTGGAATAAGGGAGACCCAAAGCGCGTCCCACGTCGCGAACCGCGGCTCTCGCCATCATCGTCCCAAAGGTTACGATCTGCGCGACCTTGTTTTTGCCGTATTTTTCACTGACATAGTTTAAAACCTCGTCACGACGATTGTCAGCAAAATCCATATCAATATCAGGCGGGGTCGGACGATAAGGATTTAAAAAGCGTTCAAAAGGCAGCTTGTATTCCACCGGATTCATGGTTGTGATGCCAAGAGCGTAAGCCACCAGCGACCCAGCAGCAGATCCTCGCGTGGTGCTGATGATGCCGCGTCTGCGCGACCAGTTTACAAAATCTGCCACTACGAGGAAATAGGCAGCGTACCCTTTTTTTTTGATGATATCGAGTTCATAGTTAAGCCTGCGGCTCATCTCTGGGGGCGGAGAAACATCAGTGTAGCGCGCTGCCAAGCCGTTTTGGCTCAAGAGCTCTAGATAAGTTTCTGCCGTATGGTCGGGCGGGACTGGAAAATTAGGGAAATGCCGTTTTTCCAGGGCGATCTCAAGCTGGATCATGTCGGCGACTTTTTGCGTATTGGCAATTGCTTCAGGAACATCTGCGAACAGCTCAGTCATTTCTTCAGGAGACGCCAGATGCAGCCTCATCCTTCTCATATCCAGGCGATCGCTTTGTTCAACGGTGGTGCCGGTTCCTATGCAAACCAAGATATCCTGGGCTGCGTTATCCTCTGGTTCAAGGTAGTGCGCGTCATTTGTGGCCACGAGAGGGATGCCGGTTTCTTGGGAAAGCTTTATCAGGCCTTCATTGACTGATTCCTGCATTGGTTCTTTGATGTTACGCTGCAACTCCAGATAAAAACTATCTTTTTCAAAAAAGCCGGCAATCTCCAGCGCGATTTTTTTTGCCTGGTCATGATTGCCGGAAGCAATGCTTCTGGCAATTTCGCCGCGAAGACACCCGGAAAGCCCGATAATCCCCCCCGCGTGTTCTGCTAAAATCTCTTTATCCATGCGCGGTTTGTAATAGTACCCTTCGAGATGCGAAATCGTTACCAGTCGCAGCAGATTTTGGTAGCCTTCGTTGTTTTTTGCGAGCAAAATCATGTGGAAATAATCCGCGTCCGCCGGTGACCGCTTTTCCTTGAGACTCCCTGGCGCCACGTAAGCTTCGATACCAATGATTGGTTTTATACCCTCGCGTTTCGCTTGCTTGTAAAACTCAAGCGCCCCATACAGAGAGCCGTGATCAGTTAGCGCCACGGCAGTCATTCCTTGTTTTTGGATATGGTTTATTAGGTCTGGAATCTTTGGCAATCCATCCAAAAGAGAGTAGTGGGAGTGGACATGCAGGTGAGTGAACATAGACAAGTAACTGATAACAAGTAACCGTTACTAGTTACTTGTTAATTGTTATTAGTTAACATAGGCATTATAATGAATTCTAGAGGATAAACCAACGTGATTAACATACCCAACCTCTCCAACCTGCCCAACAAGGAAGATCTGGAGTACAAAGAAAAAACTTTTTTGATCGATGTCCGGGATCAGTTTCATCAGACCTCAAAAAAATGGTATTGGGGGCTCTTGGCCACTATAATCATCAGCCTTCCTTTAGGATTTCTGCTGCGCCGTCAACTCGCTTCGTTTATCATCGGCAGACAAGAGCCGATTCCGGTTAACGAGAATCTATACCATGCTTCAGATCTTAAGGCCGCTGAAGTCGATTTCATTTTTGTAAATCCCGGGCTTGTTTCTGCTTATGCTCACGTATCTAATCCCAACGCTGATCTGTCAGCGCGATCGTTCTCATACGAATTCGTTTTCAAAAATTCCAGTGGCTCGGTTATGAAAACCATCCGGGGCGAAAGTTTTTTGCTCCCTGGTGCTAGCCGGTACGTGATTTTGCCCGCGGTTACTGTTGCGGAAAATCCAAGCACGATTAATTTTTCAATGAGCAACCCAAGGTGGACTCGCGCTATGATTCCAGATAATCCTGAATTCACAATTTTGCAACCGAAGTGGGGTGACGCTGATAGCAAGTTTTTTGTGGAAGGTTTGGTAAAAAATCCCTATTCCTTTGTCGTTAAAAAATTGAACCTGTCCGCGGTTATTTTTGATCAGGCAAACCGTACGCCTTTGGCAGTCAATCACACCGTACTCGACGACCTAGCGCCTTTGGAGAGCCGATATTTTCGTTTATTCTGGCCCAAGTCCCAGTCTGATTTATTCGGACAGGTCATGGGCCAGGTTCAGCTCAAAGCGGAAATCAACCCGCTTAACGCCGAATTTGAATTAGCACAATGATTTGGCAGCGGTATTTTCGCGGTTTTGACTGGATATTTTTTACGGCCGCTTTGGTTCTGACAGCGGTCGGGATCATGATGATTTACTCGACAGGATTTGCTGCCACTGTCGAGTCTTCGCTTTGGATCAGGCAGCTGGCGGCGCTTGTGATTGGCCTCGCGGGTATGTTTTTTTTCAGCTCGCTTGATTATCGGTTTTTGCGCAAGAACAGCTCCCTGATATACATTGGCGCCATATTGCTTCTGGGACTTGTTTTGATTATGGGACTCGAGATCCGCGGTTCAAAAAGGTGGTTTGAACTCGGTCCAGTCAACTTTCAGCCCGCAGAGCTATCCAAGCTGGCACTGATCATTATTTTGGCGAAATATTTTCAAGTCCGTCAGCCGTTTTTGCAGAAGTTTCGCTATATTATTTTGTCATTTATTTATGTGCTCATTCCGGTGGTTCTGATCATGCTTCAGCCAGACCTTGGTTCAGCTCTGGTGCATCTTGGCATTTGGGCCGGTATGCTGCTGATGGCCGGTATCCCGAGACGCTTTTATCTCTATTTATTTTTGACGTTTGTTTTGGTTTCCGGGGGCGCGTGGCAATTTTTACTTCAGGATTATCAGAAAGATCGAATCCTGACCTTTGTTGATCCGGCCGCAGATCCGCTTGGCAGGGGATATAATGTTATTCAGTCCATGGTGGCTGTCGGATCGGGCGGCATTTTTGGCCGGGGTCTTGCCCGCGGCCTGCAGAGCCAGCTCAGGTTCCTGCCGGAGAGACAAACCGATTTCATCTTTGCTTCTACCGTTGAGGAGCTTGGTTTTTTTGGCGGAACTCTTGTATTGGTTTTTTTGGGAATGGTCGTATTTCGTATTTTGCGGATCGTCAAACGGTCAGAAGACAGTTTTGGTGCGTACCTCGCTGCTGGCGCTTTTTTTCTGCTTTTGACCCAGATTGTGATCAACGTTGCAATGAATATCGGACTGCTGCCAGTCACTGGCATCACTCTGCCGTTTCTGTCCTATGGCGGTTCTTCGCTTGTCGCAACCTTTTGGCTCGTGGGCCTCGTAGAGAGCGTGGCGATCCATTCCACGCAGGTGAGATTTCGATAACCGCCCATTGCAATGCGAAGAAAATTGGTGTATAATATTGGTAGGAGAGCGATCCATGCGAGAAACACACTTTCAAAAAATGATAGAACTCCTGGCCCTCGTATTGCATTGTCCCATTTGCTCGGCAAAATACAATGCCGAGAACACCAATGTCATTGAAACTAAGGCCGTGGACAAGGGTGAAGAGTCTTCCATGCTGGTTCACACTGACTGTGAGCGCTGCAAAAGCTCGGTGGTGTTCAGTATCTCCATGGATGGTCCGGAAATTTTCTCCGTAGGTATGGTTACAGACCTGACGAGTGCTGACGCGGCTAGGTTTCGCGACGCCAATCAGATTACTGTGGACGAGGTCATGGAATTTCATGACTTTTTGGAGAATTTTGACGGTAATTTTGAAAAAGTCCTGCGTTAATTTGTTCTACTGATCTCATACTATAGCGCTTGACGGGCGCTTTTTAATTTGGTATTATTTTTTTTACTATGGAATACGCAATACAAGCCCAAGCCCGAACAGTTTTGGGCAAACAGAATAGCAAACTTCGCAAGCAGGGGATTATCCCGGCGATTTTGTACGGCCGCGGCAAGCAGTCGCAGGCGATTCAGGTTTCCTCAAAACAGTTTGACAAAATATACAGACAGGCCGGGGAGAATACTCTCGTCAACCTCAAGATTGACGGCGGCAAAGAAACCAAGGTTCTCATTCATGACGTCGCGAAGCACTACATGAAAAATGAGGCGGTTCATGTTGATTTTTACGAGGTAGATTTAACCAAAAAAATTCACGCCAAAGTGCCGTTGGAATTTGTTGGGCTTGCTCCGGCGGTCAAAGAACTGGGTGGTATTTTCATGAAAATCGTGACTGAGGTTGAGGTAGAAAGCCTTCCTTCTGATCTGCCGCATAAGATCGAGATCAATGTCGAATCGCTCAAGACTTTTGAAGACGCAATCCGCATTTCTGACATCAAGGTAAAAGGCGATGTTAAGATTTTGGGCAACGCTGAAGACATGATTGCGTCAGTGCAGGCGCCGCGAACTGAAGAAGAGCTTGCCTCACTGGAACAGTCAACCGCGGAGGCGGAAAAAGCAGCAGTTGAAGCTTTGACAAAAGAACCTGAAGCAGCCGCCGGGGAAGAGGGCGCAGAAGACGCGGAAAAGCCAGAGCCTAAAAAGGAATAATTCTTGTGAGAAAAGCGATTACCGCAATAGTAATAATCGCGGCAGCAGTTACAGGGTACGTCATCTCGTACCCTGTTTTTAACAACGGCGAAAAATTGGGGGGCGGTAAACAGATCGCGGGCGAGCAAGATCCCAAGCAAACGCAAAACGGGCCGTTTGTTGCCGTGATTTACGATAATGACCCGAATGCCAGGCCGCAGTTTGGGCTATCAGAAGCAAGCATTGTATTCGAGACCGTAGCCGAGGGCGGCATCACTCGCATGCTCGCCTTTTTCGACAAACACCAAAAGATCACGAAGATTGGACCAGTGCGCTCGGCCAGGCCGTATTTTGTGGATTGGGCCAGGGGCTTTGGCAGTGCACTCGCGCATTCTGGGGGATCAAGAGAAGCGCTGGCGCAAATCTCTTCACTCGGGAATGCTTTCCATGATATTAATGAATTTTTCAATGAACACACTTTCAGGCGAGATACCAGAAGGACAGCACCTCACAATCTTTTTACATCTTCAGATCTGCTGCAGAGCTTTGCGAGTGGCAAAGCCTGGCCGCTTGAAATGCAGATCTCGCCTTGGGCGGTGAGTGACGAAAAGGCGGGCGAGAATGTGCAAACCACAGCCACAAGCATCCGCGTTGATTTCAGCTATCCGCAGTTCGTAGCCAGCTACCAGTATGACGTGACAAATAAAAACTATATTCGATCGCTTGGCGGGAGGCCTGACAAGGACGCGATCAACGGCCAGCAGATAACGGCCAAGAATGTGGTGATTTTATACACGACAAGCTCGGTCATTGACCCCAAGCTTCTAACTGTGGATTTGATCACGTCTGGAAGCGGCAGGGCGATGGTCTTTACGAACGGCAAGGTCATGCAGGCCCGCTGGCAGAAAAGCGGTAGCGCAGGCGAGCTCAAGATCGTTGATGCTGATGGTTCAAGCGTGGTCATAGGCCATGGTCCAACCTGGATCGAGGTCATCGACCAGAACGCCGCCGCAAGCTGGAAATAATCTATTTTTTTCGTTAGAATACGGATAGCAGTAAGGCAGTCGTGCTGACTGCTTTTTTGATGAATTTTCTTGAGGAGGAAAAATATGAAACGGAACTTGGCTGTAGTTGGATTGCAGCGAGGCGACGAAGGAAAAGGCAAGCTCGTGGATTTGCTGTCTCAGGGGTTTGATTGCGTGGTTCGCTATCAGGGCGGACACAACGCTGGGCATACAGTGCGTATCGGACTCCAGATTCATAAGCTGCACTTGATCCCGTCCGGTATTTTTCGGTTCCGAACACAGTGCGTCATCGGCGGCGGAGTGGTTCTCGACCCCACAGCTTTTATGGAAGAGGCGGACAAGCTTCAAATGCTGGATCTCACTGGAAGGTTGTTTGTTTCCGACAGGGCGCATTTGATAATGCCCTGGCATCCCAAAATCGAAAAAGCTCAGGCCGTGCATTACGGACAGGGTAAAGTTGGAACCACTCAGCGCGGCATTGGTCCGGCTTATGAGGACAAAGCGGGCCGTCGCGGCTTTCGCGCAGTTGATATTCTCAATGGTGAGAAATTTGAGGAAAGGGTTTACGACGAATGGCCAAAAAGGAACAAACAGCTTTATGGTCATGAGGTCAGTGAGCCGGAGTTACAGCGCTTTCTGGTTTCTGCCCGCAAACTCGCTCCCTTCATTTACGACACGCGTGTTCTGCTCAACAGGATAATCAGGCAGGAGAAAAGCGTATTGTTTGAGGGTGCTCAGGCATTTGGACTTGATCTGGATCACGGCGTTTATCCCTATGTCACTTCTTCCAATCCCACTGTCGGCGGGATATCTACAGGCACGGGCGTGGCAGCTAAATACATTCACAGCGTGCTGGGCGTTGTCAAAGCATACAAGACCAGCGTCGGGGGCGGGTATTTTCTCACGATTGATGCGGGGGAGGACGGCCGGCATATGTATCAGGCTGGGGAAGAGGTCGGTACCAGCACGGGCAGGGATCGCGATTGTGGCTGGTTTGACGCAGTGGAAGTCAGGGACGCGGTAATGATCAACGGCGTGGACGCGTTGGCAGTGATGAAGCTTGATGTTCTGACGGGTCTTTCGAAAATTCGTATCTGCACGCATTATATGCTGGACGGCAAGGCAATTTATCACACTCCGGCGGACGCTGATGCTCTGGCCCGGTGTGTTCCATTCTACGTTGTTTTGCCGGGATGGACAGAGAATATCAGCAGCGTCAGATCTTTCCCTGACCTGCCGAGGAACGCACAGGAGTTTCTGCTCCGGCTGCAGGACATCTGCGAAGTGCCGATCAAAATTATCTCAGTCGGCCCGGAGCGAAATCAGACTACCATGATTTCCAACGTCGCCGAAATGGAATGGATGGACCGTCTCGCGGAAACCTCGGTGGTCGTTTAGTCGCTGTTTTCTATATATCCTCCAGAATAAAATTGTCGCAGAGCGCGCGACAATCAATTCTGGAGGATATTTTTTCACTCGACGGTGGCGGCAACGCGGTTATTTATTCCCACTCGACTGTAGCCGGGGGTTTGGAAGTTATGTCATAGACAACTCTATTTATTCCTGGGACTTCGTTGGTGATGCGCACGGAGATTTGTTCCAGCAAGGAATAGGGGAGGTGCACCCAATCAGCAGTCAGGAATTCAGCGGTTTCAATTGCTCTGAGAATGATCGGCTGGCCATAGGTTCTGGAATCTCCCGCGACTCCAACCGATCTGATATCGGGCAGGGCAACGAAATAAAAAAATTGCGAATTTTTGATAAACGAAGTTTTTTCCATTTCCTCGCTTACTATCTGATCAGCGTGGCGCAGAGTATTAAGTTTTTTTTCGGTAACTTCGCCGATGATTCGGACAGCTAGCCCTGGCCCAGGAAAAGGCATGCGGTAGGTTATTTTTTTCGGCAAACCGAGTTCGTCGCCGACCTTTCTCACCTCATATTTATAAAGATCGCGCAATGGTTCTATCAGTTTGAAACCAAATTTTTCTGGCAGCCCACCGACATTGTGGTGGGATTTGATGACCGCTGTATGTTTTCCGCCTGAACTAAAACCCGAACTTACTACGTCTGTGTAAAGAGTGCCTTGTACTAACCATTTAACCTCACCAATTTTTTTGGCTTCCCGTTCAAAGATTTTTATAAATAAGCCGCCAATAGTTTTTCGTTTTTTTTCCGGATCAGTAATGCCTCTCAGGCTTTTTATAAATTCTTTTTTTGCATCGATTATTTTCAAATTCATCTTCATATGAGATTTGAAAGTTTTCCTCAAATTCTCAGTCTCTCCGCTGCGCATGAGGCCGGTATCGACATAAATGCAGGTCAGATTTTTTCCAATTGCCCGATGGACCATGGTGGCGGCGATAGCCGAATCCACCCCTCCGGAAAGCGCACAGACGGCCTTGGATTTTCCGATTTGTTTTTTTATTTGCGAAATCGAATCTTTGATGAAATTTTGCATTGACCAATCACGTTTTGCCTTGCAAATTCGTAAAAAGTTTTCTAGGATTTTTTTACCGTTCGTAGTATGAACTACTTCCGGATGAAATTGAATTCCATAAATTTTGTGTTTTTCGTCAGCCATGGCCGCGATCGGACAGTTTAGGGAACTGGCGATTTTCACAAAATTTTTCGGGAGCCTTACGACCTGATCACCATGCGACATCCATGTTAATTGAACGCTATTTAGACCCGAGAACAGGGGAGACTTTTTAGTGATTTTTATGGACGTTGGTCCGTATTCTCGCTTCGAGCCGGCTTTGACCTTGCCTGTCAGTTCAAAAGCCGTGAGCTGCATGCCATAGCAGATTCCTAGGATCGGAATGCCAAGCGTGTAGATTTTTTTATCGACGCGCAGCGCGTCACTGTCGGAAAGGTTTTGCGGCCCGCCGGAGAGAATGATGCCCTCCGCAGTTTTCAATTTGTCGAGCGAAATATTTGGTGCGACCAGCTCGGCAAAAACACCCAGCTCGCGGATGCGGCGGGTGATGAGGTGGGAATATTGAGAACCGAAATCGAGAACAAAAATCATGGAGAATTTCTAATTACCTAATTGATCTAATTTCTAAATAAGCACCAATGTCTAATTTGGGAAATTGGGATTGATCAATTTATGAATGTGGCCTCAAACGCCCATTTGGTGCACTGGGCAACCTCTTTGCTCGAGAGGATTTTATTTTTGATCAAAAATTCCTGCTCTTTATGGATGTTGGTGCGGTACATTTCCGGGCCATCGGTGTTGATCGTAAATCTGACCTTGTAGCGTTTGAATGTGCGAACGATGGTTTTTAGTTCAGCGGCATTTTTTACCACGCTGTTTCTAAGGTTTGAGGTCGGACAAATCTCGAGAACGATTTTTTGTTTGACGATCGCTTTCATAAGCTTTGGATCGCGAGCGGCCATAACTCCATGGCCGATCCGGTCCGGTTTTATTTCCGCAACCACGTAGCGCATTTCCTCCAGGTCGCCTTCTTCTCCAGTGTGTATAGTTACGCCCAGGCCGGCTTTTTTTGCTCTAGCGAACAGTGGCGCATGTTCCCTCATGGAAAAAGTTTTTTTCTGAGGTCCCGCAAGATCTATTCCGATGATGCCATTTTTGTATTTTATCGCTTTTCGGACAATGATTTCGTTCTGCTGATACGTCAATGTGCGGTCAATCATCAATATGATCCCAGCGCGGACCTGGGGATATTCCAGAAGAGCCTTATCGAGTCCCCACACTGCTGATAGGATGATATGGTCGAGGTCGCGTTCGCCGCCGCGATTTCTTTTCATCGGGTTAAAGCGCAGTTCCTGAAGCACCAGGTTATTTTTTCGATAACCCCCGCTGATGATGCTTTTCACTGATTCTTCGACTGCCTCAGGCGAGGATTGAATAAGCTCGGTCCAGTGGTAGAAATTTTTATCAAGATCAGTAACGCTGCGGTTTTTCTCGCCCGGATCGACTGTGATCATATCTTCAAACTCCCAGTAATTTTTTGTGGGGAGTTTTATCCCTTGGCGGTGGGCGATGGACCAGAGAATCGGCGGGTCAACAGCCGCGCCAAGATGGGTATGAAGTTCGGCTCTCGGGATTTCGGTTTTTTTCGGCATTTGAGTAAATTAAAAATTTTAAAATTTTACACTGTCACTTTGATCTTTGATATTTACATTTTTCATTAATAGTTGGGCGAACGCTTAATTATTGTTATAGAATGGGGGTGTGACTCTTTCAATCCGGCGTTGGTAATCTGGATAAACCTGGCGCATTCGGGCATGTCAGCAATGGTTTTTGCCCCAATATATCCCATGCCGCTCTTGATGCCGCCAGTGATCTGAAAAATTACGTCCGCAAGCTTTCCTTTGTATGGCGTGACCGCTTCGACACCTTCCGGTATATAGTTCTTTTCCGTCTTTTGGAAATACCGGTCAGAAGATTTGCCGCCCTGCATTACGCCAAGCGAACCCATACCGCGGTATGATTTAAACTCTTTGCCATTGATTTTGACAACCTTGCCTGGTGCTTCGGCTGTGCCAGCGAGCATGGAGCCAAGCATAACCGTAGAGGCGCCGGCCGCGAGTGCTTTTACAGCGTCGCCAGAATATTTGATGCCACCGTCAGCGATCACTGGAATGCCTTTTTTGCTTGCGATTTTTGCAACATCAAGTATAGCCGTGAGCTGCGGCACCCCAATGCCGGCAACAATTCTCGTAGTACAAATCGAACCTGGACCCACACCTACCTTGATGGCGTCAGCAAATTTTATGAGTTCGGCGGCGGCTTCCTTGGTGGCGATATTGCCGACGATGAGCTGCGCGCGAATCGCTTTTTTGATTTCTTTCGCGCCCTTCAGAGAGGCGATGTTGTGCGCATGAGCTGTATCTACGATAATCACGTCCGCGCCAGCTTTATCAAGGGCTTTGGCGCGCTCTAGGTCATACGCGCCTACCGCAGCACCAACCGCGATATCAGCGCGTTTCGCTTTTTTGACCATCGCGACCTGATCGGCAATGGAGCAATTGCGATGCAATACAGCCATCCCGCCGAGGTGGCCTAACGAAACAGCCATAGACGTCTCAGAGACTGTGTCCATGGCTGCAGAAAGAATGGGAATTTTCAGATTGATTTTGCGCGTGAGCTTTGTTTCGAGCGAGACCTCGCCTCGTACCACCCCAGATTCTCTGGGCTCAAGTAATACGTCGTCAAAGGTCAAACCTAACCGGTATTGAACGTCCATGACCTATTGTATACCATTGTGGCGAATTTCGCAAGCGATTTGTTTTGCGCTTTTGGAAGGAATTTTTTGACAAGTTTTTGCACGGCAGCTTTTTGTGATGGATCGTGTTCGATCAAAATCGTAAGATTTTGATCCTGAGCAGTGCCGAAGGGGTAGGTAGAAATTTGTTTGAACAAATCTCTATAATACTTTAGACTACCTTTGCCAGCAACGAGCGCATTTTTTGGTTCATATTTTAGATCGGGATTTTTCATTTGCTTTGGGGTGAGATAGGGGAGGTTAGCTAGAATAATCGAATTTTCAATTCTCAATTTCCAATTTTCAATCAAATTACAATTTTCAAACTTTATTTTTTTCAGAACATGATGCCTTCTTGCATTCAGCCTTGCGATCTTTAAAGCAGGTTTTGAAATATCTGTCCCGTAAAATTTTAGATTGCTTCGCCTGCGACTCGCAATGACAGCAATGGAGATTATGATTGCGCCGCTGCCTGTGCCAATATCAATTATGTTTTTGAATTTTCCAGATTTTAACAACTCCAAAGCCTTTTCCACTAAGATTTCTGTTTCTGGCCGAGGAATTAGTACATTTTGATCTACTTTGAAATCCAAGCCATAAAATTCCTTATGTCCCGTAAGGTATGCTACTGGCCAGCGATGTGATCGCTTCGCAATCATTAGTTTGTAATTGGTAGCTTGTAGTTTGGAAAGTTTTTTCTGCAGATTAGCAAACAACCAGGCTTTATTTTTTTTCGAGACATGCGACAAAAGCACCTCAGCGTCCAGCTGAGGCGATAGAGAATTTTTTTTCAATTTTTTGTCAGCCCAAATGAACGCCTCGCGGATCGTCATTTCTTTGCTTCAAGCATTCGCTTCTGATCCTCGGCAATGAGCGCGCCAATTACCGGCTCGATTTCGCCTTCCATTATCGTGGTGATCTGATTCCAGTTTTGGTTGATACGGTGATCAGTGACGCGGTCCTGAGGGAAATTGTAGGTTCTGATTTTTTCGCTGCGATCGCCAGTGCCAATCTGAGATAAGCGTTTTTCACGCAGTTCCTTGTTCTTTTTTTCCTGCTCGTGTTCGTAAACGCGCGCTCTGATAACCTGCATGGCTTTTTCCCGGTTCTGGACCTGGGAGCGTTCATCCTGGCACTGGGCCATGATGCCGGTAGGGACATGAGTGATACGGATCGCGGAGTACGTTGTATTTACTGATTGGCCTCCGTGCCCGGATGAGGTTGTGGCTTCGATTTTTAGGTCCTTGGGATCAATATCAAAATCTTTTTCCTCCAGCTCCGGTAAAACCGCGACCGTTACGGTTGAGGTATGAACCCGCCCCGATTTCTCAGTTTCCGGTACGCGCTGCACGCGGTGCACACCTGATTCGTATTTGAGGATGCCGTAAGCCCCACTGCCCCTGACCTCGCAGATCACTTCCTTAAATCCGCCGATGCCGGTGCGGCTGGAAGAGATAATATGAACCTTCCATTTTTTTGATTCTGAATATTTTTGGTACATGCGAAACAGCTCCGCGGCAAACAGGCCTGATTCATCACCGCCCGCGGCGGCTCGGATTTCCACGATCGCGTTTTTTTCATCCAGTGGATCGCGCGGCAGCATCAGAGAATCGATTTCCGCTTCCAGTGGCGGGATCTGGGTTTTGATCGCTTCGATCTCTTCTTCCGCCATTTTCGCAAACTCTGGATCACTGAGGAGTTTTTTGTTGTCTTCCATTTGATCCTGGAGCCTGCCCAACTCTTTAATCTTTTCTACGAGATCAGAGAGCTCACGCTCACGCTTGCCCAATACGCGAAGCTGCTCACCATCGTTTGCCGCGGAGAGCTTGGCCTGAATGCTGGCGTATTCGTCAAGAATTGCTTGGTACTGTTTGTCCATAAATAAAAAATCAGTGCTTTGAAAAACTTACTTAAGTTATTTTAGCACTGATCGGGTTATTTCTCGACTTTTTTGGCGGCTTTTTTTTCCGCTTTTTTGGCGAACTTGTGTTTCTTCGAGGAGTGAACCTTGGATGCGGCTTTGGCGATTTGAATGCGTTTCTGGAATTTCTCTACGCGGCCGGCAGTATCAACGAGTTTCTGTTTGCCGGTATAGAACGGATGGCAGGCGCTGCAAATTTCCACATGGAGTTCCTCGCGGGTGCTGCCAGTGGCAAAGGTATTGCCGCAAGCGCAAACAACTTTGGCTTCAGCAAAATAGGTTGGGTGGAGGTCCTTTTTCATATAAGTAGACGAATCATAACAAGGTCAGAGGGTTTTGACAAGGGTGTGCTCCTTGTTATGATTAGCAAAAGGAGGCCTATATGAAGACTCATGGTGTCGCACCGTCGATCCAAAAGATGTTGAGAGCGCAGAAATTTTCACTTTTTGACTCGATAGTGGACGATTCGGTGTCAGAAATCCCGGCCGAAAAACCGGCCAAGCAGATACCGGCGCGAAAAAGATCTAATGTTCCCGCCGCCGGTGTTTTGCACTCAGTAGAAAGAAAAAAGCAGTTTTTGGATATTCCAACGGCAGCGGAACTGGCAGGATTTTCTATCCGTCATTTTCGGCGGATCATGGATGACGACAAAATCCCGATCATGCAAATCGGCCACAAATTCTTCATTCTTGGACGCGATTTCAATAACTGGGAAGCTTCCAAGAAATCAACAAGCGGATCATCATGACCGAACGCAACTTAGGCCTCGCAAGAGACGAACATTATGTTCGTTTCCGCGAGGCCTGATTTAGTCAAAGCGTGGTTTGGTTCAACGCGGTTGCCGCGAAAGGGATTGACACTGCACCGATGAGAAATAATAATCCCATAGCTCCCGCAAACGCGCCGGTCTCGATTATTTCCGGGTAAAAGCAATACAGCACTAGTACCAGGAACGGAATCATCGTTCCCACATCCAGAAGAGCCAGGATGATTTTGAATTTTGCCGGCAGCCCGGTTTTTCATGTTTCCCAACCCGGCGCTTTTTGGCCGGCAGCGATTGCCTGTTCCTGGATCTGAATATATCTTCCTGTTCAAGAGGCGCAAATCCAAGGATTTGCAAATTTTTGAAACTGCTGTTATAATCTGAAAAGTATTATTAATCACACATTTCCTCCCGCCCAAATTTGCTACGCAAATTTCAGTCGGGCAAGCTGATTGGCCCCTGATTCATTACCCTTGCGAGGGAACTGAATTCGCTACAGTTGAGAGGAAAGAGGACAAAGGGAATAATGAATTATCCTACATTAGAAGAACTGCTCACCGCAGGGGTCCATTTTGGACATCTCTCTTCCAGGTGGAATCCGAAAATGAGTCGGTACATTTTCGCCACCCGGAACCGGATCCATGTTATCAATCTCGAGAAAACTCTCGAGCAGCTCAAAAAAGCGCTCGATTTCGTAAAAGCTACCGCCAGCGCGGGGGGTCAGGTTTTGTTTGTCGGAACCAAGCGCCAAGCCAAAGACGCGGTCAAAAAAGCAGCTCAGGCCTGCGGCATGCCATACGTAACCATCCGCTGGCTCGGCGGTACTTTCACCAATTTCAAAACTATCCAGAAAACCATCAAAAAGCTGGAGCGTTTGCAGAAACTGGCCGCGAGTCCGGATTTTGAGACTAAATACATCAAAAAGGAGCGTTTGCTTATCGAACGCGAGATTGCCAAACTGGCAAACCTTTTTGAAGGCATTAAGGATCTGCGAAAACTGCCGGAAGCGATTTTCGCAGTCGATATCAATCATGACAAAATCGCGGTCACTGAGGCCAGAAAAACTAACATCAAGGTCATCGGCCTCGTGGACACCAACTCTGATCCGGAAGGAATCAGCTATGTTATCCCTTCCAACGATGATTCTATCAAAGCGATCTCTCTGATGTGCGACGCTGTCGCTAGCGCGATAAACGAAGGTAAACTGGACGCGCCTGCGGCCTCCTCACCTCAGCCGAGCGTGGCCGTTCCCTCTCCCGCAAGGGGCGAGGGTAAAAAGGAAAATATCTAATGGCAGAGAAGATTTCCGCCGCCCAAGTCAAACTTTTGCGTGAACAAACCGGCGCTGGCATGATGGATGCCAAAGCCGCTCTCGCTGAAACAAACGGCGTTGTCGCATCCGCCATTGAGCTGCTGCGCAAAAAAGGCGTTCTCAAGGCAGGCAAGAAATCAGACCGCATCACCAAGCAAGGATTGATCCATGCCTATATTCACGGTGAAGGGCGCATTGGTGTGCTTTTGGAAGTAAACTGCGAAACCGATTTTGTGGCTCGCAATGAAGATTTCAAGGGATTGGTTCATGACCTGGCTCTGCATATCGCGGCCTCAAACCCTCTCTACGTTTCGAGGGAAGAGGTGCCGTCTGTAATGGTGGAAAAGGAAAAAAGCATTTATCTCGAGCAGGTGCAAATGAATCCGCCTAAGGCGGACAACATTATCGAAAAAATTGTGGAAGGCAAGCTTGAAAAATTCTATGAGCAGATTTGCCTCCTCGAGCAGCCGTTCGTCAAAGACAGTGATGTTACAGTCAAAGAGCTCGTGACCCAGAAAATCGCTACCATTGGAGAGAACATTCAGGTCCGCAGATTCACAAGATACGTCCTGGGCGAATAGCGTCAAAATTAAAATTAAATAGTAATTTTGGCCCGCATGTTTCTATTCATTCCGCAATTATTAATAGTGCTTTCCCTGGCCGGCATTATTTTGATTGTTTTGCGGCGCACGCCAGAGCTTCGGTTCCCAGTTCCGGTTCTTGTCAAAAATCTTGAGGGATTTTTGCAAAAATGGACCGCGCTAGGCTTCGAAAAGCTTTGGCTTTTTGTTTTAGAGGTAAAGGAAATCTCCAAAAAAACCAAGCCGCTTGGATTTTTGCCAAAGAGCCTGCCAAAGCTCCATTTGCCAGGACGGCCGCGCCTCAATATGTCTTCGTTTACCGGTCCCAAACCCGGAACCGCAGAGTTTTTCATTAAGCAAGGCGAGAAATCCTTAGCGGCCGGCGATCATTATAATGCGGAACAAAATTTTATTCGAGCCATAAAAAAAGAACCCCAGAGCGAGCAGGCTTTTGCTTATTTGGGCAAGCTGTACCTCGGGCAGGACAAAATCAGGGAAGCGATTGAGACTTTTCGTTTTTTGGTCAAGCACCATCCGGATAAAGGCCACTATCATGCCAGCCTTGGCCAGGCTTTTCATAACAGTAAGCAGTATGACAAAGCAATCGCCGCTCATGAGCGCGCGATAGAGCTTGATCCAAACAATCCGCGCCGCTATCTCAACCTCGGCATGACGCTCGAAGCAAAAAAACATTTAGAAGAAGCGATTCTCAACTATCGCAAGGCCGTTGATCTCGACGGAGACAATACGCACTATGTCATGATTCTTTCCGAAGCATTGGCGAAAAAGGGAGATAAAGATGAAGCGGAAATTCTTTTGGAAAAGATTCTGATGGTTGAGCCTACCAATCAGCATGCCAGGGAAAAATTGATGAGCTTAAAATATTGACTAAGAACAAATAACAATGAAAAAATTTCTCATTGCTGTTTTGCTCATAGTCGCCGTCACCGGCGTTTACGCGCTAACCATGAAAGACGAAGCGGCAGAGATGCGTGAGACAGAAATTAACAACGAAACAGATGACAACACTAACCATTCGCCGCCGCCAGATGGCGGACCGAACCCACAGCCAAACAAGGATGACATAGGTGATGTGGACCCTGCGCCGGCTGCAACCAAGACTTTTAACGTAACTGGCAGAAACTTTTCATTCTCCACAACTGAAATTCGCGTCAAAAAAGGGGATACCGTAATAATCAATTTTGAAAGCACAGATGGGTTTCACGATTGGGTGGTTGACGAGTTCAACGCCAAAACCGAGCAGGTAAATCCGGGTAAAAAAACCACTACACAGTTCATCGCGGACAAAACCGGCACGTTTGAATACTACTGTTCAGTTTCTATTCATAGAGCCGCGGGCATGAAAGGCAAGCTTATTGTCGAGTAACTGAGTAACAAAAAATTCCTCAAATGAGGAATTTTTTGTGGTGTCTCTATTGTACCAAGCTCGCACCTATTTTCAAAACAAATGATGTGGTGCGCTCCACGCGCGCGGTAATGTGAAATGTAATCGTACGTTCTAATACGAATTCCGTCACGGCTCAGCATCCGCTCCAGAACACGCTGGGAGCGTGTTCCTCCGCTTCTGCTGTTCCGTTCCGCCCTCGCCTCGCCACCACGCATTCTATTTTGATTTGGCGGGAGTTTTCTCTTTTTTTATTTTGTATGGTGGTGGCGGGCGAGGTCGGGTTTCTCCAAAGGAGAAACTGACGGAATTCTTAGTGCCAATTCGGTGGAC
>MFEF01000022.1 GCA_001777515.1 Candidatus Doudnabacteria bacterium RIFCSPHIGHO2_01_48_18
CATTAACCCCAAGAAAGGAGCCAGCTAGGGTTACATTTCCTGTGATAGATCGAACCCCTGCATAGTTACATTTCTAAATGATTTGATTCGGACTTTGGGCGGTTGCCCAAAACTGTTTATAAAACACGCGATTATACACCACGCTTTTGTGGGATTTTATAATCCTTAAGGCTGATGTTACAAATTGAGCAGTAAAATTCGTTACAAACTTGGATGACGGCACAGTCGTACTCCACATCATGATTTATTACATTACGAGTATGCGTGATTAATCATTAATGTCCTAGGCAAGGGAGGTGAAACAAATGGTGCAGCAAAACCAGCAACAGCAAAATCAGTTCCAAATCTAAATAATGGCTAGGATTGTTCTTGAAAACTCCCGGTGATCTAAACAGACTGTGTTTAGGAAACCGGGAGTTTCATTTCGAGAAATTATTTTTTTGAAGCAGTTACAAATTTTCCTGAGGCGTGGTTGAGGAAACAGGTTCGCCTTGTGGCGGAGGAGTGTTTTCCGCAAACACTGGCGGTTCCGGGGTTGGGCCGGGGACTGTCTCTGTGTTCAAGGCGAACTGGATCGGGATAGCTCTGACATCACTGTGACCCTGCTCAGTGAGGATCTCAACAGTCATGAGATGGGATCCGTCTTGGTAAGAATTTCTGCTGTCGTACGAGAGTTCACTGCCAAAATGAACGATTTCGGTTTTGTCGTCGATTTTGACGGTGATTTGCACAACCGGATCGGCTGAAGAGGTTTGCACGGCCATACTCCATGGCACAGAGGAGATTTTGGGATGGACTCGCACCTGGACAGCGAGGCCTTCGTTCGCGCCGCCCAAATCTTCCTCTGGCTTGTCTTCTTCTGGCGGCGGCTCATCTAAGACAATATAAGTTCCAGTAGTGAATCCAAACCCGTGAGTCTGCGCCCAGGCGCGGACCGGACCATCCCAGGCTGGATCACCAGGTTTTTCTGAGCGAAATATTGTGGCCACTCTGGAGTTTTCACCAAAACCCGCTGGGATATGGAAATCATCCTGCTCCGTAGGAATATTGTAATCCATCGCAAAGATTTCTGTTTTGGTGGAAGGCGTGTACGCAGTCGGCAGTTTGCCAGTCAGCTTATCAACCGCGACTTCAACTATGCCGGGGGGCCGGATGAACTGCTCGGGGGGCGTGTTTGCCAGAGCCTTGGCCATAAATTCGTTCCAAATCGGAGCAGCTACATACAAACCGTCAGCTCCCGGCCGCATTGGCATGTTGTCATTGTTGCCAACCCAGACCCCTGTGGCCAAGGACGGAGTGTAACCAACTGTCCAGGCGTCGCGAAACTCTTGCGTGGTGCCAGTTTTTACCGCTACCGGCCGCTCATCAGGCAGCATCAGCTTATGTTTTCTGCTGGAGAAGATAAACATGCGAGCCTCATTGTCAGAGAGGACATGGCTGATCTGGTAGGCGATCTGCGGGTCAATAACCTGTTTGCCATACGTTCGGTCAATAGTTTCCAAGACTTTTCCGTTACGATCAGTTACCTCGAGAATAGGGGTTGTCTCGTGCAAGATGCCGCTCGCGCCAAACGCGCCAAACGCCGCGGTGTGTTCGAGAAGCTTAACCTCAGCGCCTCCCAGCACCAAAGCCGGGCCGTATCGTTTTCTGTCAGCCAGGGTGGTTAGACCCATAGCCTCTGCGGTATTGATCGCATTATCAATACCGACCAGCATTAACGTTTTTACCGCGGGGATGTTCAGTGACCCCTGGAGGGCCTGCCTGAGGGAGAGGGGGCCATAGGTACGGCCGCTGTAGTTATTGGGAATATAGTCGCGGCTGCCGTAGCGACCAAAATTGGTGGTAACATCCATAACCAGGGAAGCAGGACTCATGCCTCGCTGGAAAGCAGTCGCGTAAACATAAGGCTTGAAAGATGACCCTGGTTGGCGTGGCCGCAATGCCACGTTGACCTCACCGTCATTTTCTTTATCAAAATAATCTTTACCTCCAACCATAGCCATGACCTCACCGGTTTTTGGGTTTACAGCCACCAGCGCCGCGTTACTGCCGCGCCAGTTTTTTTGATTGATGGCCGCGTTTTTAGTGATGATCTCTTCGGCTATCCGTTGCAGACGCAGATCAAGAGTAGTGCGTACCCGCAAGCCTCCCTCGCGCACGGCCTTTTCCCCGTATCTTTGCACCAGAAAATCCTGAACGTAAAACACAAAATGCGGAGCGATGATCGGTGCGGTCAGTTTTTGGAAAGCTACCTTTTCTTGTTTCGCGCTTTCCAGCTGCTCAGCGCTGATAAAGCCCTGCTCATGCATTTTTTGCAAAACCATTTGTACCCGGGCGTCGAGCTCATCTATGTGCGGGCCATAAGGAGAATAATAGGTGGGGGCCTTAGGAAGCGCGGCGAGGTACGCGGCCTCGGCCACAGTCAGGTCTTTTGGGTCTTTGGCGAAATATCCTTGGCTCGCGGCCTGGATACCATATAGATTAGAGCCATAGGGAATCTCGTTGAAATAGAGCTCCAGGATTTTTTCCTTGGAATAGCGCATCTCCAGGTTAAAAGCCAATACCAGCTCTTTGAATTTGCGGGCAAAAGTTTTTTCACGGGTCAAAACCGCGTTGCGGACAAACTGCTGAGTGATAGTTGATGCTCCTTGGGTTTTGGTGCCGGTTTTCCAGTTTATATAGCTGGCACGAGCAATACCCTCTGGATCAAAGCCGACATGCCGGTAGAAATTCTTGTCCTCGACCGCGATCGTGGCCTGTCTGACTACTTCGGGAATTTGGTTCAGGGGGATGACCGTGCGCTTGGCATCGCCATGAAATTCATAGAGGAGAGTGCCTTCCCGATCGAAGATTTTGGTTGACTCTGGAATATCCCTGTTAACCAGGGCGTTGGCCCCCGGCAGGGTAGCCGAATAGTAACCATACATGCCAAACAGCAGACCGGAGACAATAGCCACAGTGAAAAACGCGATCGAAAAAAATGCTTTTCGAACTTTAGCAAAAACACCCCGCCCAAATTTTGTTTCTTGTTTGAGTGCCATAAATGCATTACACCAGTCTATGACGGTTGTCAAAATGGATTGTGACAACAATTATCGATTCTTCAAAACCTGGGTTTATGTCAAAAAACAACAAAGGAGCAGTGACCTTACGGTGACTGCTCCTTTTACTGTTTACTGCCGAAAAGTGTTTGTATTGCATACACTTCGTATTTTACCGAAGTGTTGCACTTACTTGTTGAACTTACTCAGTTGCAATATGATACCTGATATGCCTCATTTGGATTTAATAGTGCTTATCAAAACCGCGGGATATCTTGGGTTGTTCGCAATTATTTTTGCAGAGTCCGGATTGTTTTTTGGTTTTTTTCTTCCCGGGGATAGTTTGCTTTTTACAGCCGGAGTTCTGGCGTCCCAGGACTTCCTGAATATCTGGCTTCTGGTCGGGCTAGTCGTCATCGGGGCAATCTTGGGGGATAGCGTGGGGTACGCTTTTGGCAATAAAATTGGCTACAGGATTTTTTATAAAGATGATTCGATTTTTTTCAACAAGAAGCACATTGAGCGGGCCAGCATGTTTTTTGAAAAGCACGGCCGCAAAACGATCATTCTCGCTCGGTTTCTGCCGGTGATTAGAACCTTTGTGCCTATTTTGGCCGGCGTAGGTAAAATGCATTATTCTACTTTTTTGTCATTTAATATCATTGGCGGCATTCTCTGGGGTGCCGGCGTGACTTTGATCGGGTTTTTCTTTGGCAGTATTGTTCCTGATGGCGAGCGCTATTTGCTGCCGATCGTGATAGCGATTATTGTTGTTACTACTCTACCCACGGCTGTCGAGATATTAAAAGATCCGGAGACAAGAGACCGTTTGCTCCGGATATTGGGACTGCGCAAGAAAAATTAATCAGCTCTGCCGACAGTTTCGAAATGAATATCGATCAGCGCAAAGAGCAGGCTGATGATGAGCGGACCGAGCAAAAATCCAACCGGACCAAACAATCCCAGGCCGCCGATGACGGAAAGCAAGATAAGCAAGGGATGGATTTTCACGCCGCGGTTGATGAGATAAGGCCCGAGAATGTTATCGATCAAGCCCACCGCAGTGATGCTCCATATCCCAAGGCCGATGGCTTGAGCAACCTCTCCGTTGAGATACAAAAATCCAATCGCCGGCACCAGCACCAGCGCGGTTCCAATGTTTGGAACGAGCGCGGCAATGGCAGCAGTGCTGCCCCACAGCACTGGGTTTGGCACGCCAAAGATCCAAAAACCAATCCCGGTGAGGAACCCTTGGATTAACGCAATGGATAGGGCGCCTTTGATGACCGAGTTAACCGCGACAAAAAGCCGCGACAATATTTTTTCATCCTGCCGATCAGAGAGCGGGCTAAGGATCTTGAGATATTGTGTAAAGCTTTTACCGTCTCGCAGGAAATAAAACAGCGAAATCAAAAACAAGAAAAAGCTTAGCGCGGTGCCAAACAGGCTCGAAAAAATATTGTTCAGATTTTGCATTATCCAATCGAGCGCTTGCCGGCCGACACGTTCCAGGTCCAGGGAAAAATTAGGGCTCAGCGTTGTGATCTGGCCGCGGATGCCTTCCGGTAGTTTATCTGGAAGAGATCCAGCCCCGCCCTCGCTGAGAGTGTGAAAAAGTTGCTGCGCCTCCCGGAAGATCTGAAGCCCAAACAAGGTCAAAGGAATCAGGAGAATGAGCGCCACAGCCACCACACTGATCAGAGCCGCCGCAGATGGCGAATGAGGCAGGGCTTTTTCTACGCGGCGGTGCATTGGTTGAAAAATCACGGCAAAAGTCGCAGCGACCACGAGCGGCGCCAAAAATGGCCGGAAAATGAAAAACGTCAAAATCAGGGTTACACCCATCATGGCCAGGAAGAAAATTAGCTGCAATTTTGATCTTTCCATAAAGGTATTTTATTTCATCTGGCATTTTTTGTCAGGTCCGTCTGTAACAGAACGGTGTAAAAGCCTTGTTGTTCCAGGAAACCTAGAAAAAGCTCTTGAGAAATTGAACCGCTTCAGGTAAAATTGAAAAAGGAGATTAAATTTCAACCGATGATGAAACCGACGATATACACGACGTTGACCTGTCCTTTCTGTAAAATGGCGAAAGCCTTTTTTCAGGAAAAAGGGGTCGAGTATGAAGAAAAAGACGTAACTCACGATGAGGCGCTGCAGGAGGAAATGATCAAGAAATCAGGACAGTTTGCCGTGCCTGTCATTGATATTGGTGGCCAAATTATTGTCGGTTTTCAGAAAGAAAAAATCGAAGCAGCGCTAACCGCTAAATAACACAATGGCAAAAAAAATCACCATCAAGGCCATCATCTTTGATCTCGGGGGCGTGGTAGTCCACGGCGGGTATATGGATTTCATAAAGCATTATTGCAAAGAGTGTTTGACTACGCTTGGGAAAAAGCGTCTGGCCCGGCTCGAACGGCAGGTAAACCTCGGGGAGATAACAGAAAATGAATTTTATCGGCAAATACAGAAAATTTTCGGCGTCAAAGCCAATCCTGGGAAAATGCATGAGCTCATTGTCAGTAAGATGAAGACTGACCGGGGACTCGCTCATCTCATTCCGCATTTAAAAAAAGCCAAGGTGGCCATGTTTACTAACTCCATCGGCCATATGGCCCAGGATGTCCTCGACAGGCGCCGCCTCAATCACCACAAATTTTTTGAAAAAGTTTTTGATTCGAGCGACCTCCATATAGCCAAGCCAGACGCTACTGCTTATCGGTTTGTTTTGCACAAGCTGGGGGTCAAACCGCACCAGGCAATCATGGTTGATGATCGTCCCCTCAACATCCGTGGAGCAAAGCGCGTGGGTATGCACGGCATTGTTTACAAAAATTCTCGTCAGTTCAAAACGGCCTTGAAAAAATATGAGCTCGTCTAACCAGGAAGCAAAACTAGCAATCATCGGATCCGGCCCGGCTGGTCTAACCGCCGGGATTTATGCGAGCCGCGCAGAGCTCGCGCCGCTGCTGTTTGCCGGCACTGCTTTTGGCGGTCAGCTGATGCTCACTACTGAGGTGGGCAACTACCCGGGCCATGAAACAGATATTATGGGGCCGGATCTCATACAAAAAATGATCGCCCAGGCCAAGCGTTTCGGCACAGAGATAATTTTTCAGAATGTAGACAAGGTAGATTTCACTGGCAGGCCCTTCAAGCTGTGGTCAGATAACAAAGAATATCAGGCTGAAGCAGTAATCATTGCCACGGGTGCCAATGCCATGTGGCTGGGTTTGAAATCAGAACAAAAGCTGATTGGCCGCGGCGTCTCGTCCTGCGCTCCTTGCGACGGCTTCTTTTTCAAAAACAAAAAAGTCGCCGTGGTTGGTGGGGGAGATACCGCCATGGAAGAGGCCACATTCCTGACCAAATTTGCCTCAGAGGTCACAGTGATTCACCGTCGCGACAGCTTGCGCGCCAGCAAAATCATGCAAAAGCGCGCCATGGATAACCCCAAGATCAAATGGATCTGGGACACGACTGTCGAAGAGGTTTTGGGCGCGGATGCAGTTAGTGGATTGAAACTCAAGAACCTAAAAACTGGCGCAGAATCAAATTTCGAAGCGGATGGCCTATTTGTGGCCATCGGTCATATTCCGAACACGAAATTCCTCGAAGGCTCTGGCGTGGAGCTTGATGAAAAAGGGTATATCAAAGTTTTTGAGGGCAGCCCCTCGACTTCGCTCGGGACAAGCAAAACCAGCACCGAAGGCGTATTTGTTGCCGGCGACGTGCATGACCATGTATACCGCCAAGCCATCACCGCCGCCGCAGCCGGCTGTAAGGCAGCAATGGATGCAGAACGCTGGCTCGCGGAAAACAATTAATTTGCTCGTTCGACGTATTCGCCTGTGTCAGTGTTGACCCGGATGCGGTCGCCTTCGTTGATGAACAGGGGAACGTTCACTGTCAGGCCGGTTTCCAGGGTCGCTGGCTTGGTGCCGCCAGTGGCTGTATCGCCTTTGATCCCAGGAGGGGTAGACTTTACTTCTAAATCCACCTTGATCGGCAGCTCAATGCTGATTGGCTTTTCATCAAAATAGATAAGATGCACGTCAGTACTTTCCTTGAGATAACCGATTTTGTCAGCGGAAAGCTCTTGTCCGATGTCGATCGTCTCAAAGGTTTCGTTGTTCATAAAATGCGCGCCTTCGTGGTCAGCATAAAGGAATTGGGCTTTTTGCCTGGTAATGTCCGCGCGCTCAAAACTTTCACCTGATTTGGCAGAATACTCGACAACCTTGCCCGTGAGCAGGTTGCGCATTTTCATTTGCATAACAGGCTTGCGCTGCTGCATGCGCACAAACTGGGCGTGCATGATTTCGTGCGGCTGGCGGTTAAATACCATAACCACGCCTTTTTTGAGTTCAGAAAAGTCTAAATTCGACATTTATGTGCTGGCGACAAACGGAAGGAGAGCCATATGGCGTGCGCGCTTGAGGCCTTGGGTAATCAGTTTTTGGTGTTTCTGGCAGGAACCAGTGCGCTTGCGGCCAAGGATCTTGGCGTGCGGAGACATAAACCGGCGCAAGAACTGGGTGTCCTTGTAATCAACATACGAGATTTTACCCTCGCAGAGGATACAGTTTTTAGAAATTGGATTTAATGGCATTGTTACTTGTTGTCTGTTACTTGTTAGTAGTTAATCAAAACGGGATATCTTCTACGCTTATTTCTTCAGTGTCACTCGGTGTCGCTGGTTTAGCAGCAGGAGCACTGGGGGCTTCGTATCTTATCTCGCTGCCTGCGGCTGGGGCCGAACTGGCAGCCGAGCTGCTGGCCGGCCGGCCATCCAGCATGATGATGTTGTCGGCGATGATTTCGGTGCGGTATTTTTTGGTGCCGTCCTGGCCGTCATAGGAACGGGTTTGGATGCGGCCCTCCACATAAATCTGCCTGCCTTTTTTCATGTATTGGGCGACGATTTCTCCCAATTTTCTCCAGGCGACTACATTGTGAAACTCCGTGGTTTCTTTTTTTTCGCCGGTGGTTTTATCCACCCATGCCGAGCCTGTTGCAACTGTGAATGAAGTGACGCTTATTCCCGAAGTCGTGGTGCGGGTCTCGGGATCTTTGGTGAGCCTGCCGATCAATGTCGCGCGATTTAGGTCCATATTGGTTGGAACTTAATACTTATTTCAAATCTTTTGAATCCAGGGCTTTTTCGATTTCGGCATCGAGGTCGATTTCAATCTTTTTACCTTCGGTTCGCGGTTTGCCAGCTTCAACAGGCTTTGCTTCCTCTTGCGGGATTCTTCGCTTGAGTTTCGCCTGAAGCGCTTTGTCTTTTTCCATCCTGATCAAACCTTCGTCCATATTGATAATCATATGACGAATCACGTTTTGATAGGTACGGATGCGGTGTTCGATTTCATTAATTTTGTCCGCGGGCGCGGAAAAATTGTCGAGCACGTAAACAGCGTTGCGGGTTTTCTTGATAGGATAGGCAAGTTTCTTTTTACCCAAATCCTCATGCTTTTCTACGATTCCGCCTGCGGTTTCGATATATTTTTTTACTTCTTCGGTGATTTTTGGCACCTCGTCATCAGACACATTATTGCTGATGATATACATTAACTCGTATTTTGCCACGTTGCTCCTTTTTTCCAAAACAAAAACCGTTCTGGAACTTAATTTTAAATACAATTTACAGCCTTATATTCTGGAATCGCTTCTGGCGATCTCCTCCGCAGAGGAGAATATATGACTATTAATTTGTTTGAACAGTATAACAAGGATAAAGCGTCTGGTCAAGACCGATTTTTGGCTGATTTTTGGCAACAAAAAGAGGCATCCTTGCCTCTTTTACTACTGCGCAATTTCATCCTAGACGTTGAACTTGAACAGCATTATATCTCCATCCTGAACCACATACTCCTTGCCTTCAGATCTGGCCCAACCCTTTTCGCGCGCTTTAACCCAGCCCGGCGCTTCAACGAATTTATCATAGGCGACCACGTCTGCTTTGATAAAGCCTTTTTCAAAATCCGTATGAATTTTGCCGGCCGCCTGTGGGGTTTTGTCGCCTTTTGTTATAGTCCAGGCTCTTGTTTCTTGTTCCCCGGCTGTGAAAAAAGTCTGCAAGCCCAGGGTTTGGTAGGCGGCTTTGATCAGGCGATCCAGCCCCGATTCTGCAAGACCCAGCTCTTTGAGATAATGCTTGCGTTCATTTTCCGGGATTTGTGCGATTTCCGATTCAATCTGGGCATCGAGCGCGAGGAAATTGTCCGGCGCTGTCTCGCCCGATTTTACATTAGCCACGTACAGAATCGGTTTGTTCGTAAGAAATGGAAACTCAAACATGAATTTTTGTTCCTCTTCCGTTATCGAAACAGAGCTAGCCAGTCTCCCAGCGGATAGCGCGTCAAAATATTTTTGAGCGAGCGCGGCTTTCACAATGTCTTCGTGCTTTCCAGATCTCGCCGATTTTTTGAAATTTTCATTTTTTTTCTCCACAAGCTGCAGGTCCGCAAGAATCAGTTCGGTTTCAATGGTTTCGATATCGCGCTTGGGATCCACGTTGCCAGAAACGTGCGTGATATTTTTGTCTTCAAAAAACCGCACAACCTCAACGATCGCGTCCACCTCTCTGACGTGCGCCAAGAACTGGTTACCGAGACCTTCGCCTTTGTGCGCGCCGGCAACAAGGCCGGCAATATCCTTGAACTCGATGACTGTGGGCACAGTCTTTTTGGATTTTTCAATCCTAGCCAGCACATCAAGCCGCGGTTCTGGCACGGTCACTACCCCGACGTTCGGCTCAATAGTGGCAAAGGGATAATTGGCAGCCTCAACCTGCAGCCCGGAAATGGCATTAAAAAGCGTGGATTTCCCCACGTTCGGCAGTCCGACGATTCCGACCGATAGTTTTGAACTCGACATTTTGATTAGTTAAAGGGATATAACCAGATACTTGTAAAAGCTGTTTAGTGCCAATGATTTTTTCGACAGTATTCAGTAGTATCGCCCGTTTTGCTCCAAAGTTCAAGCCTTGTAAAGTCAGCTTTGCTTTTTGAGCGAATGTCTGTATTTCGCGCTGGCTTGGCAATTCGTTGACTTGGCTTTGGCTGGCTTCACTCGCGGCATTTGCGATTTGCGTTTCCAACGCGCTAATCTTTTCTCTTACCGGCATAGTGTAGCCTTTGAGCTGTTCCAGAGTAAACAGGCTTGCGCCGTATGCTTTGTTATATCGTTCTTCCTGTCCTTTTAGCTTTTCAATCTCTTTTTTCAATGCCTCAATGTCCACAAAAGCAGTTTTGGCTTTGCTGTGCCTGGCCTTGAACCAGCGATTGACTTGCTCCGCCATGAGTTTTGACGAACTCATAAGCTGGGCAATCTTTTGCCAGACGAGCTGGTCGGCCAGTCTCGCATTGATACCTTTTTCCTCACAATTCGGCGGCAATGGGAAATTCAAAACTCTGTCGCTACAGCGATAATATAAGTTTGGTTTGTTTACATAGCCTTCGCCATGCCTCGGCCTACCACAAGGGCATACAATGCGTCCTGCGAGCAGGTAGTCATTCTTTTTGTTGCGCTGGCAAAGTGCAAAGTTTGTTTCCAGTTGCTTTCGGGCTTTCTGAAATATCTCTGGAGCAATAATCGCTGGCACAGGAATTGTTATCCATTCCTCTTTGGGTCTTTTCCTGCGGCTGGTCTTCTTCATTTTTTTGTATTTCTCATTTTTGAGCGGGTGTTCAGGAACTACGGCATAGGAACTGCCCCAGTGGGTCTCTCCGATATAAGCTCTATGTCGTAAAAGAGTGCTCAATGTGCTGGTGTTCCAAACGCCTCACTTGCTTTTGCGCGGCTTAATTTTCATTTCCTGTAATCTCCTAACTACGCCTCGCAAGGTCATGCCTTCGTTGGCAACCCACGAAAATATCATTGTGATAATCCGAGCTTCCTCTGGATTGATTTCATAATAGCCGTGCCTGTTGTCCAGCTTTGGGATATAGGTGTAGCCGTATAGAGGTTCACTAACCAAAATGTGTCCTTCTCTGACTTTGCGGAGCTTGCCGAGCCGAAAACGCTCGGTGATTTTTGCTCGTTCATATTCAGCAAACAAGCCTCTCACGCCATGCAAAATTTTGTCCTCGCTGTTTTTTGGAGCGGCAACAGTGATAAACATTATCTCAATGTCAGCTTCCCGCAATTCGTCCATAACGAGTTCCTGATATGAATAGCGGCGAGCCAAGCGGTCTGGGTCATAAATAAGCACTGCTTCCCAGACTTTGCTTTTTGCGTCTTGCCGCAGTTTATCAAGAGCGGGTCTGGCTAAAATGTCGCCGCTCCAGCCGTCGTCTGTATATTCCTCGACTATGGTATAGCTGTTTTTCTGGGCAAATTCCTGAAGCGAGTTTATCTGGTTTTGTATAGTTTGCTGTTCCTCTTGGGCTGACGTGGACACACGGGCATAAGTGGCAATCAGTCTTATTTGTTTGTCGGTTGTAGGATTCATTTTATTTTATGTTTTTCCATAAACTTTTTTATCTCGGACTTGGGTATGCGAAGCAAAGCTGTCTTGCCTGTGCCCAATTTGTAGCCCTTGAGACTGCCTTGTTTGAGCCAGCGCATTACAGTGCGGGGATGAACTCTAAAGAATTTTGCGACTTCTTCTCTTGTAAGAAATTCCATAAATTCATTATAATCCTAATTGTTCATAGCTGTCAAGTCGCTATCTTGCTTTAATGTTTCTTCAAAAAGAATGTCAAAAGCGTTATCCAGCCTCTCGCTATTGTCTGTATCGGCAAGCTGATAACTCACACGCGGTTGATTTCGTTTTGTAGCTTTATTTGAAGTCATACCTTTCAAACCTCTCTAATGCCGATTGTATGTCGCTGATGGCGTGCGATGGTGGCAAATCTTTGAGGGTCGTTGCCGAGGTTTTTATTTTGTCGGACAAGCGTGTCCAGCTTTTGCCTGTCCAGTTTTTTTCAATCTTGTTTCTGGTTTTTCTTACGCCACAGCGGTTTATGAGCGTATAGAGGCCGAGACTCGCCAACGCCGTATTTAGGGAATGTGCCTGTTTTTTCTTTTTTGAGTTTACGTCCCCAATCATCGCGTCAAAAATTTCTTCAAGCGGCCGCTCCAATTTGAAAGCAAGCTGACTTGCTGGCGATTTTATTATCTCTTTCCAGCTCGCAAGCAACGCTTTTTTACAAAACTCCTTGTTAAACAACGCTTCAAAAGTTATACCCTTAATTTTTTCTCCCATCACCCTTGAAAGGAAAGTATTGAGACTTGGCTGTATTGCGAGCCGAACCTCAAAGCGCAGTATCTCTGGTTTTTGTTCGCCGCTCATGTTTTTAATCAGAGACTTCTCGTGTTGCAGTTTATCTTTATCTAAAGCCCTGTTCTTCGAGGCTTCAACGTCTTTGATTTTGTCGTAAAAAATGATGTTTGCAGACGAGGCGTAAAAATACAGAGCTTGGCCATCGTTGCCATAGTGCCTGACATTCACGTCCTTTCGCTTGCCCACATCAGCCTTGTAAAGCGTGGAAATTGCGTCTTGGACAGTCAGGGGATGAGGAAGCGATATATTCTTGCCAAAATGGGCTTTTGCGACAACGGCCTTGCGGAGCATGGTTTCAAAAATTTTTATACCCATTCGGGACAGCCGAGATTTTAGCTCGCTAATAACTTTGTCAAAATCCGCATCGTCCAATTCCTGAAGGCTGTTGTTGAACAGAAGCTTTGGGATTGAAAATTCGATATGCAGCTCATAAGTGGCCTTTATCCCGTCAAAACGCTGGTAGACCGTGAGGCGAGGCATATAAATGCCTGCCTTTTTATCCGCAAGCGTTCTGTTCTGTTGGTATTTCATAAATTTGTGTCGGCCATATTGATGATTGAAACCTGCTTGGTTTTCTTGAATTATCAGCGCAGGGGTAAACAGGTTAGGGTCGCTAACCATAAAGTTCGGATATGCAATTTTGATAGCAATAGTATCGAGCATATAATCCTGCGTTTGTTGTCCTTTGGAGTATTCATATCTGTCTTTAGTTCCTCATTTGTTGTCCCGCAATTGCGGGGAATACTCCAAGCAAAAATTTCAGGTCATTCGCTGTATAGGCGATTCTTTAACATTTTCAGGTTGTCAAAAAACGACCGCGCTTTAACTTCAAGGCGGTCTGACCAGTAATCATCAACGACCTTTTCGATACCGATTTCTCGGCGAAAGATGAACTGGACTTTTTTGCGGTTGGTTTTATCCAATGAGACAAGTTCAAAGCCAGCCGAAACTAACGAAGCGGCCGCTCCTAAATCAAAGGTATGGAGATAGTTGTTGTAGTCGTCAGCAGAATTGCCGTTATCTTCTGCCCGACCTTTCTTTATTTTTTTGGCCATAGATAGTAATGGTCTTTAATGATAATTTAGTAGCATTTATCTATGGCGAATTTCACGCACTGAAATATAAAATCAAAAAACCCCCCGTTTTATGGGGAGTTTTTGTGGGTTTGATTAGCCTTCGGCTATAAACGAATTTCGCTATTGTTCTTCATAGACCTGGGGAGATTGCTTGTCCAAGTATTCTTTTACCCCTAAATCATCTTCGTTTTCGTCTATATTTTTTTTTCCGCTTTGTTCAGGCGGCGGAATTAAAGTAATTTTGATTTTATATGAATTTCCTTCCTTTTCGGGCGATGAGCGATAGGGATAGAATGGGTCATAATCAAGCAAGAAGTAATTTTGCAGAGCTTTCGCTAACACCTCTTTTTGTTTTTTGTATTTATCCCTTGCTTCAGCGTCTTTAATTGTAAGCTCGCCGTTTACCTTTGCTAATACCTTTAAGAATACCCACGCCTCGCTTGGATTAGGATTTTTGCCTTTACCGACAAACCACATTTCTTTGTAATTTACTTCGTGTTTAATATGCTTGACCTGAATGAAAATGTTTTCATCATCCAAAAATTTTATGGTAAAATTTTCCCATTTTGTTCCTGCTGGTAATTTATATGGAAACCTATTAGTATTTTCTTTTTTAGCTTGGGCGATGGCTTTTAGCCCTTCTGGCAAGCCACCAATTTCCATTTGGCCTTTAATAATTTCAATTTTATGTATTATTTCTTGGTCAGATTTACTACTCTCACTACCAGCTCTCTCTTGGTAAGTTTTTGCAAATTTGTCGTAAATTAGTTGAACTTTTCTGTAGGTCTCCGCAAAAAAATTGTGCTGAATGTCCTTAATCTCGTAATTCTCTGTTCCCTTGTGCCAATCAAAACAGCCATCCTTTTTGAAACCATCCAGTATGCCGTTAATTTCGGAAATCTTAAGTCCCGTAGTGGTAAGACGAGAAATGGGAACGAGTAATTTCGGTGGTTTATTGCTGTTTTCATAAATTCTCCATATCTCCTTCAAGACAAACAACTTATCGAACCACGCTTTTCGGGAAGTTGTATCAGTGAAATCCAAATTATTCACGGAGTTTCCGCTAACATGCGTTTCATCTTTGACCCGCTTTTTATAAACATCCATGAGCTTCTCATAAAATTTGGTAAATTTTATCCTATCAACCGGCACACTGACCTCGCTCTCCCACCGGTGGACATAATTATCTACAATATCAAACTCTCCTATATAGTGGTTATCTTTGAAATAACCAAGAGCTTTCCATCGGAACTCACAATACCTATCTCTCATATTGATTCCATCACCAGGCATAAGAGAAGAAAATCTGACAATCGAGGGTAGCAGAGGGATGATGACTTCACTTCCCGATGTCATTTGCAGTTCGTTCATTATGTCCGAAGCAACATCAACAACTGCCAAAAAATTATCGCCCACCAGCATTTCCAAACTGCCGAAATGTCTAATATGGGCGTTGTTTAATGCTTGACGAAATTCATCAAGATTGAGGATTTTTACGCTGTAATTAAAACCTGTTTGATAATCCGGCTTTTTTAATATCTCAATCAGTCTATAATCCTTTGCCAACTTCTCGAAAATCTGGTCGTTGTCTTCCCTGGAAACAGATTTTTCCAATTCTCTGGTGTCAACCAAAACTGGACGGTCGCTCGGAGCTATCGCAAGCATTTCGTCTATAGTCTTGAGGATTATCCAAATTTTGCCCTCTGGTGTCATCGTAATTTTTATAGTAATTCTTGCTTGTAAAAGTTTTATACTATATACTGATGTTATCAAATGTGAGGTAAAAAATCAATGCCGAAAAAGCATAATTCAAACAAAATTCCAGAGCTACTCACCCTTAAAGAAGCGTGTGATATTTTGAAATGTCATCCGAATACCTTGCGGCAATGGGACAAAAAAGGAATTTTGCCAGCTATCCGAATTGGGATTAAAAGAGTAATGCGGTATAGAAAACAGGATATAATGAAGCTATTAAAGCAGAAAAAATGAACTAAACTACAACTAATTTGTATTTGCCTAAACCCTGTAGAGATACAGGGCATGGCAGAAAGTCCACTCTCATGCAGAGACGGTCATCCGTCTTGTCTAAGCCATGAGAGTGGCCGCTACCCGAAAGGGTGGTGGGGCAAGCGGGTGGCCTTTTTTGTGCCCGAAAAAAATTATAATTACAATAATGCCCAAAAATTATAAAAAAGTTCAACTTACATCTTCTAATCTTGGTGAGAAAAAGATAGAGAAATTGCGTCATGTCCTGCCCGAAGCATTCAGCGAAAACAAAATTGACTGGGACAAGCTCAAAGCCGCCTTGGACGGCCAGATTGACGGCAGGACGGAGAAGTTCAGCTTTGCCTGGGCGGGTAAAGGCAACGCCATCAAAAACGTGCTTGTGCCCAGTAAAGCCACGCTCCGACCCGCCAATGATGAAAGCGTGGATTTTGATAAAAGCAAAAATCTGTTCATTGAAGGCGACAACCTGGAAGTCCTAAAACTCTTACAGAAAGCCTATTTTGAGCAGATAAAAATGATATACATTGACCCCCCGTATAACACAGGTGGTGATTTTGTCTACCACGATGATTTCAAAGCCCCGATTAAGGGTTATCTGGAACAGACGGGACAGGCCGATGCCGAGGGTAATAAACTCCAGACCAATACCGAAACGAGTGGCAGATACCATAGCGACTGGCTGACGATGATGTATCCTCGCCTTAAACTGGCGTGGAGTCTATTAAAACCCGATGGAGTAATCTTTATCAGCATAGACGATAACGAAGTCCATCACTTGCAGATGATGTTGAATGAAATTTTTGGGGAAGAAAATGTAGAAACAATGGTTTGGCATAAGGTTGGTGATGATTCTGGAAGAATGAAAGTTACGTATAGATTTAGGTTGGAACACGAATACATACTCGTTGCCTACAAGAACAAAAATCAAGTTTTTTTCAAAAAATATAAAGAGGACAGAAATTATAAAAACATTTATACCAATCCCGATAGCGACCGGCGTGGTGAGTATAAACAAGGGATAATTTCTAATACGGAAGAAAAGTCTAATAAAAAAAGTGAGAGATATTACACAGTTATTACACCGTCTGGTAAGGAAATCACAAGACAATGGCGTGTTATTAAAGAAGAATTTGATAAGTTAAGAGCAGACAACCGAATTTACTTTGGTAAAAAAGGCGATTCTGTCCCGTCCCTTAAGGTGTTTATTAACGAACAAAAAGACGCAACGCCCATATCTATATTACAGGGACTGGGAACTGCAAAGACTGCGGGTATGGCACTGCTTAACATTTTTGATGGTAAAAGAGTTTTTGATTACCCAAAGCCAGTTGAACTTATTAAAAGGTTAATACAAATTTCCACGAAAGGGAGCGATTTAATTCTTGACTTTTTTGCTGGTTCTGGAGTTACCGCCCAGGCAATCCTTGAATTAAATCAAGAAGATAAAAACCATCGTAAATTTATTCTTGTTCAATTGCCAGAGCAGACCGAAATTAAAAGTGAAGCATATAGGGCTGGATATAAAACCATTGCCGATATTGCCAAAGAACGCATCCGCCGAGTTATTAAAGGTTATGGCAACAAACCGACACCAATCAATGACGGCTTTAAGGTTTTTAAGCTGGGGCAGTCCAATTACGTGGAAAATCAGTTTGAGTATGACCCAGAAAAATCCGATGAAGAAAACCAAGCCGCCTTTGCCAAATACCTGGAAAAAGCGAAACAGTCATCGCTATTCCCCAAAGTCAAAGACCTGGATGTGGTGTATGAAAATATCGTCAAAGATGGTTTGTCTTTGAACTCTGTCATTACACAAAATAAATTAGGAAAGAACAGCATCTGCCAAGTTAAAGATGGCGACAGAGAGCTTTTAATCTCGCTGGATGCCAAGCTGGACAAGGACACGATAAAACTGCTGACGGACAAAGAATATAAGGGCAAGACCTTTGTTTGTCTGGACAACGCTTTGGATGACACTGCTAAAGCGAATTTAGGTTTGCACGTGGAATTGAAGACGATATAGCTGATGAAATTCCAATTTGACCCCAACCAAACATTTCAAATAGACGCCATCAAATCCATCGTTGATGTTTTTGAAGGGCAGGAGAAAAATACATCCGCCCGCAATTTGGCTGGCGACTTGTTTGGTATTTACCCGAATTTTCTAAGCCTATCGGTAAAAGAAGTTTTGGCGAACGTAAAAAAAATCCAAGAGAAGAATGCAATTAAAAACGGCGGGATAATGCAGGACTTGGATTTTTCTATTGAAATGGAAACAGGGACAGGTAAGACTTACGTTTACCTCCGCACGATATTTGAGCTTAACAAAAAATACGGCTGGAAAAAATTTATCGTGATTGTCCCGTCCGTCGCTATCCGCGAGGGCGTGATTAAGACCTTGCAGATTACCCAGGAACATTTTAAGGGACTTTATGATAGCGTGCCGTATCGTTTTTACGAATACCAGTCCAAGAACATCTCCCAGGTGCGGCATTTTGCCGCAAGTGGCAACATTGAAATAATGGTGATGACTATCCAATCTTTTAATGCGGACGCAAGGGTATTGTATACAGAAAGAGACCAGATGCAGGGCGAACAGCCAATTACTTTTTTGCAGAAGGCCAACCCGATACTGATTCTCGATGAGCCACAGAATATGGAAGGCGACGCCACGCAGGAACGGTTAAAGCGGTTTAATTCTTTGTTCCGTTTGCGGTATTCTGCCACCCACAAAACCTTACATAACCTGATGTATCAGCTTGCTCCTCACCACGCCTATAAGATGGGTTTGGTAAAAAAGATTGAAGTGTTTTCCGTGTTGGATAGCGACGATGCTCCCAGTGTTTACGTAAATTTGATTGATGTAACCTCTCTCCGCAATACTTTAAAGGCCAAACTGGGGGTTACTGCGATTGATGCGACAGGCAAAGTCGCCAAGAAGAAAATTACAGTTAAACAAGGCGATGACTTAAAAGAAAAGGCCAACAATCCTGCTTACAAAGGTTTTGTAGTGGAAGCTCTAACTGCCAATGCTCCTGACTTTGGCTCTGTTGGCTCAATCCGTTTTACAAATAACATTACAGTTAAGATTGGCGATAGCATAGGCGGCAACAAGGAAGAGATAATGAAGCGGCAGATTGCCGAAACCGTGCGACTACATTTTGAAAAAAAGCAGAAAATGACTGAACTGGGTATTAAAGTATTGTCTCTGTTCTTCATTGACCGAGTGGACAGTTACGTGAAAAATGATGGCTTTATTCGAAAAACCTTTATTATGGAATTTAATCGTCAGAAAAAAGAATTTGGGTTTGATAGTTTAGATGTGGATACTGTGCACAAAGGCTATTTTGCGATGAGAAATAACGAGTATTTAGAACGAGAGGCGGCCATAGCTGAAAATCAGGAAGCCTACGAACTGATAATGAAAGAAAAGGAGCGTCTACTGTCCTTTGATGAGCCGACAGAATTTATTTTTTCCCACTCCGCACTAAAGGAAGGCTGGGACAATCCGAATGTATTTAATATCTGCACGCTAAATGCCACGGCTTCCGTTATGAAAAAACGACAAGAGATTGGCCGTGGTATGCGACTATGCGTCAACCAAGAAGGAATAAGGCAGTTTGTCAGACAAATCAATCTCTTGTCTGTTGTGGCAAATGAAAGCTATAGCGATTATGTCGGCCAGTTGCAAGCCGAGTTTATAGAAGATGGTATCTACAAAGCCCCACCCGCTCCCAGCAATGCCAGGGGCAGGATTCCCATAAAACTCAAAAAGAACTTTCAAAAGGATAATAATTTTAAGCAACTATGGAACAGAATATCTCGCAAGACCCGCTACTTTGTTACGGTGAACAGCCAAAAGCTCATTGATGGATGTGCTGAACATATTGCCAGACTTAACATTCCCAAGCCACAAATCAAGGTGGAGCGGGCAGGACTGGATATTACAATCGAAGGCATAGAAGCCCGTCGTTTAGGCAGTGATTCGCAAAAAATCACAGACAAGAAAAAACTGATTGATTGCATTAACTTTATCAAAGAAGAAACCAAGCTAACCCGTAACAGCGTAGTCGAAATTCTGGCTAAAGCAGGTAACTTTAACTCTTTAATCAACAATCCCGACAGGTTCAGTTTTGACGCCGCCCAAATTATAAAAACTGAACTGATAAAAAATTATATTGAACAAATAGCTTACGAGATAATTCCCGAAATCTACCATGCAGACGAGTTTAAGGATGACGATGGTTATCAAGATTCGGTGTGTAATGTTGACCGCTCTATTTACGATGCAATAGTCTACGACTCCAACGTGGAAAAAGACTTTGCCCTTAAACTTAATGGCGATGAGCGGATAAAGCTATTTATCAAATTGCCTAATTGGTTCAAGATAGAAACCCCGCTCGGCGGCTACAATCCCGATTGGGCGATTGTTACGGTGAAGCGTGATTTGCACGGTCAGGAAAGCGACGAGAAAATCTTTTTTGTCATTGAAACCAAAGGCGATGTTGACAATTTAAGACCTATTGAAGCAGGTAAAATCCATTCAGCCAAAAAGCACTTTGAAGTCATACACGTTAAATACAGCGAAGTAGAAAGTTACCAGCAGTTTACCGAACAACTAATTGTATGACTAAAAAAATAATATGGAAAATGAGTTTTCGGATGACGAAATAGACGAAGATATTGCCGAACTGATGGAAACTTACGATTTGGATGAGGACACGGCCGAACGGGTCAGGGATATTATGGACGAATACGGCGTTGACGAGGATGACGCCGTTGAACTTGAGGACGCTGGGTTGTAAATAACGCTATTCTAACAAAGGCTCCCAAATGGGAGTTTTTGATTTGTGGAAAACGGTAGCGACGTTAGGTGATTTTTGATAAAATGGTATCAACATTAAAAATTACAATTTATGACTAACGAAATTACGGCACCTCACAAAGACTTTGAGAGCATAAAAAAAATTGACGAGAATGGAGTTGAGTATTGGGAAGCTCGTGAATTGCTACCTATTTTAGGCTATGAAAAGTGGGAAAAAGCAGAGGAAGTTATTGCAAGAGCCGCTCGCGCCTGCCTAAATAGCGGCCAGAATGTGGATAACCATTTTCACCAAACGGGGAAAATGGTCAAAATTGGCTCAAATACAGTAAGAAAAGTAAGGGATTATAAGCTCGACCGCTATGCTTGCTATTTAGTCGCCCAGAACGGAGACTCCAATAAACCTGAAATAGCGATGGCTCAAACCTACTTTGCTATTCAGACCAGAAGGCAGGAGATTTTTGACCAACTGCCAGATGTTGCAAAGAGATTATTCATCAGGAACGAAGTGTCTGACCATAATAAAAAATTGTTCAAAACAGCCAAAGAAGCAGGGGTAAATAAATTCGGTTTGTTTAATGATGCTGGTTATCAAGGTCTATACGGCTCGTCATTGTCCGAGGTTGAACAAAAGAAAGGAATTAAAAAAGGAGAGTTATTGGATAGGGCTGGCTCAACAGAACTGGCCGCAAATCTATTTCGTATTACACAAACTGACGAAAAGATTAAGAAGGGCAATATCAAAGGCGAGACTGCGGCCACGAGTGCTCATTTTATGGTTGGAGGCAAAGTAAGGCAGACTATAAAAGATATTGGCGGAGAGACACCAGAAAACTTGCCAGCCGAAAGGCATATCAAAGAGGTAAAGAAAGAGTTGAGGCAACTTGAAAAAGTGGAAAGAAAAAAACTCAAAGGCCAGTCAGTGTGAAGGATGGCTCGATTGCCCTTGAGACAACCAAAAAAGCGCGATATGCGCTTTTTTCATACTAATGCCGCTTGTAGGCAGGGATTTTGATTTCAAAGGAAAAGGGTATCAATTTGGGGTTTGTTTCAATAACTTGATGTCGGTTTGTGTCCTTACCATACCGATTGATAGTGGCATGGTCAATACATTATAATAAAGCGCATGAAAGAAACAAGTATATTCCACGCTTACGATATAAGAGGAGTCTATCCTAAGGAGATTAGTATAGAGGACGCTTACCGCATTGGCTGGGCGTTTGCCAAGTTTCTTAAAACTAACCTGAAAATAAAACCGCCATCTGGTGGACCGCTAGAGGTTGTCCTTGGCATGGATATGCGCGGCTCTTCGCCGTTTTTGGCGCGTGAGCTGATCCGCAGTTTCAATGATCAGGGGATTGATGTGGCAGAGATCGGCAAGGTGCCAACCCCGGCTTTTTATCACGCAGTTGCGTTCAAAGATTTTCCAGCTGGCGTAATGGTCACTGCCTCGCACAATCCCAAAGAGTACAATGGCATGAAATTCTGCGGCCCCAAGGCATCGGCAATCGGCCTCGGGTCAGGGCTTGAGAAAATCCAAGAATATTTTGAATCTTCAGAAACGCCACAGCCGGTAAAGCCGCGCGGAAAAATGCGCTCGGTAGAGGGAATCAATTCGTCCTATGTCAATCAGGAGCTTTCTTATCTCAATCCGGCCAAAATTAAAAAAATCAAGATTGCCGCTGATCCTGCCAACACCATGGGGGCGCTTGAGCTGGAGGAGCTGTTCGCGCGCATAGATTGCGAGCCTATCAAGGTTAATTGGGAACTGAATGGCAACATGCCGGTCCATGAAGCTAACCCCATCAAACCAGAAACGCTCAGGCAGCTGCAGCAGATAATCTTGAACGAAAAAGCAGATTTTGGCATCGCTACTGACGGCGACGGCGACCGTATTGCTTTTCTCGATGAAAAAGCACAGATCATACCTTCAGCGATCGTGCTCGGATTGGTGGCGCAGGAGCTGCTCAAAAAGCGGCCAGGCGCGAAAATCGGCTATGATCTGCGCTCCAGCAAGATCACTCGCGAAATGATCGAGCGGGCCGGGGGCGAGCCAGTGGAAACCATGGTCGGACATTCGCTCATCAAAAAGCTGATGGTAGAAAAAGACGTGTTGTTTTCCGGCGAGCTGTCGAGCCACTATTATTTCCGGGAAAATTTTAACTATGAATCGCCGATTTTTGTGGCTGCTGTGCTTCTGCTCATCCGATCAGATCTCGACAAGCCGTTTTCAGAAATCTGGCAGCCGTTCAACAAATATTTTCATTCGGGCGAGTTGAATTTTCAGGTGGAAGACAAGGCAGGTATGATGGAAAAATTGGAAAAAAAATACGCTGACGGGAAAGCCAGCAAACTAGACGGATTAAAAGTTGAATACAAAGACTGGTGGTTTTCAGTCCGGCCCTCAAACACTGAGCCGTATCTTCGCCTTAATCTCGAAGCTGATACAGAAGCGATAATGAAGAACAAGGTAGAGAAAATTTCCAAAGAAATTTCCTCTCAATAAGGATTTTCTCCCCTTGAGAGGGGAGGGTAGGGAGAGGTAGATGGTCCGTATTATACCAGAAAATTATAAAAGGCTGACCAGATTGCTTTGAACCAATCAGACGCCTTGGGAAACAAAGCTATGGTATTATCTTCGCGGAAACCGTTTCAAAGGGTTAAAATTTAAACGACAGTATAAAATCGGCAATTTTATTGCTGATTTTTATCCAGCACCTTCCAGAATACCCCGCAGCTTGCTGCGGGGATGAATGGCTCAATATAGCCTTCCTGCGGGGTGCAATACCCCGACAGGAAGGTGCTGGATTTATTGCTCCGAAAAAAAATTGATTATTGAAATCGATGGCGGACAACACAACGCGGATCAGAATAAATCCGCGGATGCCACACGAACAGAATTTTTAGGAAATGAAGGATTTAAAGTATTGAGATTCTGGAATAGTGAGATAGATAATAATATTGAAGGCGTTTTGGAACAAATAAAAAGAGAGGTGTCTTGACTACCTCTTTGCCCTTTCAAGCCAACTACCTCTCTCCCCAAGAGTACTTGGGACTCTCTCCTCACAAGGAGAGAGTAATAGGTTGTTCATTACAGTACCAAGCCCATTTTGGTTTTGACCTCTGTCAGGGTCCTGGCGGCCACCGCCTGGGCTTTTTCTTTTCCTTCCGCCAGGATGCGCATGACTTGCTCTGGATTTTTTTCGAGTTCTTTGCGTCGCCGACGGTAATCAGCAAAATGATGGGCAATGAGCTTTGCCAGGTTCTTTTTGAGATCAGAATACTTGATGTTGCCTGAGGCAAACGCTTCCTTGAAGAAATTGAACTCTTCTGGCTCGCCGAAATTTTCAAGCAAAGTAAAAAGATTTTTCGTACCAGCACTCATCTGCTTGGTGCTGCCAGTGTCAGTAACAGCTTTGGAGATTTTTTTCTCGATCACCGCTGCCTCGTCGTTCATATTGATAACATGTCCTTCGCCCAGTGATTTGCTCATTTTTTTGCTTGGCTCAAGGAGGCTCATCACCCGGGGGGTTTTGGTCAGAAGCGGTTTGATTTGTTCAAAGGTAGAGCCAAAGCGGGCGTTGAATTTGCGCGCAATGTCATTGGCAAGCTCGAGGTGCTGCAGCTGATCCTCGCCAACCGGCACCCCAAACGGCTTGTACAGTAAAATATCCGCGGCCTGCAGGACCGGATAGGTGAAGAGTCCAGCGTTGATGTTTTCCTTTTGCCGGGCCGCCTTGTCTTTGTACTGGGTCATCCGTTCCAGAAACGAAACCGGAGTCAGCGTTGCAAAATACCAGGCCAGCTCCGCGTGCTGCGGTACCTGAGACTGGATGAAGATCGTTGATTTTTTTGGATCAATACCCGAGGCCAGCAGCTCGATGACAGTAGCCATGATCTGCTCCCGTTTTTCGGCTGGTTTATAATCAGCCGTGAGTGAATGCATGTCGACCACGGCAAAATAGGTTTCGTATTGGTCTTGCAGTTTTATCCAGTTGGCAACCGCGCCGAGGTAGTTGCCAATATGCAGTTTGCCGGTAGGCTGGATTCCCGAAAGTACGCGCTGGTTCATATGGATTGATTATACTGTAACAATTTACAAAACAAAAGGATCCGAACTAGTCGCCGGATCCTCTGCGCGGTATTACGCGATTTTCTTTCTTATGATCTTGGTTAAAACTTTCAGCCAAGACCATAGGTTGGGAATTTCTTTATCCTCGATTTTTTCCTCATCGAAATCCCAAACGATTCCTTCCCGCTTTGCCACCTCATCCGTGGTAACTATTCGTTTGACGTCAGATTGCGCAAATTCATGAGTTGCATCGTCAATGCGGATACCGAAAGTTCCTCTCGAATCGCTTTTTGCACAAAGCATCCCAATAACAACTTCGCCAGTCTTCAACCAGAACTGCACGCCCTTTATCCTACGATAATGGTTCAGCGCTTTACTCATTGATGGCGCAAGTGCGTGCCATTTGTCGATTGTTACCCATATGGTAACCGGATCGAGGATGAGACTGATACTCAGCACCGCCAAGGTGAAGGTGCAGAATACCCAGTAATGCAGCCACGACCATTGGGTAAGGCTTATGTAATTCCATACCGCTAGACTGATAAGAATCAAGAAAGTCAAAACTGCCCGTGCCATTGCTCCTCCTCCTTTTTGGTGAGGATTAATCATATAGAAAATTTCGGACAAGTCAAGGTTGGCAGTGTTAGTAGGAAACTTTGGCTTTATACTACGAATATTGAGGCCAGGTGCAACAAAAAAGAACCCCCAAGGTTCCCTTTTTTGTTGATTGGATATAGATTTCAATCACGACAGGCAGGACCACCCCAGTAGTAGATCGGAGCGCCGCTCACTACGGGGCAAGTTGGTCTAAACTTCTATTACCACAGGAAGTATCATCGGGCGTCTTTCGGTGCGTTGAAATAGAAATTCGCCCATCTGGTCTCTGATCTGGTTTCTGATGTAGGTGTAATTTGCTTCGTGCGGTTTATGGTTTTGCGTTTCCACGACTTTTCTAACCTCGTGTTTCATTTCGCGGATGAGGTCCTCAGCGCCTTTCATGTACACGAAGCCGCGCGAGATGATGTCAGGGGCGTTCACCAGCCGGCCGTCTCGGCGAGAAACCTGCATGATGATCACTACCATGCCGTCCTTGGCCATGACTTGGCGGTCCCTGAGGACCACTTCGCCAATATCACCAACACCGAGCCCGTCCACAAAGATCAATCCCGAGGCTAGCTTGGCGTCGATCTTTTTCGCGGTGTTTTTACCAATCTCCAGAATCGAACCGTTATCCATGAGGAAAATGTTTTCCCTCGGCACGCCAATTGATGCGGCTAAATCTCCGTGAGCAACCAAAAGGTAATGCTCGCCATGGATTGGCATGAAATATTTCGGTTTGATAAGCGAGATCATAAGCTTTAAATCTTCCTGGTTTCCGTGTCCCGAGGAGTGCACGTCCAGAATCTTCTGGTATAACACGTGCGCGCCTTGCCGCGTCAGGTCATTCATGACCGCTGCGACCGCGCGTTCGTTCCCTGGGATCGGTGAGCTCGACAGCACAACTGTGTCGCCCGCTTTGATGCGAATAAATTTGTGTTCTTGTCTCGCAATTCGGGCCAGAGCGGCCGCTTCCTCACCTTGGGATCCAGTGGTAAGAATTAAAACTTTGTTGTCAGGTAATTTTTTGGCGCTTTCCGCGGTGATCACGGTTTTTTTCGGAATACGCATGTAGCCAAGGCCATGCGCCACCTCCACGGTTTCGATCATGCTGCGTCCGGCAATGACCACCTTGCGGTCGGTTTTTACGGCCGCGTCGATCGCCTGCTGCAGGCGGGACACCAGGCTCGAAAAGGTCGCGAAGATCACCCGGCCTTGTGCGCTTTTGATAATATTGAGAATCGTGTGTCCGAGGTCCTTTTCCGAGAGAGTATAGCCGGGCTTGGTGGCATTGGTGGAATCAGACAGGAGCAGGTCCACGCCCTCCGCGCCAAAATGCGCGATTTTGCCAAACTCGGCCGGCTTTTCGTCCACCGGGGTGTGGTCGAATTTCCAGTCAGTGGTATAGACCATGTGATGCGCCGGGGTTTTTATGGAAAAGCCAACGCAGTCAGGAATGTTATGGTTGAGGCGGAACGGGCGGATCGTAAACGCACCCAGCTGCAGCACGTCATCCTTGCTGATGACATGGATGCGCGAGCGGCCCTTCAAATGATATTCCTCGAGGCGGCGTTCGATCATGGCCGCGGTAAGCGGCATGGTGTAGATTGGCGGATCGCCGAGCTTTGGCAAAATAAACGGCGTAGCGCCAATGTGGTCGAGGTGCCCGTGGGTGAACAAAACCCCACGGATCTTTTTCTTGTTGTCCTGCAGGTATTTGGTGTCAGGAATCACGTAATCGATTCCTGGCATGTTTTCGTCTGGGAAAGCAAACCCCATATCCACCACGATGATGTCATCGCCGTATTCGATCGCGGTAATATTTTTTCCAACCTCTTCCACGCCGCCCAGCGGTATAACCTTGAGCACGGCGTCGCCACTCGGTTTTTTTATTTCGATTCTATTTTCGACCGGCCGCGGATTCCCGTTTACTGGTGCCTGTGCTGGCATGGCTGGCCTTTGCGGTATCGGCCGGCGCACTGCCGGAGTTTCATACCGAGCTGTCCTGATCGGCACTCTTTTTCTTTGTATCATTTAATTTCTACTTTCGAGAATTTATAGCAAATTTTATTGCCGTTTTTTAAACGACAAAAGAAAAATTAGCTTAACTCTTTCCTTTATTTCGCTTCACCCGAATGAGCCGTAACGCTCAGGTCCAGAGTGAAAATTTATTATTGGTAAATATATTGTAGCAAATTTGAGGGAAACTGTCAAATCTATTGCTTGAAACTAAGGTTTTTGCCGCTTTCACGGTTCCGCCGATTTGGTGGGCACGAGAGGACTTGAACCTCCACGGGATTGCTCCCATACGCTCCTGAAGCGTACGCGTATGCCAGTTCCGCCACGTGCCCCCCAGGTCGGAAGAATAAATCAGATTGAGTTTTATTTTACTTCTTTATGCGTTTTGTTTCAATATACCATTCGTGAACGTCAGCGAACCGGTCAGCAGGGGTCACTACGGTAGTGAGATTTATGCCTTTTGTATTAGTGGTGACATTGTAAACATATTGACTGCGGGAAAGAAATATCGCTGGCACAACACCGACAAATATTTCCTGGAACTGTTTGTATTTGGCGGCGCGGGCCGCTGGATCGCCATTGCTTCGCCCCTCCACCAGCAGCTGGTCAACTTGCTGATTCGAGAAGGTTGTGAGGTTCAGGCCCGGGTCGCGGCGCTGGGAAGAATGCCAGAAGGGATACGGGTCGGGGTCGGCGCCCACATTTTCGGAAAACAGCAATAGCTCGTAGTTACGCGGTTTGATGTATTTTTCTTCCAAATCAATGGTGGTCTGGATGCTCAAAATAATCTTGACACCGATACTTTCCCACATTTGCTTTAGCATCTCAGCCGCGCGGATGTTTGGCGTAAAATCGTTGGTCACCAGGCTTAGGGTAATGTAGCGGCCCTGGTTGTCTTTGCGAAAGCCGGTTTCGTCCGCTATCCATCCTGCTTGGTCAAGCAGGACTTTCGCCGCTTCAACATCATAGATATTCATCGGCGCTCCCGGGATCTGTTCATGGTAACCAAGGTGTCCAGGCAGGATCGGGCCGTAGGCTTCGCTAGACTGCCCCGCGTAGACTTCGGAGATGATTTTTTTCTTGTCCACGGATTTAGCAAGGGCGGTGCGCACGCGCGCGTCCCCGAGCGGCGCTGGATTTTTCACATCATTGATGAATACGGCCTGATACTGCGGCAACTCAAGCTTGATTTGCTGCAGTTTTTTTTTGGCTTCGATAAACAGCCCGCGGTCAAACGGTTCATAACCCAAGCCCGAGATATCCCGGCTGTGGTAAGCGTCGATGATCTCGTCCGTGGTTTCGTAAAAACGGAAGGTCAGCGTATCTATATAAGGCTCGCCCAGATGGTATTTTTTGTTGCGCTCGAGCGACAGTGAGCGGATCTCGCCGGAGCTGCCGCGTTTGATTTCAGCCACCTGATATGGTCCGGACCCCACGGGTTCAAGGTTAAATTTGGAAAGCGCGAACGAAGCAGCCGGCACTCCTTCCCAAATATACCGCGGCATAATGCCGACCGTGAGGTTGGCGATAAATGTCGCGGATAGTTCTCGGGTGATAAATCTGACTGTGCGGTCGTCGATTTTTTCCACGCCGACGCGATTCCAGGAAAGCCGCAACGGACTTTGGTAATCCGCATTTTGGATGGTTCGGAATGTAAACACCACATCATCGGCAGTGACTTTTTGCTTATCCTTGCCGTGCCAAAAAACATTATCTCGCAGCCTGACAGTATACTCTCTGCCGTCAGCGGACACCACAGGCAGGCTCTCGGCCAAATCAGGGGCAATGTTCAGGTTCTTATCAAATTTTAACAAGCCGGAATAAACAATGCGCGCCAGATCCAGGTCAACATTGTTTGCCGGAGCGAGGAGCGGATTGATGCGCTGAGGCTGCCCAACTAAGCCTTCGACGTATTCACCGCCGATCTTGGGAGCGAGGTCCATGTGTTTTCTGGCGTAACTTTCGTAAGCGATAAAGCTGCCAGCAAGCACCGCAAACAAAAGCAGGAGTAGTTTTTTTTCTACCCTGGAAAAGCGATTCCAGTAATTTTTAAGACGAGATAACAAGGTTTAAAGCACCAATGGCGATAAACAGTATTACCAATATAACTGTCAGGATAAACAGCCCTCTTTCCAGGCCGCGTTTTGTTCGATAAATGTTGCCGCCGCCGAAGACTGAAGACAGGCCGCTGCCGCGATTTTGAATCAGTACCGAAATGATGATCAGAACGGAAACTGCGATTTGAGCGATGACAATAACTTGTTTCATAACTAATTTATGATACGGAAGAATCTGGATAAAGTCAACCCAGCACCCACTTCAGGGAATCTTCGAAAACTGGAAGTGGCGTGGAAGATTAAAAGTGGTGCCGGGTCAACACCGGCGCAGCTCTGAAGCTACAGGTTTTCTTTAATTTTTTTCGCCTGCGCCATGCCAACCTCTGCGGCAATGGCCTGAAGCGAAGCACCGCGAATAGCTGAAACACTGCCGAATTTTTTTATAAGCTTGCGGCGGGTCACCGGACCGATACCGGGTACATCCTCGAGCCTGGAGACGACTCCGGATTTTCTGTGGCGTGTGCGGTAAAAAGTAATAGCAAAGCGGTGCGCTTCGTCGCGGATGCGTTGCAGCAGAAATAAAACCGGGTTGTCGAGCGCCAGCAGGATCGGTTCTTTGGCGCGGGGCAGGAAGATTTCCTCGAGGCGTTTAGCCAGGCCGATGATGGGAAGCTGTAAATTGTAAGTCGTCAGTACCTCGGTCGCCACGTTCAATTGTCCCTTGCCGCCGTCGATGACGATGAGGTCTGGAGTGGGCCATTTTTCCTCCGCCGTAGAATTTATCCAGCACCTTCCAGAATACCCCGCAGCTTGCTGCGGGGATGAATGGCTCAATATAGCCTTCCTGCGGGGTGCAATACCCCGACAGGAAGGTGCTGGATTTATTCTGGCAAATCTCCGTGTGAGCATCTCCTTCATCATGGCAAAATCATCCGGCGTGTCTTTGATATTTATTTTAAATTTGCGGTACTGCGATCTGTCAGGCCGTCCGTTTGTGAACACAACCATGGAGCCAACCGGATTGGTTCCCTGGATGTTTGAGATATCAAAACCTTCGACGCGTTTGGGAAGCGCGGGCAGATTTAACAAAATCTGCAGCTCGGACAGAACATGAGGAAGATTTTTTTCAAAACTCGAGAGGGCCCGCTCATAAAACAGGGCAGCGTTTTCCGCGGCAAGCTTCACTAATCCTTTTTTGCGGCCGCGGGTTGGTACTCGCAGCCTCACGCCCGCCTGGTTTAGGGCAGCCCAGTTGTTTTCGATAATGATTTGGTTGGGAAGCGCTTCAGGCAAGTTGATTTCTTTCGGCAGATCTGACGCGTCTGTATAGTACTGCAGGATAAAACGCTGCATTATTTCCGCGGCAGCCGCGTTCTCATGCTCCAGGGTGAAATGCTCAGTATGAATCAGCTTGCCTTCTCTGACCATAAACAAGCTGACTACTGCTTCCTTTGCGGTCAGGTGAATGCCAAGGTAATCATTGTTTTCGCTTCTGGAGGAAACGATTTTTTGCCGCTGCCAGAGATGCTCGAGGTTGCGGATATTGTCGCGTAAAATTCCGGCTCTTTCAAACCGCTTGCCGCGGGCCGTTTCCCGCATCTCTGTCTTCAGCGATTTGAGGACCGCGCTCTGCCGGTGACGCAAAAATTCCTCGATCTGTTTAAAGGTTTGCCGATAATCAACCAGCGGTATGCGGCCAATGCAAACGCCGGTACAGCGCCCCAGATGATAGGCAAAGCACGGGCGGTCAGTGACCTTGTTGTTGCGGCACAAGCGAAACACGCTCTTGATCAGACGCAGGGTTTCCTTCACAGACAGTCCCGAAGTATAAGGACCGAAATATTTGTTTTTATTGCGGAAATTTTTTTCAATGCTGCGAACCGGATAGATTTGCGGAATCTGCGTGCTGTAATCAATCTTGATAAACTGATAATTTTTGTCGTCGCGCATTCGCACATTGAACCGCGGCTGGTACTGTTTAATGAGGTTGTTTTCCAAAATCAGGCTCTCGATCTCTGAGGAAACCACAGTGTAATCAAGATCGGCGATATTTTTTATCATGACTTGCAAGCGCGGTTCATGATCTCGCCCGTTCAGGAAGTAAGACTTAACCCGATTTTTTAGATTCTTGGCTTTGCCCACATACAATACTTCTCCCCGGTCATTTTTGAAAACGTAAATACCAGGGAGATTGGGCAGGTGCTTCAATTTTTGTGCTAGTTCTACCATAAATGTAATTATATGCTATTCTGAAAATATGAAAAAAGCTTTATTGATCGCGATTTTGCTACTGATGCCGTTTGGGGCATTTGCCCAGGAACAAGAAGAAGGGCAACCACTCATTGAAACCCCAGTTGTTGATTCTCTGCCGATTGAAAAATACGCGCTTGGGAAAGTGGTGGAAATATTGCAGGAAAGAAAAAGCGAGGCGGGCGGCTATACTCAGCTCGAGCAGGAAATTCGTGTTGAGATTTTGACTGGTGAAGAAAAAGGGCAAACCGTGTCCTTAGTGCACGGCGGCGCGTTTGTGATCTCTGATGACCAAAAGGTCAAAGTGGGCGAAAAAATCGTCCTCGGCAAAACCGAAGGGGCGCAGGGCGTAATCTATTTTGTCGCGGAAACTTTTCGCCTGCCGTGGATCGCCGCGATTTTTTTGCTGTTTGTGGGACTCGTCGTATTTTTTGCCAGAAAAAAAGGCTTTGGATCAATACTGGGGCTTACCGTAAGTATTGTGGTTTTGACTCTGTATGTAGTGCCGCGGATCCTCGAGGGAAGCGATCCGCTGGCCGCGAGCCTTGTGGGGGCTCTCATTACCGCGGTGATTTCTCTTTATTTTGCGCATGGTTTTTCCAAGCAAACCAGCATTGCCTTGGCAAGCACAGTCCTGACCTTGGCGCTCGCAACTGGCATCGCGATTTTGTTTGTCACTGTGTCCCGGCTATTTGGCCTCGGATCAGAAGAGGCGTATTATTTGCGAATGCTGCAGTATGATTCGATTGATCTGCGGGGACTACTCTTAGGTGGCATCATAATTGGCGCGCTGGGCGTGCTCGATGATATCACCTCGTCACAAACAGCAACGATATTTGAACTCTCCAAAGCCAATCCCGAGCTTTCTTTTCCCGAGCTCTATCATTCAGGTTTGCGGGTCGGTCGGGAGCACATCGCCTCGCTGGTTAATACGCTGGTTTTGGCTTACGCTGGCGCGTCTTTTCCACTCCTGCTGATTTTCACGGTCAACAAAAATATTCCGATATGGGCGACGCTCAACAGCGAACTGGTCGCCGAAGAGGTGATCCGGACTCTGGTAGGCAGCGTCACGCTCGTGCTGGCGGTGCCGATCGCGACCGCGATCGCCGCTTATTTTGCTTCCCACGGAGCAAAGCGGCCAGTTTAGACCCGCTATTGATTGACTCCACCTTACTTAAGTGCTAGAATGGCACTTAAGTTTATTTTTATAGATATTTGGCCCTTTGAACCCCAAGGGCCTGCTCCTCTTTGGTAGTTTTTCATTTACTAAACTACCCTCCATATGACAAAAAAATCAGAGAAGAAAATAGAGCAGGATTTTGGCCAGATAAAAATCCGCGGCGCCAAGGTGCATAACCTCAAAAATATTGATCTTGATTTGCCGCGCAATAAATTGATCGTGCTCACGGGCATATCAGGAAGCGGTAAATCTTCTCTGGCTTTTGATACGATTTACGCGGAAGGTCAAAGGCGCTACGTGGAGAGCTTGTCTGCTTACGCCCGCCAATTCCTCGGCCTGATGGACAAGCCAGATGTCGAACAAATCGAAGGTCTCAGCCCAGCGATTTCCATTGACCAGAAATCTGCATCGCACAACCCGCGTTCCACGGTGGGAACAGTGACTGAGATTTATGATTATTTACGTTTGCTGTTCGCGCGCATTGGCGTGCCTCATTGCCCTGTTTGCGGCAAAAAAATCGCCGGTCAAACCGTAACGAGCATGGTTGATCAAATCATGGAGCTGCCCGAAAACACAAAGCTTATGATTTTGGCCCCGTTTATCGCCGACCGCAAAGGAGAACATCGCCATGTGCTGGAGGAAATAAAAAAAGCCGGCTACGCGCGGGTTCGCGTGGATGGCATATTTATGGATTTGGACGAAGCTTTGAACCTGAGCTTGGATAAAAAGAAGAAACATTCAATCGATGTCGTCGTGGATCGCATTACCGTAGACAAAAGCGAACGCGCGCGGATCAGTGATTCCCTGGAAACCGCCCTCGATCTTGGCAACGAGACCGCTCTGGTATATCTGCCTGACGAGGACCGCGCGATTACTTTTTCCCAAAAATTTTCCTGTCCCGAGGGACACATGTCTCTGGCAGAGCTTCATCCGCGCAATTTTTCGTTCAACTCGCCGCATGGCGCTTGCCCGGATTGCACTGGCCTTGGCACTAAGCTTGAGGTCGATCCCGAACTGGTGATCCCAAATCCGCGCCTGTCGCTCGCGGAAGGCGCGATTCGGCCGTGGAGCAAAACCACTGCTCGGCTGTCTTGGTATGATCAGATACTTGAGCACATCGCCGGCGAGTTTGGCTTTTCGATTAACGTCCCAGTAAAAGTGCTCGACAAAAAATATCTCGAGATTGTTTTGCGCGGCTCCAAAGAGAAGGATTTCGAGGGGGTTATCCCGAACCTGGAGCGCCGCTACAAAGAAACTGACTCTGATTACATGCGCCAGGAGATAGAACAGTACATGCGGCTCAAGGTCTGTCCGACCTGCCAAGGCAAGCGGTTGCGCCCTGAGGTTTTGAGTGTGACAATCATGGATAAATCAATAATGGACGTAGCTTCGCTGACGGTTGATAATCTGCAGAAATTTTTTGAAGAATTTTCCGCGAAGCTTTCGGAAAAAGACAAAAAAATCGGCAAACAGATTATAAAGGAGATCACATCTCGTCTTAGATTTCTATCAAATGTGGGTTTGGAATATTTGACCCTAAACCGCAGCGCTGACACTCTGTCCGGCGGGGAGGCGCAGCGCATTAGGCTTGCCACGCAGATTGGTTCCGGCCTCACCGGTGTTTTGTATATATTAGATGAACCATCTATTGGCTTGCATCAACGCGACAACGATCGTTTGTTGTCCACGCTTATGGCCCTTCGCGATCTAGGTAATACGGTAATCGTGGTGGAGCACGACGAGGACACAATCATGGCGGCCAACTGGGTCGTGGACATTGGTCCTGGCGCCGGGAAACACGGCGGAGAAGTGGTAGCGTTTGGCACCCCGGAAGAAATCAAAAAAAACCCCGCTTCGCTGACTGGCCGTTATCTTTCTGGCCAGGAACAAATCGCGATTCCGGGCAAGCGCCGCCCTGGCAATGGCAAAAAGATTACCATTTACGGTGCCAAAGAGCATAATCTGCGCAATCTCGATGTGGACATCCCGCTGGGGAAATTTATTTGCATCACCGGAGTTTCGGGCAGCGGCAAATCAACCCTGCTAAATGATATTCTTGCCAAAGCTCTGTCCGCGTATTTTTACAATGCCAAGGAAATTCCCGGAGAACATAAAAAAATCCTTGGCCTGGATAACATCGATAAGGTTATAAATATTGACCAGTCGCCAATTGGTCGCACGCCGCGATCCAACCCGGCAACTTATACTGGCGTATTTACGTATATCCGTGATTTGTTCGCGGAGACCCCGGAAGCAAAAATGCGCGGCTATGCCCCGGGCCGGTTTTCCTTTAACGTAAAAGGCGGCCGCTGCGAGGCGTGTGCGGGTGACGGCGTGATTCAAATAGAAATGCATTTCCTTCCGGATGTTTATGTGGCCTGTGAAGAATGCAAAGGCAAGCGCTACAACAAAGAAGCGCTCGACATCCATTATAAAGGCAAAAATATTTTTGACTGTTTGGAAATGACCGTGGATGAAGCTCGGATATTTTTCCGTAACATCCCCATCATTTACCGCAAGCTGGATGTGCTGTCCCTCGTGGGACTCGGCTACATGCATCTCGGGCAGTCAGCCACGACTCTGTCCGGCGGGGAAGCGCAGCGCATTAAACTCGCTACTGAACTGGCGCGCACGCAGACCGGCAAAACTCTGTATATTTTAGATGAGCCAACCACCGGGCTGCATTTTGAGGATGTAAAACGGCTGCTCACTGTGCTTGGTAAGCTGGTTGACAAAGGGAATACAGTAATCGTTATCGAACATAATTTGCATGTCATCAAATATGCGGACTGGATCATTGACCTGGGTCCCGAGGGTGGCGACAAGGGCGGAGAAATCATTGCCGAAGGCACGCCAGAAGAAGTGGCGCGCGTAAAAAAATCTTACACTGGACAGTATCTGGCCAAATATTTGAAATAGCCAAATATATTTAGAGATAAGCCCAAAAAAGTTGTTACTGAGCCACCGGAATTCTGGTGGCTTTTGATATTTCCTGAGTATAGACTCGGACCTATAGTGAGATTCTAATCATTTAGCATTAATTAATCATTAACAAGAAAGGAACAATCCTATGAAATTTGTACGCAATCTTGCTGCTATTGGTGGCGGTGCGAGCATTATGCTCGCCAGCGCGGCTGTTGCCTTTGCTTCTCACGGCGGACCGCATACTGTCATGAGATATTTTGCGCCAACTGAAAAAATGGTGGGACAAGAGTACGTCGAGACCATCGAGATTACCAACACTTCGTCGCACGCGCTCGCCGTGGGCAATTTGCAGGTTGAATTGCCGGCACAAGTCCAATTGGTCAGCTCTAGTCCTTCTGGAACGGGGACTGGCGCCATGACTACCATTCCTGCGCCGAGCATTCCGGTTAACGGAAGGTTTTTCGCCAATGTAGTCGTGAAAGCGGTTCTTCCGGGCGAGTTTGTTATCTCAAGCGCGACGTATTTTGTGAACGGAGAACGATACGGCTTTATGTCAGCGCCGGAAAATATCAGCGCTACGGCGACGGGAGTCGGGGTGGGCGACGATGACGCGGGAGGAGTAGGCGATGACGAGGGCGCTGGTGTAACTGATTTACCGCGCACTGGTGCAGCCGCTGGTCCAACACTCTTTACGCTTGGTTTGCTGCTATTGTCCTGGGGAGCCGTGCGTTCGAAGATGGTTTCCTAGAGAACGAATTCAAAAATAACCCCGATGAGTAGAGTCGGGGTTATTTTTTGCCCGTCTGCCAACCGGCACGCTAAAATATATATCTATGAAAAGAATAATTTTGATCATCATTCTGGCTGCTGTCGTTTATGTGGCAATGAATTTTGATTTTTTTCGCAAAAATATCGAATATAAAATCAAAAAAGAAACCGGACAGAGTGTCGAGATTCCGAATCCGCGGGAAAAAATGCAGCCAAATCAGCTGCTGATTCCAGCGCTGTCGATTGAAACGCCGGTGTTGTATGCGGAAAGGGTGGACGAGGATCATTTTCAGGAGCTGCTCATTGAGGGTGTAGTGCATTATCCAGGAACCGCGAAAATCGGCGAGCCGGGGAACATGTATATCTTTGGTCACTCTTCAGACAATGTCTGGGCAAAAGGGAATTACAAAACAGTTTTTGCCCTCCTGCCAAAAATAAAAAAAGGCGACAAAATAATTGTCTCCGATCACTTAGGAAATAAATTTGTATACGAGGCGCGCGAAACCAAAGTGGTCGCCCCTGATGATTTGAGTGTTTTGGATCAAGGGCAAGGCGGGAAAAAATTGCTCACGCTGCAAACTTCTTACCCGGTCGGTACGGCACTGAAAAGATTTGTGGTTATCGCGGAATTAATCAAATGAAAATTTTACCAAGCTGCAGCACCTGGGCTGTATCGAGAAAATGTACATTGTCCGTTTCGAGGAGCATCCCAATATGGATCAGTGGATGGCACCGGGCAAACACTTTCCGTGGTTTGGTGTGCAAGGAGTTTATAATTCACCCCGTCAGAAGTATACAAATAACATCCCCCCGCACCGTTAGGTTTAGGATCCAAAGGAAGCTGAGCTACGTACGTTGGCGCCAGATTGGGAATCCAGCCACCCGGACCAGAAGTTCCACGGTTACCGTACTCTGAACAGTTCCCCCACCAACTACTACTACCATTACCCGTAAAGGGGTAAGCACTGTTTGCATCATAGTAAAGCTCGAGTGCTGTAACCAGTGATCGAATATCACCCCTTCGCTTTGTATCCCGCGCCTTGGCTCTTGCAGAGTTTAGGCTAATCAAAACCACGCTCGCGAGGAACCCGATTATGGCAATTACTACCAAAAGTTCAATTAAAGTAAAGCCAAACACCCTTTGATATTTAGCCGGCGAGATATTTGTCATAAATAAGGGCAGGTTTTGGGTTGGCGAGAAAGTTAGCTTGTAAATAGTTGTAAATATAAAACACCACCATGATGATGAGTAAACCGCCGATAACGATTTCCGATAGCGAATAGGTGATCACGATTTTTCCTTTATGTTCAGTTTTTTTATGATGAGTTCTTTTGATGAATTTGAGCATTTATTTTATCCAGCACCTTCCAGAATACCCCGCAGCTTGCTGCGGGGTGCAATACCCCGACAGGAAGGTGCTGGATTTATTTAGTTTAGTACCTACGCAAATACTACCAAATCAATGAATTTCATGCAATAATATGTTGTCCGCTAACCAGGACACCCTATGGCACATGAATTTACTGACCCTCCTTCGCTAAAGCTGTGGACGGCGAGTGTGTATAATTTTAGCGGTTGCTACAAGAACCACATCCTTCCGTAGCCTTGGCACAGGAGGATTTAGCACTTGACAATGTCGAGTGCTAATTTTATTATGCTTAAGCAAATATGGCAGAAATTACACCAAGGCCCAGCCTTCGCTAAAGCTTCGGTGGGCAAGCAAGCTAAGTTATTTTATATTATGAATCAACAGAACCAAATTACTAATCGTCAAGCAAAGATACTAGCGGCAATCATCAAAGAATACTCAACGACTGGACTCCCGGTCGGTTCAGGTGAATTGTCGGAAAAATACGGTTTCAGCGTGAGCGCGGCTACGATTCGCAACGAAATGCAAGCTCTTGAGAAAGCCGGATACATTTTCCAGCCGCATACCTCCGCAGGACGAGTACCCACAGACGCAGGGTTTCGGTTCTTTGTAAACAAGCTCATGAAGCATTTGGAGCTTACTCAAATTGAGCAACAGCGGCTGCAGCAGGAGCTGAAGACCTTGCAGAAGCAATACATTGAACTCGGCAAAAGTCTTACCAAGCTTTTGGCCAAACAAGCGCAAGGCGCCGCGTTTGCCCTTCTGCCAGGAAATGCCAGTGTGACTGGCCTTTCCAATGTCATTGATAGTAGTGTCAGTACCGAAGAAGTCCGGGAGATAGCAAAGTTTCTCGAAGATGTTTCCGAATACGGCGGCCAGCTAGTTAAAACTGACGAGGTCAAAGCATACATCGGGAGTGAAGCGCCGGTGCCCTTGGCAAAGGATTTCAGCCTGGTAGTGACAAAGGTCAATTTGCCGCACGGCGAAAAAGGCGTGATTGGCATCATTGGACCGAAGCGCATGAAATACGCCAGAAATATCAGTTTACTTGAGTATGTGAAAAAACTGCTTGCAACAGGACTCAGTGCAATTATTATCGTTTCAATTCCCCAATTAACCCAATTTCCCTCATGAGCAATGACGAATTAGAAGAATACAAGCAGAAGACCGAGCAGTATCTCAATAACTGGAAGCGCACCGCGGCAGATTTTGAAAACTACAAGAAGCGCCAGGAAAAAGAGAACCGCGAGCTGATCCAGTTTGCGCAGGAGGTAACAGTGGTAAAGATTCTCCCAACGCTCGAGAGTCTCGAGCAAGCGCTCAAAACCTCGCCGCCTGACGAACGATTCCAAAACTGGTCACAAGGCGTTCTGAAAATCGTGCAGCAGCTGGAAAAAACTTTGCTCGAGATGGGGGTAGAAAAAATCAAAACCGCGGGTGAAAAATTTAACTACGAGCTTCATGAAGCAGTGGAAATGGTAGACGGGACGGATCAAGAGTCAGGAACCATTACCGAAGAAATCCAGTCAGGCTATAAGCTTAATAACAAGGTTATAAGACCAGCGAAAGTGAAAGTTAAGAAATGATTAATCAAAAAGGACAATAACAATGCCAAAAATTATCGGAATAGATTTAGGAACTTCAAATAGCGCCGCTTCAGTGCTGGAGGGCGGCAAACCGGTAATGATTCCTTCCGCGGAAGGAACAACGGTCGGGGGCGGTAAGGCTTTTCCCTCTTATGTGGCGATGACTAAGGACAGCGAGCTGCTTGTCGGTGAACCGGCCAGGCGCCAGGCTGTTACCAACCCGGAAGGAACTGTTTACGCGGTCAAACGCAAAATGGGGACCAAGGAAAAAGTGAAAATGCTTGATAAAGAATACACGCCGGAACAAATTTCCGCGTTTATTCTCCAGAAAATCAAAAAAGACGCGGAAAGTTATCTGGGCGGGACTGTTACCAAAGCTGTCGTAACCGTGCCGGCGTATTTTGACGATTCGCAGCGCCAGGCCACCAAGAACGCGGGAGAAATCGCTGGCCTCGAGATCGTCCGCATTATCAACGAGCCAACTGCGGCGGCCTTGGCCTATGGCCTTGATAAAGCTGATCACGAACAGAAGATTTTAGTTTTCGATTTGGGCGGCGGTACTCTCGACGTCACGATCATGGATTTCGGGCAAGGCGTGTTTGAGGTTGTGTCCACATCCGGTGACACCAAGCTTGGTGGCACAGATATGGACAATCAGATTATGGATTACGTGGCCGAGGAATTTAAAAACCAATCAGGCATCGATATTAGAAATGACAAAATGGCTTACAACCGCCTCAAGGAATCTGCGGAAAAAGCCAAGATTGAGCTCTCCACGACTCTTGAAACCGAGATTAATCTGCCGTTTATTACGGCGGATGCCTCTGGCCCCAAGCATTTAAGCTTAAAGATCACCAGAGCGAAGCTGGAAGAGCTGGTTCGGACGATCGTTGAGCGGACACGAGTTTCTTTGGAGCAGTCACTCACCGACGCAAAACTTGCGCCAAAAGATATCGATAAGATCATCATGGTTGGCGGTCCGACTCGCATGCCGATCGTGCAAAAATTCGTCGAGGAATATATTGGCAAGCCAGTGGAACGCGGCGTTGATCCGATGGAGGCTGTGGCCAAAGGCGCGGCTGTGCAAGCCGGGGTGCTCGGCGGCGAAGTCAAAGATGTTTTGCTTTTGGATGTAACTCCGCTGACTTTAGGTATTGAAACTCTGGGCGGCGTATCCACGCCTTTGATCGAACGCAATACCACGATTCCGACCTCGAAATCTCAGGTCTTCTCCACCGCGGCGGATAACCAGACCTCGGTTGAGATCCATATTTTGCAAGGAGAGCGCCCTATGGCCGCGGATAATAAATCTCTCGGCCGGTTTATTCTCGACGGGTTGCCGCCATCTCCGCGTGGCGTGCCGCAGGTCGAGGTTATCTTTGACATTGACGCGAATGGTATTTTGAAAGTAACCGCCAAAGACAAGGCGACGAGCAAAGAGCAGCACATCACGATCAGCGGTTCGTCGAATCTTTCCAAAGATGAGATCGAGCGCATGCGAAAAGAAGCGGAAGCGCACGCGGAAGAAGACCGCAGGCGCAAAGAGCTGGTGGACGCGCGCAATCAGGCGGATCAGCTGGCGGCAGTGGCAGAGAAAACCCTCAAGGACGGGGGTGATAAAATCGAAGCAGGCCTGAAAACTTCTCTGGAAGCAAAAGTTGCTGAGCTGAAAAAAATCAAAGAAGGCAGCGACGCGGACGCGATCAAGAAACAAATGGAAGCCATCTCTCAGGAAATCCAAAAGGTGGGTGCGGCCATGTATTCACAGAAGCCCCCGGAAGGGCAAACTGAAGCCAAAACAGACGAACCCAAAGACGACAAAGACAAAGCCCAAGACGCAGAGTTTGAAGAAAAGAAATAATTATCCAGGATAATGTCAAAAAGAGACTACTATGAAATACTTGGAGTCTCAAAAGGCGCGTCCAAAGACGATATCCGCCGCGCTTACCGTAAATTAGCGCACGAATACCACCCTGATAAGCAGGGAGGCAAGGCAGATAAATTCCGTGAAGTAAACGAAGCGTATGAAGTGCTTTCTGACGAAAGCAAGCGCTCGCAGTATGACCGTTTTGGACAAACTTTTGAGCAATCCGCCCGTGGCGGACAAGGTCGGTCCGCTTCAGGCGGATTTAATGGTTTCTCTGGATTTTCCGATTTCGCGGATTTTGCTCGCGGTTTTGGCGACAATTTTTCGCGGGGTCCTTATTCCGGGGCAGAGTTTGATTTTGGCGATATTTTTTCTGATATCTTCGGCGGGCAGCGCAAGGCTCGGCGGCAGCAGGGCGTCGATCTTGAAATGCAGATTACGATTGATTTTTTGGATAGCGTATTTGGGACTGAGCGAGAAATCACCCTGGAAAAAAGAGACAGTTGTCAGGCCTGCAAAGGCGAGGGAGCTGCTCCCGGCAGCAAAGTCGTAACCTGCCCAAAATGCCATGGTCAAGGACAGATCATTACCCGCAGGCAAACTATTCTTGGCAATTTTCAGCAAGCTACGACCTGCGACCGCTGTCAGGGCACCGGCAAGGTTCCGGAAAAAGAGTGCCCGGAATGCGCGGGCATAGGCACGAAAAAGCAATCAAAAAAGATTAAGGTAATCACCCCCCCAGGCATAGATTCCGGGCAGCGTTTACGGCTCTCGGGCGAGGGAGAAATGGGCTACCGCGGCAGCCGGCCTGGTGATTTGTACATTGAGATCCGCGTCAAACCGCATCCGCATTTCAAACGCGAGGGTGTAAATATTCTGTCTGAAGTACCAATCAGTTTCTATCAAGCCGCGCTTGGGGGCGAGATAGAGGTAGAGACTGTTGATGGACCGGTCATGCTCAAGATTCCTTCTGGCATACAGTCAGGCAAGGTATTGCGCCTCAGCGGCAAAGGCGTGCCCCATCTGGAAACTAAAGGCCGGGGTGATCACCTCATCACGGTGAGGATTGTCACGCCGCAAAAATTAACTAAAAAAGAAAAAGAGCTTCTGAAGGCCCTATCGGATGAAAGCGGCGAATCGGTAAAGGTTAACAAAAGTTTTTGGGATAAAATAAAAGACTCGTTTTAGACTTGAAAAATTTAGTAATTTCTGTATAATGAGCAAACAATAGTTGCGACGCGGGAACGTAGCTCAGTCGGTAGAGCAACAGCCTTTTAAGCTGATGGTCGTGGGTTCGATTCCCACCGTTCCCACCAGAACACAACTCAAAGGTTTTTCTAAAGCTATTTGATGGGCGGCCTCCAAGGCCGCCCATTGAGTTTTTTTAGTGCTATACTATTTATCCATTCCCATTTTCAAGGAGGCTCTATGTGTGGAATTTTTGGGATTGCAAACCACGTTGAGGCAGTCCCCATGTCTTATCTTGGCCTCTATGCACTTCAACACAGGGGACAAGAAAGCTGCGGGATTTCGTCCTCTGACGGAACAGGGGTCTATACTCAGAAAGGGCGTGGATTCGTTAGAGATTTTTTCTCTGAATCGGTAATCGGAAAGCTTAAGGGTTATAGCGCCATTGGGCATGATCGGTATTCGACTGCCGGCGATAAAGAAGACGGGGCTGAAAAAAACGCCCAACCAATTGTTGTGAAATGCAAGTTTGGAACGATAAGCTTGGCACACAACGGCAATCTAAATAATTTTCAACCCATCCGTGCAGCATTGGAGCAGGCAGGAGCCACTTTTCAATGCACAAGCGACAGCGAAATAATCCTCAATCTGATCGCCCGGTCAGAAAAAGACAATATTATCGAAGCAATCAAAGATGTCCTTCCCAGAATCAAGGGAGCCTACTCACTCTTGATTTTGACGGAGAAATTGCTGATCGCGGTTCGCGATCCATTGGGAATCCGCCCCTTGGCGATCGGTCAGTTGAACGGTTCTTATGTATTTTCTTCGGAGACGTGCGCGTTTGATCTGATCAAGGCCGAGGAAGACGATGATCTGTATCTGCGCGACGTGGAACCCGGAGAAATCATATGGGTGGAGAATGGCGAGCTGCATTCCGAAAGATTTGCACGCAGTCCGTTTTTGGCCCAATGTAGTTTCGAGCACGTTTATTTCTCCCGTCCGGATAGCGATGTATTTTCCGGGCGCAACGTGGCCGACAGTCGCGACCTAATGGGCCGGCTCTTGGCCCGTGAGCATCCGATAGACGCAGATATAGTGGTTCCCGTTCAGGCTTCCGGGGCGCAGGCGGCACTGGGATTCGCAGAGGAGTCAGGTATCCGTTTCACGCTTGACCTCATCCGCAATCACTATGTCGCGCGCACTTTTATTGAGCCAAAAACAACGATCAGACACTTTGGCGTAAAGCTGAAGCATAATCCAATCAGGAAGCGAATACGCGGCAAGCGCGTGGTACTCGTGGATGATTCAATCATGCGCAGTACGACCATGCGCAAGCTCGTCCGTTTGATTCGAGCGGCTGGTGCTGTTGAGGTGCATGTGCGGATCAGTTGTCCACCCACTATCTCACCCTGTTTTTATGGGGTGGATACGCCAACGCATGAGGAACTGATAGCCGCCACCCACAGCCAAGAAGAGATTTGCAAGATCATAGAAGCAGATTCGTTGGGTTATCTCAGTCAGCGGTATCTTACGATGGCGTTGGGCCGCAGGCCGAAACAGTGGTGCTTCGCCTGCTGGGATAAAAACTATCCAGCAGGCACGCCACAAGAATTCCAAGTAGTTTGAAAATCCAAAGCGGCCGAGGTTTTATTCCTCTGCCGCTTCTTTTTTTTCTTCAGTTTTTTCCGTTGATCCATCCGCTGTCGGGAATTTCCAGGTAGCGTATTCGCAATCTGGGTAGCGGTTGCAGCCCCAGAATTTGCGGCCGCCCTTGCGAGCCTTCTTTTCTATGAGATCGCCTCGGTCGCACTGCGGACATTTAACGCCAGTTTTTTTCTCAATTTTTTCAATATGTTTGCACTCGGGATATTTATCACAGCCAATGAAAAAGCCAAAACGGCCTTTTTTCACAACGAGGTGGCCATGCTCGCAAACCGGGCAAGCCCCGCCGATTTGTTTATTCTCTTCTTTGATCTTTTTCTCTGCCGCCTCTTCTTCCGGCAGTTGTTTGGTGCCTTTGCATTCTGGGTAATCTACGCAAGCCATGAACTGCCCGAATCGCCCGAATTTTATCACCATGTGTTTGCCGCAAATCGGGCAGGGGACATTGGTCTGTTGCACCTGCTTTTTCACAGAGGTTTTCTTTTCCTCAAGATTTTCCTTGAAGGGCGCGTAAAATTCTTTGATGACCGGCTGCCATTTCAGTTTCCCCTCGGCAATTTCATCGAGATATTCTTCCATTTTCGCGGTAAATTCATAATCCACGATTTTCGGGAAATGCTCGACAAGGATGTCATTGACCAGCAGGCCGATGGTCGTGGGTTTGAATTTCTTTTCTTCTTTTTCCACGTAACCGCGCTCGAGGATGGTGGAAATGGTGGGGGCATAGGTAGAAGGACGGCCAATGCCATATGATTCGAGCGCTTTCACGAGCGACGCGTCGGTGAATCTCGGCGGCGGCTCAGTAAAATGTTGCTTGCCTGCCAGCTCATGCAGGGCGAGCCACTGATTTTTGGAAAGCTCAGGGAGATGGCCTTCTGGAAGCTCATCTGTTTCTTCATCTTCGTCGCGGTCTTCCATATAGGCCTTGATAAACCCGTCAAATTTCATAACCTGGCCTGATGCGCGGAACATATATTTTGCGCCAGTACTAATGTCGACGCTGGTTTGATCAAAAATTGCTTCCGGCATTTGGCTTGCCAGGGTGCGCTTCCAGATAAGGTCATAAAGTTTGGCGTGTTTCGCATCCAAATCTTCACCTTCGAGATTACCAGCCTCCACAGAAAGATCCGTCGGGCGGATGCCTTCATGGGCTTCCTGCGCCCCTTTGCTCTTGGTTTTATATCGGCGGGTGCTGCCCACATAATCTTTGCCGTACTTTTTTGAGATAACGGATTGTGCTTGCGTAAGCGCGGATTCGGCCAGGTTCACGGAATCTGTTCTCATGTAGGTAATGTAGCCAAGCTCATAGAGCTTTTGGGCGAGGGTCATGGTTTGTTTGGCAGACATCCCAAGCTTGCGGGCGGCTTCCTGCTGCAACGTCGAGGTAGTGAAAGGCGCGGCGGGTGAGCGTTTGACCTCTTTTTTGGTAATCTCTTCTACTGTATATGCAGCGCCCTTCAGGTCAGCGACGATTTTATCGCCCTGCTCTTTGGAAGGGATATCGAATTTTTTCAAAGCAGCGCCATCAATACTGTGCAGCTTCGCGCCAAAAATCTCGTGCTGTTTTCCGCCAGTTGGCGGATTCGGAGACAGCTTGGCTTCTATGGTCCAGTATTCCTGGGTTTTAAATTTCTCAATCTCGCGTTCGCGCTCCACGATCAAACGCATGGCCACTGATTGCACCCTGCCCGCGGAGAGGCCGTATTTAACCTTGGTCCACAGGAAAGGCGAGAGTTCATAGCCAACCAGGCGGTCGAGAACACGTCTGGCCTGCTGCGCGTCTACGAGGTGCAGATAAATGTGGCGAGGATTTTCAAGAGCCTTTTCAATGGCGGTTTTGGTGATCTCGTGGAACACTATTCTTTTGGCTTGTTTTTCATCCAGCTTCAGGGCGTGCACGAGGTGCCAGGCGATTGCCTCGCCTTCGCGGTCCTCATCAGTTGCGAGAATCACTTCGTCGGCTTTTTTCGCGAGGGCTTGGAGCTCCTTCACGTGTTTAGATTTGTCGCGAGGGATAAGGTACTCTGGTTCGAAATCTTTCTCGATATCAATGCCCATTTTGCTTTTCGGCAGGTCCCGGATATGACCAAAAGAGGATTCAATCTTGAATTCTTTCCCTAAAAATTTAGAAATGGTTTTTGCTTTCGTCGGCGACTCGACGATAACCAATTTAGACATGTGCTAAGTTTTAACAAACAAATTATATTCTGTCAAGAATTTATAGCAAAAAAATAATGTACCATATTTTAACCGATCGGTTAATTCATGGTACATGCAAATTAAAATTTTTAATTAATTCCTTGTCGCCAAAAAACCGATTTGCCTGCAATAAATCCAGCACCTTCCTGTCGGGGTATTGCACCCCGCAGGAAGGCTATATTGAGCCATTCATCCCCGCAGCAAGCTGCGGGGTATTCTGGAAGGTGCTGGATAAATGTACGCACGATGTTATTTTTAGATAGTCAGTTATTAAATTGAGTTCTGTTTCACACTCGTAAGGAAGCACAAATACGCTTCTTTGAAAATGAAAAAAACCAAGCTCTTTCAATTTCCGTCGAAAAGTTTGTCTCGTCCCACTGTTTTTTTTCGGGATATCAAAGGTTAATAACCGCCATTTACCATCCCACGGAGCCTTTTTAATCCCAGCTTTGTGAGCAGAACCTGTCCTTTTGGAGACCGCGCTGGAAAGGCGATAAATTTTTTGTTCTTGAGATAGTACAGTCTTCTCTGGATTTCTCGTCGGTTATACTTCTCCATGTACTTTTCTGGATCTAAAATCAGCTCCATTGTCGCATCCTTCATTGAGACGAGCTTTAGTATTATATCCTCTACATCCCAGCGATTTCTGCTTCGAAATGATCCTTGATATCCCATATATTTCTAATGTACCACAGTTTAACCGATCGCGTAAACTGTGGTACATTAGGGAAATAAAAAACACGGCGGTCTCAATGACGAGACCGCCGGTTAGAGTCATACTGGCTGACGCGATTCATTTCGGAGGCCAGCCAGGAACCAGGTCGCGGTAGCACTGCGCTGCGGATTTGCGGGACTTTAAACAGGCACTGAATTTTTCCGAAAATTCATCATTAGCGCGGCCGCCCAGATCTGCGATCTTTCCATGAATGATTGGCAGTAGAAAATAGTTAATTTCATCTACGATTTTTTCCGCTTGACTATTTTCCTTTGTTGCCGAGTCTATTATCTTGTATACGTCTTGAGCATCGAGCCAGGTACGAAAATTGCCCCATAGCGCTTGATATTTGTTCCAGTCGCTTTGGTTTTGTTCCAACGCTGTTGTCTGCATAATCACGGGGGTTTTTACTAACGTATCAAACAGACTTCTGGCTGCAGATTCGAGGGTGCTGCAAGTTCCGTAAAGCTCCGGCCTGCGGTTAGACAATTCGGAATACTCGAAGAACAGCTCCTCCATCCTTTTCACGTGCGGGGTAGATGGTACTATATTGAGAATCTGTTTGAGCTCGGCAGCGATTTGTTGCTGACGGGCAGTCCGGCTTTCTGCCAGAGATTTACATTGCTCTGCCTCTGTCATTTTGGATTTGAGTTTATCCGGCAGGCCATCTCTCCAGGTTTCAGTTTGGCTAATCGCCAGGCACGGCACTGCAAGCAAAATTACCACGGCGTAAGCCACCTTTTTCATAGCTCGCTCCTTTGGGATGTCAAAATTCAGAATTTAATATAACTCTTTGCCTTGATTTTGGAAAGGATACTGATTTTTTCTTTTTCTGTCGCAGGGCGCGGACAGCAGTAGTTGTCGATCACAACCGGGATTAATTCGGCAGACTTTAATTTGCTGGCTTGGAATTCCAGTTTGACTGCCAACCCCTCGCGAGTATCCTGCGACCACATTTGGTCAAACACGAAATTGCCCAAGGAGTAAAAAATGGGTTTGCCTTGGTAGATTTCTATTTCCTGGATCCAGTGCGGGTGATGGCCGATAACAATGTCTGCTCCCGCGTCGATGGCGGCGTGCGCAAAATCAATTTGCCCCTGATTTGGTTTACGAGTATATTCCGTACCGGCATGCATACTTGCGATGATGGCATCGGATTTGTTTTTTAGATCCGCAATATCTTCATTCATTTGAGATATGTCCATGGTTGCGATTTGCGGGTGCGTGCTCTTGCCGCCGTCATTATGGGCTGTGTAGCTGTAGGCAAGAAATCCGAATCTGATCCCGTTTCGCTCAATTACCGCACTTTTACTGGATTCGTTTACTTTCGAAGTGCCTACTGGGGCGATAGCGAGTGAATTTAAATGCTCGATTGTAAAATCAACATTGTCTGCTCCCTGGTCCATAGAATGATTGTTCGCGGTCGATAGCGCGTCAAAGCCTGCTTGCTTTATTCCCGCGGCGTGTTGTGTGAGACAGCGAAAGACTATTCCTTCACGGATCGGCACATTCGAATCCGACAAGGGGCATTCGAGGTTGCCAAACGTGATGTCAGCGCCCGAGAGAATATCAGCAACTTTTAGAAACGGCAGATTGGGATTGCCAGCCTCGTTGATTTTCGTACCAACATGGCGCGAAAACATAATGTCGCCAACAGCAACAAGAGTTGTGGTTGGCAAAAACTTAGTTTGGTTTCGTAATACTTCAGTTGGGGCGAGTACTGGACTACCCCAGGAAACTACCAGCACTGCCAGTATGATGATTATGAGAAAATTTTTTAGTTTACCGTGAAATGACATATTGGTTGGCGCCGAGGTTTCGAACTTTACCTTTCATCTCCATGATTGTCAATGTAGCCGCGACTGTGGCGGCCGGCAGACCCGTAGTTTTTACCACAATATCAACGTGCGTTGGTTCACGTTTGAGAAGCCCCAGGATCACGGCTTCTTCTTCGTTGTCAGGAGCGATTTCCTGCGTGATAAGCTCAGTTTGTATCGAATCCAGGTTTAAATCTTCGAGGATATCCGAAGCGCGGGTTACAGCCTTTGCTCCCATTTTCAGGAGATTGTTCGGGCCTTCTGAGCCAGGATTGAAAATCGAGCCGGGCACCGCAAAAATCTGGCGGTTCTGGTCAAGGGCGTGCTGCGCTGTGATGAGCGATCCGCTTTCTGCCGCTGCCTCGATGACAAGCGTGCCCAGAGACATTCCTGAGATGATTCGGTTGCGATTGGGAAAATGATGTTTGAGCGGCGGGGTCCCCAGTGGCAGCTCGGAAATGATCGCGCCGCCACTATCGAGAATTTGCTGCGCGACATGGCGGTTCAAGGCCGGATAAATGTTATCTACGCCGCAGGCCAGAACCGC